>DCQA01000036.1 GCA_002323325.1 Coxiellaceae bacterium UBA1530 | reverse complement strand
AAAAAAATAATGGATAAAGACTGGCTTGCTAGCGCCCTACCTCTGGTAGAAAAATATTATGAATATTGGCAAACAGAGCCACAACTTATTCCAGACCTTAAGCTGAGTCGATATGCGCCAGACCTTCACCATGAGCCATTAGTCGAAGTTCCAGATAGCTATTATGATGAAGTTAAAGCATACTTTCGTGATAATACAGTTTTTGCCTTTGATGTCTCTCGTTTTTATGATCGTAAAACTCACCGACTTAAACCAGAATTCTATAGTGCTGATGCCGCTATGAGAGAATCTGGTTTTGATGTAACTAACAAATTTGGCCCATTTAGCGCTGATATTCTTCAATACGCACCTATAGGACTGAACTCTTTACTCTTTAAAGAATGCGCACTGATGAGCGAACTCTATCATGATATTGAAGATCTTGATAAAAGCAATTATTGGGCTGAACAAGCGAGAGAGAAGAGAGGGTTAATTAGACACTACCTTTACTCGCCGGCGTTAAATCAATTCTTTGATTTAAACTTCGAAACTATGCGTATAAGACCATATACCTATGCAACAACATTCTATCCATTATGGGCTGGTTTAGCTTCTCCGCAAGAGGGGCAATCTATTGTTAAATTACTCAGTATACTGGAGTCCCAAGGAGGTGTACTCTGTAGTACTTTCTTCACAGGAATGCAATGGGATGCACCGTTTGGGTGGGCTCCGCACCAATATATGATCGTGCAAGGACTTCTACAATATGGTTATAAGGCTGATGCGCTCCGAATTGCTAAAAAATTTCTGAGTATGGTTGTATCTGACTTTAGTCACACACAATGTTTATTTGAAAAATACGATGTACTAGAGTGTAACTCCGAAGTGAATAATAAAATCCTCTATGGATATAAAGAGAACGTTAGAGGCTTTGGTTGGACTAACGCCGTTGTGGTATCTTTTTATAAATTAATACTTGAAGAAGATCCTCATTTCTTCAGTGATCACTGAGCCTCCTGTTGTTAAAATGGGCAATATAGATGTTAACCGACATCGGTTTACTGGTAACTTTTTTGAATATTTATGGAACTAGCCAGTGCTGCAATAATTCATTATCAGTCCATTCATGCAATGACCGATGTTGCCTACCTCGCCCTAATAATAAGCATTCGAGTTGTATTATTGTAAATCTCAGAACTGAAAAATGCTGATAACCTAGATCATCGTCACTCTTCTGATTATCAGTCTGAGATGATACAGGTTCATCCATCATTGAACCAGGTTTTAACGAAGTGCAATAAATGTTCCTTCCGTATGGACTAAGACGCTGCCACCAAGATCGAGTTAATGAATTATCATACTCTAAAGAAATCTCTCCCATCATTCTTAGTTGTAATTGTGAACGTCGATCATACGCATGCAAAAAAGCTATTTTTGATTGTTGTAATGAGGCAATTTTTTGAGAACGAAAGTCTGTATGAAAAACGCACTGTCTGTCGACCTCATCAAAGGCTCTTAATATTACTGTCCTGGGTGCAACTGATTCACCTTGTATAGACAAAGCAGGAGCATGCATTGCTTTTCTTTTGTTACGTACGGAGCGACTTATATGATCGATTGCTAATGCCTGCATCTCGTCCAATGAAGGATTATATTCACGCGCTACCATTGGAAAACCTTTATAGCATTATCAGTGGTTATAGACATAACCTTCTCAACTGAGCACTGTTTTAATTCAGCTATTTTCTCTGCAACAAAACGAACATAGCTAGGTCGATTGGGCTTTCCTCTAAAAGGAACTGGTGTTAAATAGGGCGCATCGGTTTCAATCAACATACGATCAAGTGGTACATACTCTGCCACTGCTTGAACATTGGCTGCATTCTTGAACGTGACTATTCCTGAAAAAGAAATATAAAAACCCATGTCCATGGATGCTTTTGCCATGGCTTGAGTTTCAGTGAAACAGTGCATGATACCACCTACATCTCGAGCTTGCTCATCTTGCATAATTTGTATCGTATCCTTTTGAGCAGCACGTGTATGAATGATTAATGGTCTCTTAACAGCCTGTGCCGCTTGAATATGCGTTCTAAATTGTTCACGCATATTTTCAAGACCACTATCATTATAATGATAGTCAAGACCAGTTTCGCCTATCGCAACTACCTTTGGTTTCTGAGCAAGCATCACTAATGTATCAACATCTGGCCCTGCCTTTAGTGATGACGATGGATGCACTCCAACTGATGCATAGACAGCATCATAACGATCTGCAAATGAGAGCACCTCAGGCAGTGTTTCCAGATCTATTGAAATACATACTACACGTTTCACACCATGATCTAGCATATCCGTGATCATATCCTCCTCACTACCATTGAACGGCGCTAAATCGAGAAGATTTAAGTGGCAATGCGTATCAATCATCATAATTACGTCCTATCTATTATTAAGAATACTTGGCCATTGAATCAATAAAGATTCTAATGCCATGTGAGTATTGATGCCTGAATGCCTTTGTAATAATGCTCTTGTTTCAAGACACGATGATAACCACTGTTGCAACATGGATAGTGAAAGATTACTGGCCACTGGCAAAGCATTTAATTGCTGCTTCTCAAGAATATAAGTATTGATAGAGACACCCATAACTCGCTTGATTAAGTCAGTCACAACAATAAGTAATGTATCGAAGACACGCACTATGTCGAGCTTCATTAATAAGGCTGTTACAGAAACAGGCTGTTCTTTGCGCTCTAGGAGGGCAATCATTTGCTCTACGACACGCTCTTGTAGTTCAAGATAACCCTCCTCTACCAAAGTGATTGCCAATAAAGGTGCGCCATGGGCAGCGCGTAATAGTCGATCTGAAGATATTGTAGGATCATTTATTTGAGTTGCCAACCAATGTTCAGCCTCAGACGGGTTGTTGATTTGAAATGACTGCAGTTGACATCGACTTTTGACAGTAATAGGTAAACGGTCTTTATGATTCGTTACTAAAATAAAGACCACGTTTCCAGAAGGTTCCTCCAACGTTTTCAATAGTGCATTAGAGGCAGCTAGCGATAATGCATCGGCCGGATATAAATAAACGACTTGATAACCACCTCGATGCGCAGTTTGCGATAACTGCTCAGTTAATTCACGAATCTGATCGACCTTTATCGTGCTAGCTTTATCTTGTAATGTCACCGTATAAACATCAGGGTGCGTACCCTCTAATGCCCAACGACAAGACTGACAAATACCACATGCCTTAGACTTACCATGTCCATTCTCACACAACAACAACTGTCCAAATGCTTTAGCACAAGCCTGCTTACCCAAACCAGCTGCACCAGCAAATAATAATGCGTGATGCACCGCATGACGATGATATTGTGATAACAGTTGTTGCCATGTTTGTTGCAACCACGGGTAATTCATATTAAAGACCTCGCAACAATAGGCGATAAAATAAGTTTTAATTGCGCCTCAACAGCTGAAATAGACTGTGTGGCGTCGACTATACGATAACGCTCAGAATCTTTCGTGGCCAATTCTAAGTACGTATCACGCACACGATGAAAAAAACTTACTGACTCTTGTTCGATACGATCTTTTTCCCCACGAGCTTGCAAACGTTCTAAACCAACCTCAACAGGAGCATCTAGTAGAATGGTTAGATCTGGCTTTAATCCTTTCAATACCCATTCATTAATGATGGCCATACGTTCTTGGCCAACTTGGCGTCCACCGCCTTGATACGCTAAACTTGCATCAGCAAATCGGTCTGCTAATACCCATTGATTAGCGGCTAACGCAGGCGCTATCACTTGCTCGATATTTTGTGCGCGGCTTGCGTACATTAGCAAGACCTCTGTATCAATAGCGAGAGGCTCCTGATGACAATCCAATAAGACTTGTCGAATCTCTTCAGCCACATCAGTACCGCCTGGCTCACGAGTAACCACTAAATCAATACCATGTTGTCGAATAAAACTTTCTATCCATGTCTTAGCCGTACTCTTACCTACACCTTCAACACCTTCTAACGAAATAAAATACCCTATACCTGTACTCATAGTCTGCTACCTATTCAAAATAAACCATTGTAAAGAGCGTATCATTAGAGACCGCCAATCAAACATCTCTGTGTATGATGAAGACGACAGAGGCTCTTTGGATTGCTTGATCTCAGCTTCGATCTTACGGTAACGAGCTACTCCCCTTAGATGTTGTGCATAGTTTTGAGAAAAAGTATGCGTGCCATCACCATTAGAAACATAAAATAAATATCCTTGAAAAATAGGATGCAAGGCGGCATGAATAGAGGACGCACTTGGCATATCAATGGGTGTAGGAGGCAATCCAACTATACGATATGTATTATAAGGCGTAATGGTGGCTAAATCAGTTTTAGTGATAGACGAACCATAGGGCTTACCCAATCCATAGAGTACCGTAGGATCAATCTGTAGGCGCATACCCTTTTTTAAACGGGTCAAAATAACGCCGGCAACTAAAGGTCTTTCATCCTTACTAGGAGCCTCAACCTCAATCAGAGATGCTACGATTAAAGCCTCGTAAGATGACTGATAAGGTAAACCAGTAGCACGTTTCTCCCATGCTTGTTGCAAAGTTTTTTTCATCTTTCGATGTGATTCACGCAAAACACTCAATGAGGAATTACCCCACACGTACTGATAGGTGTCAGGATAAAACTGCCCTTCAGGATGCAAAGCAACCTCTCCCAGTGACTGCATTATCGTCTTGTTAGAATGATTTAACCCAACTGTATTTAAAGAGGATTGATGTAATAACGCCTGTTTCACTTGCTGAAACGTCCAACCCTCGATCAAAGTCACATGATGCTGCACCAAACCAGTCTTGTTGTGAATATGATGCAATAACTCAGATAAGGATAAATGATCGTGCAATGTATACTCGCCGTAGTGCATCTGCATACGCCAACCAAAAGTTTTGACCAGTAATGCAACGAGCTGAACGGGGTAGGTCTGATTGGAAGCAGCCACGCGTTTAATAGCGGCGTTGACACCTGCTCCACGAGGAATTATTAAGGTAGAAGAGGACCACACAAGTGGAAGATGCCAACAATACCAAAGTGCTAGCGCTAGAAATAGCGCAGATATTAGTAACCCTAAAATCCATTGCTTGACACGTGATACCCAATACTTCATCACACCCTCTCAATACCACTCAATGCTAAACCAATAGAAAAGTGCATTGAGATCGAGAACCATCATACTGAAAAGTCATTGATGAGAACAGCGCTACTTAAGCATCCAAGTGACTCATGATGAGCGTAGAGTTAGTACCACCGAAACCAAATGAATTTGACAGGACTGATCGAATTGGCATAGAGCGCGCTTTATGAGGAATAAGATCGAGATCACAACCTTCAGATGGATTGTCTAAATTAATTGTCGGCGGTGCAACTTGATCACGAATAGCTAAACAGCCCAATAGTGCCTCAATCCCACCGGCTGCGCCAAGGAGATGACCCGTCATGGATTTAGTTGAACTCATAGAAAGCGTATTGGCATGGGCACCAAATACCTGCTTAACTGCGGCTAACTCGATAGGATCAGCGAGTGGCGTTGATGTTCCGTGGGCATTTACATAATCAATCTCTTCAGGAACCATATCAGCGGTTCGCAATGCATGGTTCATGCTGAGGATAAAGCCAGCACCATCTGGGTCAGCTGCTGTCATGTGATAAGCATCACCACTCATACCAAAGCCTTTCATTTCAGCGTAAATCTGAGCCCCACGCGCCTTAGCATGCTCATACTCCTCAAGAACCAGTATGGCAGCACCATCGCCTAAAACAAAACCATCGCGGTCTTTATCCCAAGGGCGACTGGCTTTAGTCGGATCGTCATTACGAGTGGATAGTGCTTTTAAAGCATTAAAGCCACCAATACCGAGTGGAGTACTGCCTTTTTCAGCACCACCTGTGATCATCATGTCCGCGTCACCATACTCAATCATGCGAGCCGAAAAACCCAGTGAGTGAGCGGAGGATGCACAAGCACTGACCATCGAGAGATTAGGTCCTCGAAGCTTGTACTTCATTGAGACATAGCCTGAAGCCATGTTAATAATTTGACCGGGAATAAAGAACGGCGAAATTTTACGCGGACCAGAATCTAGAAGTTTCTTGGCATTATCTTCCATCGTTTGTAAGCCACCAATACCAGATGCGATGGCCACACCACAGCGATCATTGAAAGACTCGGGACTACCAGGTAGGCCTGCATCAAGAATTGCCTGACGTGATGCCTCAACAGCATACTGAATAAACAGATCAATACGACGCGCCTCTTTGGCAGAGAGTGACAGTGACGCATCAAAACCATTAACGGTAGCTGCAAAGTGCGTTGCGAATTGTGTTGTATCAAAATCATCAATCAGACGAGCGCCGCTCTGTCCTGCCTGAATTGCCTGCCAAAGATCAGGCACCGTATTACCTAAAGGCGATACACAACCCAAACCTGTCACAACAACACGTCTTTTCACAACCCACTCCTTATTATTTCGATTGTTTTAAAAAAACGAAATTACTCAGCAGCAGAATTGATAAAATCAACTGCTTGTTGAATCGTTGTGATTTTCTCTGCTTCTTCATCAGGAATTTCAACGTTAAACTCTTCTTCCAATGCCATCACTAGCTCGACGGTATCTAATGAATCAGCACCAAGATCATCTACAAATGATGAAGTCACTGTCACATCTTGAGCATTCACGCCCAACTGCTCACTGACAATTTGCATTACTCGGCTGTCAATAGTATCGCTCATGATATTCGTCCTCTTTAGTTTAAAAATAGTTTCATCAGTGTAATGCTTCAAAAAAATCTTGCAAGCAAAATTTCTCAAGCTAAACACATCCCTCCATTCACGTTCAAGGTATGACCAGTCATGTATTTAGACTCATCAGACGCTAGAAAACGCACTGCATATGCAATATCTTCAACCGCACCAATTGACTTCATCGGCACTTGTGATAAAACAGCTGCTTGTTGTTCTTCGGTTAAGTCCTGTGTCATTTGCGTGTTAATAAAACCCGGAGCCACTGCATTAACTGTAATACCATAGCTAGCCATTTCTAATGCTAGCGACTTGGTAAATCCCAGCATGCCAGCTTTTGCGGCACAATAATTTGCTTGACCGGGGTTACCCATTTGAGCTACCACCGAGGCGATATTAATAATCCTACCCCAACGCTGACGCAGCATTCCTTTTAGTGCTAGTTTCGTCACACGATACAAAGAATTTAAATTTGCGTCGATCACAGCATCCCATTGTTCTTCACGCATCCTCAGAAATATAGAATCCTGAGTGATACCTGCGTTATTCACTAAAATTGACGGCATACCTACTGTAGCCTTCATCTCAGTAAATAAAGCTTTAACCGATTCAGTATCCCGAACGTCTAATACACAACCCTGCCCTGTATCAGAAAAAGCTGACAGCGCCTGGGTGATACTCTCAGCACCCTGCTCAGTGGTTGCGGTACCAACAACGGTCGCACCCTGTCGAGCCAACTCTGACGCTATGCCTTGGCCAATACCTCGAGAGGCTCCGGTGACTAGAGCAACTTTATCTTCCCAATTCATGCCTGTACCTCGACTAAGTGTTGTTCAATGACTGTTAAATTTTCACTGGTGTTGAACGGCAATGTTGTGAGCTCTCGATCAATGCGTTTAACAAGACCTGCTAACACTTTTCCAGGACCACATTCCACCAAGTGCGAAACACCTTGTTCTCCCATGTACTGAACTGTCTTCACCCAATGCACAGAACCAGTTAATTGCTGTAATAAAGCATGGCGAATCGTCTCTATATCTGTATGCACAACAGCGTCCGTATTTTGAATAACAGGAATAATAGGCTGATGCCATGAGACACTTTTGAATTTATCTGCTAAGGCATCAACCGCTGGCTGCATGAGTGCACAATGCGATGGCACACTGACAGGTATTTTTTTTGCGATCTTAGCGCCGGAATCAAGTGCTGCCTCAATTGCCCTATCTATTGCCGCAAGATGCCCTGCCAACACCACCTGACCATGTGCGTTATAGTTTGCAGGAGTCAATACCTCGCCATCAGCACAAGCATCACAAATCGTCGTTATCTGATCATCCGTGAGTCCAATGATAGCTGCCATTGCGCCAACACCGATGGGAACTGCGGCTTGCATCGCGTTAGCACGAGTTACCACCAAATCTAAACCGTCCTCAAAAGAAAAAACGCCAGCACTCGCTAATGCAGAGTATTCCCCCAGACTATGCCCTGCCATCCAATGCGGTCGCAAGTCTGTTTGCGAACACCAGTATCGCCATAACGCAAACTCAACAACAAACAAAGCAGGCTGGGTATAAACGGTTTGGTTTAATTGTTCAACGGGCCCATCACAAATCAGCAACCATAAGTCATAACCCAAGTGATCAGAAGCACGCTCAAAAATATCCCGAACCACTGAATGCTGAGCGTATATCTCAGAAAGCATACCAACGGATTGAGAACCCTGACCTGGAAAAATCATCGCCCATTCTGACATAACTACTCCTTATTTCGCAGATAACATCATGATTAAAATGTCAATAAGACAGCACCCCATGCTAAACCAGCACCAAAAGCTTCCAACATAACTCTATCGCCACGCTTCACTTTACCGGACTTCACAGCCACATCGAAAGCTAATGGAACCGATGCTGATGAGGTATTCGCATGCTCTTTGATGGTTAAAATCACACGCTCTTCTGGTAACGACAAACGCTTAGCGATCGCTTTGATGATCCTCATATTTGCCTGGTGTGGAATTAGCCAATCAACATCGCCTTGATGCATACCTGCCATTGCTAATGTTTGATCGACAATCTCATTTAATTTTGTCACTGCTAGCTTAAAAACATCTGATCCATCCATCTGAACAGTTTCACGTGCAGAGGACCAATGCGAGCTTTTTGCATACAAGAGATCCACGTGCTCTCCTAAAGCGTGTATTTTAGTTGCTAAAATTCCAGGGGAATCAGACTGACTCAATATGACCGCTCCAGCACCGTCGCCAAATAAAATACAGGTTGAACGATCCTGCCAATTGACGTACTTAGAAAGCGATTCTGCACCAATCACCAAGACATGCCTTGCAGCACACGAGCGGATATATTGATCGGCAATACTAAGACCGTAGATAAAGCCAGCACATGCTGCTGAGACGTCAAAAGCCGGAGAGGCATTAGTAATTCCCAGCTCACGTTGAACCATACAAGCTACACTCGGAAAACAGTATTCAGAGGTGGCTGTAGCAACGATAACCATGTCAATATCGTTTGGTGATAGACCCGAATCCTCTAAAGCACACTTAGCCGCTTCAACAGCCATCATCGACGTAGTTTCACCCTCCGATAAAACCTGGCGCTGAGCAATACCGACACGCTGCATAATCCACTCATCAGATGTATCTAGCGTCTTCTCTAAATCATGATTAGTAATTACTTGCTTAGGTAAATAAGAACCTATGCCTGCAATTGATGAGGACATCGTCATAGCTACTCCTCTTTAATTGTCTCCACACTGATATCGTGACGTAAGTTGTCTTTAATCAACTGGGGAACATTTTCATCGACTTCAGCTAAAGCTTCTTCAATTGCTTTGAGGAAGGCCAATCGATCGGCTGAACCGTGACTCTTAATAACAACACCATCTAAACCAACAAACGAAGCACCGTTATATCGTCGTGGGTCTATCATTTTTTTGACAGGTCTCAAAGGTAAAAAGCAAAAACGTGTAATCCAGCTTTTATTGTAAGCCCTCGACAAGTGAGCGCCAACAAATCGCACAGCACCTTCGACAGCTTTCAGGGCAATGTTCCCTACAAACCCATCACAAACAATCAAATCAACTGCTCCTGAAAATAAGGCGTCACCCTCTACGTACCCAACGTAGTTAATGGCATCAGATGCTTGCAATAGTTCGGCTGTTTTCTTTACCTGCTCATTACCTTTAATGTCTTCTTCTCCGACATTAAGCAAACCAACTTTGGGATTTTTAATCCCCGCGACAGCTGAGGCAACAATAGAGCCCATCATGGCAAATTGGTATAAATGTTGCGCGGATGAATCCACGTTTGCACCTAAATCCAAAACTCGAACTGGCACATCCTTTCGAGTAGGGAAACGGGATAGTATTGCAGGGCGATCGATTCCAGGTAATGTTTTTAATACAAAACGCGCTGTTGCCATTAAAGCACCAGTGTTACCTGATGAGACACAAGCATCAGCACGACCCTCTTTAACGAGATTGATAGCGATACGCATCGATGAGTCTTTCTTATTACGCATCGCCTTTGCGGGCGATTCTCCCATCTCCACGACTTCTGATGCGTAGACATATTCCACACGAGAACGAAGCGGTTCTGGAAGTTTCTCAGCATGATCATCCATGGCTGACTGCAATCCGACAAGAATAACCTTAAGATGAGAATAAAGTCGCAACGCGTCTTCGACAGCAGGTAAGACAGCTCGCGGACCATGATCACCACCCATGGCGTCTATAGCAATAATCTTCATGATATGCTCAGTGATTTTTATTCTTCGTCGTTTTCTGGTGTGGCGACGATTTCTTCGCCTTTGTAGAAACCATCAGGTGCCACGTGATGACGCAAGTGCTGCTCACCTGTCATTGAATCGGTAGACACACATTTTGCAGATAAGCTGTCATGTGCGCGACGCATACCGCGTTTCGAACGAGTTTTACGATTTTGTTGAACTGCCATGATTACTCCTAAGTTCTGTTTATTCTACTTAAATACCCACTCACATGCTTCATCAGCATGTCGAGGAATGAGGGGCATATGCAGTAGAATTTCTTCTTCTATTAAATGTCCCAATTGCAAGGGCTCGCCAGATAATACTAGCGCTTCTGTATCCTCATCTAAATGGTCGGCTTCCTCTTCACTCACCGCCACCAGACGTGGAGACACTTGTAATGTCAATTCCATTGGTTGGCAGCATCGCTGACACTGTAATGAAAGAACAACATCCAATGAACCTTCGATGGCCATACGCCCATCGTGATCAAGAGCAAACGAAAAATAAAACGTCACCCAACCTTCACTGTGTAATGTTGTCTCCGCTACGTGGTGCAGTTCAGATAGAGGAACTTTACCTTGCAGCGTCATAGCGTGCCGTGCTAAAAGCTCTAAAGAGATAATGTAATCGAATGAATAGATGGGTAATTTACCTTCATCTACGACGTCAACCGACTTCTTCATCAAAACATCTCTTTACCAAAGGCGCGATATTAGCGGTATCAATCACCAGTGTCAATTCAAGCGATCCAATACAGCTATTAAAGCAGCTGGTAGCGGAACACAGACCCCAAATGTTTCGCCAGGTGACGCTAGGGGAAACGTAATACTAACCGCATGCAAGAATAAACGACTTAAACCTAACTTGCTGATATTTCTGTTAAAAAACTTATCCCCGTACTTGTCATCCTGCCCTATGGGGTGTCCGATGTGAGCCGCATGGACACGTATCTGATGCGTTCGTCCTGTTACAGGTATGGCTTCTACCAGTGTCGCATCGTTAAAACGCTGTAGTGGTCTAAAAATCGTCTGCGAAGATTTACCAGCCTCATCAACCCTAACGGCCGACTCACCACATGTGCGCTGATAGCGGAGCAATGGTGCGTTGACTAGAATCTCACCACCTTGCCAATTACCCTTCACGAGAGCCTGATACGTCTTTTGTGCCTTTCGAGCAGCCAGAACTTCATGACAATGCGTTAAAAATGGTCTATTTTTGGCCAACACCAGGCAACCAGAAGTAGCTTTATCCAGTCGGTGGACCAGTTCTAAATAGCTATCGTTCGGATCAGTCAGCAGGCGCAACAATTCAATGAGACCAGCCTGATTGCCACTACCGCCATGAACAGGCAAACCAGAAGGTTTATCTACGACGAGACAATCATTATCCTGGTACACAATACTATCCATTAGAAGGCCTGCCAACTGGTCGGAAGGCTTCTGGATCACTGCCCTCTCAGCAAGTCCGATTGGAGGAATACGCACGACATCGTCTAAACACAGACGAGTATGTGCTTTGACACGCTTTTTGTTGACGCGCACCTCGCCCTGACGAAGCGCGCGATACACCCTACTCTTTGGAACCCCTTTCATGTGCCTGAACAAAAAGTTATCCACACGCTGATTGTCCGAGGAAGCATCAACGGTAATAAACTGGGCAGCCATACTCCCCTCCGATTCTTTTCAAAAAAATGAACAAAATCATAACTTTAAACCAACTGATTGAAACTAGCACAATGAGCACCTAGCAGCTACTGAAAGTACACTGTATTGCTGGGAAGACAAAACACTGGTATAGTTGCGCTTGTTATCGATTTGGGGTGTAAATTTACCGATATGTTCCCCAAAACACAATATTTGGATACGTTGACTGATAAACATGGATTTAAGCAACCTACCGTTCTTAAGCCATACAATAGACCAATTTTTATCAGTTATGGTTGAATTTTACCGGCGCTCAATCTACTTTATGAACACAATTCACATCCTCTCTTGTTAACCAACAAAACAGCGAAGATATGTTTTCAGACTATCACACTGACAAGCAAGTGAGTTGAAATCGGTAGGAGTCACTCCTAACCGATGGCGAACCTGTTACTAGATACAGTTGAGCGCCCTTTTAAAAGGTTTTAACAATGAACAAAATGCTAATTAACGCAACTCAGCGTGACGAGCTACGCGTCGCGATCACACAAAATGGGTTACTCGTTGATCTCGACATAGAACACGCAGAACAACAGCAAAAACAATCGAACATTTACAAAGGAATAATCACCAGCATTGAACCACACCTTGATGCTGTCTTCATCAATTACGGCAGTGAGAAACATGGGTTTCTCCCCGTCAAAGAGATTTCAGAAGAATACTTTGTATCCCAACCAGAAGGGGATATCAGCGAAGCAAATATCAAGAAACTGCTTCAAGAGGGCCAAGAGGTTGTCGTTCAAGTTGAAAAAGATGAGCGTGGCACCAAAGGGGCCGCCCTGACCACTTTTATCAGCCTTGCAGGCTCATACCTTGTCCTGATGCCCAACCGACAGAAATCTGGCGGGATCTCAAGACGTATTGACGGTGAAGACCGAGAGCAACTCAAACAAATTATGGGTAATTTAGCCATACCTGATGGAATGAGTGCTATTGCTAGAACTGCCGGTGTTGGTCGCAGTGAAGAGGAGCTGCAATGGGATCTTCAGGTCTTGTTGCGCTACTGGGAAGCTGTTAAGCAAGCAGCTGTTG
>DCQA01000015.1 GCA_002323325.1 Coxiellaceae bacterium UBA1530 | reverse complement strand
TCTGGGTCGAACTCCATATGCAAACGAAAGTCAAATAACGAAAATTCCAATTGACGAATCATGCCCATTGCAGACTGGAAATCTTTTGCGCGTTGCATTTTTGCAAAAAGCTCGGTGGGTAATGATTCACCGGTTTGGTAATGTTTAGAGAGTAGTTGTAGGCAATCTTCTTGCCAGGCATAGTTTTCAAGAAACTGGCTTGCGACTTCAACAGCGTCCCAAGGAATTCCAGTAATACCACTTGCGCCTAAATAATTAATCTGTGTAAGCATGTGTTGCGTTGCATGGCCAAACTCATGAAAGAGTGTGACTACATCATCATGTGACAGTAGGGCTGGAGTATCTTCAGAGGGCGGCATAAAATTACAGGTAACAAAAGTTACAGGGTGCTCAAGGGTGTTGTGGTCAGAGAGATGCCTGTTGCGACAATCGTCCATCCACGCGCCGCCTCGTTTGTTATTCCGAGCATAGAGGTCGAGGTAGAAGTAGCTAATGAGGTTACCTGATTGATCGGTGACTTGATAACACTGAACATCATCATGCCAAGAGTCAAAAGTAAAACATTCAGTAATTTTAAGGTGAAATAAGCGTTCCGCAATAGTCATTAAACCCTGTATTACTTGAGATGCAGGAAAATAGGGGCGTAACATCTCGTCGGATATATCATAGTATTGATGTCGGTATTGTTCGCTAGCATATGCAATATCCCAGGCATTTAAGTGATCCAGTTTAAGTTCAGATTGAGCATAGTGTTGTAACGTTTCAAATTCTCTTTGGGCCTGAGGTTGTGATGCTTTGAGTAAATTATCTATGAATTCTAGTACCTCTTCGGGATGATCGATCATTTTAGTGGCTAGTGAATACTCTGCAGTATTGTTAAAGCCTAATAATTGGGAAAGCTCTAAGTTTAGCGTAAGAATTCGATGCATTAATCTTGAGTTATCATTATTCGGATTATGCGGGCCTTGATCTGATGCACGAGTGCAATAAGCATGATAAAGCTTCTCTCTCAAAGAGCTATTCTTAGCATGTTGCATGACGGTGATGTATGACGGTGCATCTAGAGTCAGTAGCCAGCCAGTTTTCCCGCATTCACTGGCTTTCCTTTTGGCTGTTTTTATGAAGCGTTCTGGCAGGCCCTCTAGTTCGTGCTGGTCAGTCACAAGGTGTTGCCAGGTATCTGTGGTGTCTAGCAGGTTGGCTTCAAATTGAGTTGAGAGTGTCGATAGTTCAGTAGCGATCGTTGCATAGCGTTCTTTATCAGTTGGAGATAAATCGATGCCCGCCAGCTTATAATCACGTAGTTCATTATTAATAATAGTTTGTTGTGCAGTGTCTAGATGATTGAAGTGCTCTGAGGCTTTTAATTGGTGTAATGCCTCAAATAATCCATGATGATGACCCAGCCAGGTGGAAAATTCAGACAGCTTAGGTAGGCAAGCTAAATAGGCAGTTCGAAGATCTTCTGAGTCTTTGACATTATGCAAGTGTGAGATTGGGCTCCAGAAATTATGAAGTTCAGCACTGTGTTTTTCTAGAGGCGCCATAAGCGTCTCCCAAGTGGGTGTCTCCATGTTTTTCAATAATGTGGTAATTTGTTCACGGTGCCGAGTGAGCAGGGTCGATAGTTGAGATTCAATATCGTGAGCGTGAATGGTACTAAAGACTGGTAATGCTGTTGTCATCGTATTTACCTTATTACTATGAAAGGATCATTGGATCAAAAAAAATCTTTAGGTGCAAGGAATAGCTTAGTACGATTAGAACTCTCGTTTGAGCTTGGTTATAATAAATTACATTTGAAAAAAGGTATCATCAATGTCAATTCGTCCATTTGAATCAATTTTTCCTAATATTGCTGAGACAGCTTTTATCGATAGTGCTTCAACTGTGATAGGGGATGTTAAGGTAGGTCATGGTAGTTCTATCTGGCCCGGGGCAGTCATAAGAGGTGATGTCAATACAATACGAATTGGTGAGAGGACTAGTATTCAAGATGGAGTTATTATTCACGCTACGCATGCAGGGCCTTTTTCTGGCCAGGGTTTTGCAACAATTATTGGTGATGATGTCACTGTTGGGCATCAAGCAATTATTCATGGGTGTACGATACAAGACCGTGTATTAGTCGGCATGGGTAGTAAGATACTTGATGGTGCAGTGATTGAAAGTGATAGTATGATTGGAGCAGGTTCGTTAGTACCACCTGGAAAGAAATTGGAAAGTGGCTTTTTATATTATGGATCACCAGTTAGTCAAATAAGATTACTCGATGAAAAAGAGCTGGATTTTTTGTGTTATATGGCTGAGCACTACGTGAAATTAGCTCAGCGCCATTAAGATCTATAGATAGGCTATTGAGTTTTTCTGTTTTTTATTGCGGTTTAAATAAGGCTACTTTTGGTTGTGATAAGGTATTGGCAAAGCTTATCTTCAAACTGCTGGTATTTTTTCGAAGGGCCGACAAAGCCATTGACTACAACAACAAAAATGAGTTTATCGTTATGTAGGGTATTGATATAGCCAGCTAAACTACTAATGCCTGTCATGGATCCAGTCTTAGCCATAACTCGATTAGATTGCTGGTATTGATGCATTCGATGGGCAAGAGTACCTGATTTTCCTGGTGTTGGTAGCGCAGCCTTGAGATCATTTTTAATTGTGGAACGTTGTTGTATGAAAGAAAGTAGTTGGGAGAATTGTTCTGGTGATGCTAGGTTATAGCGCGATAACCCTGCGCCATCGGTGAGTAATGCTAGGTGAAAATCAATTCCTGTTTGTTCACTAAGAATGTGTTGTAGTGCATGTATTCCATTTTGCCATGTGCCTGGCTCGTTGTAATAGTAATGACCCATTGTTTTTAATAAAGTATCAGCAGCAAGATTGTCTGACTGAGTAAGCATTTGTTTGACAATTTTTGAGAGCGGTGCTGAGTGATACGTTGATAATTGATAAGTCGCTGCTTGGGGTGTTTTTTTGAATGCAACATGTTTAGTAGTAATCCCTGCTTGGTTCATTGCCGTTTGTATTTTTTTGAGAATATAGGGATTAGGGTTTCTGATTGCCAGTGATCGATGTTGTTTTTTCCAGGGTTGAACCAGGCAGCCGCCAATGGCGTAATGATTGCTCGTATCACTATAGACCGTTAATGGACAAGTTTTTTTATAGTGAGCAGTAGTCACAACATGATTAGTGAGTGTGATGATGCTCGATGGGAGATCTGAAGATAATTCTGGGTTGCTTCCTATGTTCTTGGCAGGGGTGAGATGAAGAATGAATTTATTCTGATCGATGTTGGCGGCACTGATAGGAGCAGCGAAGCTGTAACTCAAATCATCCCAAAGCCAACCAGGTGGATAGTAAACCGAGTCAAAGATAGAGGTATCTAAGTATAATGTCCCATTAATACGGTTGACTCCATTTTGCTTTAGTTGAGTAAATAGTTGGAGAAGATCTTTTGATGATAGGTAAGGGTCTCCACTAAATTGTAAGTAAGCATCGTCATTGAGTGAGTGCTTAACTGGGTGACTGGTTGTGGTTATGGTGGTTTTATAGGTAAAGTCTGGTTTTAAATACAGTAGTGCCGATGTGGCTGTGAAAAGCTTTTGAATACTGGCGGGGGTAAATAATTGAGAGGCATTTTTTTTGTAGAGTATTTTTCCAGTTTTTGATGATTGAATCATGATGCCAATGTGCGGCTGATAAGCCGTTTTGGGTAAACTGCTTTCGAGCCATTGTGCTAATGTTTTAGGTGGTGTGTCGGCTATTGATATATGCGACGAAGATATTAATGACAAAAGTAGTAGATAAAGTAAGAATCTTTTCACGTTATTCGGCTCTTTTTCGTTGAATATGTAAAATAACATAAATTATAAGAGCAACGACAATGATGACAGGGATCATGATGACAGAAAGGTAGGCTTGTACCATAGCAGCTCCAGCAGCAAAAATACCGAGTGTTATTCCTATGAGTAAGAAAATCGGATCTGTATAGACGCCGGCTAGAAAAACACTAAGTGCTAATAAGCTGATGCACATGAGTCCTGCCTGTGTTGTTCCCATGACGCCTGTGCTGACAAAGAAGGTGGCTAGATAAATTAAGATCAGTAGGCCAATCCAATGTAATACTTGGTGCCATATGGTTGTGATCATATGACTATCACTATTTCTGTCCAGGTACCAGTAAAGCCATATTGATAATATGGCAAATAGCGCGGATGTAATTTGAATATAAGGCCAAAAAAGCTTGTGATGTAGGTCCATAATCAGCAGGCCAATAAAACCAGTGATTAACATGATAGAGAATACAAACAACCGAGCTTTAAAGTGCTTGTAGTGATTGGGATTGTGTGACGATGTCATAGCGTGAGCCTTGTAGTTTTTTATTATTGAATAATAAAAAATCAGGATAACAAGATATGTTTCGGCTCACAAGAGAGATATCATGAGGTGGATTAAAGTTGACTATCTTTGACCAATTGGTCGAACCCATGGCTGATGTTTTTTTAGTGTCTCGGGTAATTTTTTTAAAGCTAGTTGTGCTTGATGAGCATCTGGGTAATTGCCACTGACTAAAATAAAGTGGACATTTTTATCTTGGATGACACGTAAAATTTGGCTATCTTTTAGTTGAAGTTTTTTTTGTAGTGATTGAGTTGCAATAATATCGTGGCTATTAGCCCATTGTAGTGTGAAGTGATTTTTTCTAGGGGTATCAGTGGTTGTTATTGCTTTAGATTTTATGTCGTGATTTGCCGACTTTTTTTCTAACAATGGGGGTGTTTTTTTCAGTTGTTGATAGGAATGAAGTGGTTGAGAACGAATGGTGTGTTTAGGTTGATGTTGTACTTGCCAGAGTACGTACATCAAAATCCCGAGCAAACCTAATGAGATTAATTTTACACTATGTTGATTAAAGCGATTGACTGATGCTTGATTGGATTGATGATCGGTATTCTGAGGTGGCTTCTTACTCTGAATCGT
This sequence comes from Coxiellaceae bacterium UBA1530, assembly GCA_002323325.1. GTDB lineage: Bacteria > Pseudomonadota > Gammaproteobacteria > Coxiellales > Coxiellaceae > UBA9148. The sequence continues at coordinate 13,583 of DCQA01000015.1, read as the reverse complement.
ATTGTTGAGTAGGTTAGGTTGAGTCTTCGGTGATAGTGTTTGTATAGTCTTATTGACGATGGTTGTACATGGATCTTTATGTCCACACAATATAATTTGGAGAAGTGGTTTGCATAACGTACTTTGTTGTAAGGCAAGATGTTTGAGTGCCATCAGTGTCGATGGGGGAAGTATCTCATAGGGTTCAATAATGAGTATGCGATACTCGTTATGAGACCGTAGGTAGTTGAGAGTGCACTGTAGTTGCTGCTCCAGGCTCATGGGCTGAGTGATCACCGTTTCTATCAGCCATCGTTTTAGTTGAGAGTGTTCGAGTGCTTGATGGTGATTGATGCGAAGGATCGGTGTTGAACTCGACTGTTTGGATAACCACTCATCAAGCTGACGTTGACGGTTGGATGACTGTTTATCAATGAACGCTATCATCGCTTGTGGAAGTGCATTAAATGTGAAGCTGCTCATGTTACTTCGCTTCCTTGTTAAGGTATCAAGCTTAATTAATAGACAGAGTATCGCTTGACAGTGATGCTGATCATGACTGCATGATGTTAGCCTAAGTGTTTTGTCAGTGCAAATAACAGTGTTTAGTGTTCTTGCAAAAAAAAACCGCAGATAACTGCGGTTTTTTTAAAGATATTTGGGTACTAGAAATAGAAACCCATAACCATGGTGACGACATTGCTATGACCGCCAGCAGAAGGACCGTCTAAGTTATCTCCCGTTGCGCTGTCACTGGTTGAGTAATTTTTATTGTAGCTGTACTCAACTGCCTGAATGGTATCCCTCCAAACAGAGGTGCTTGCAACGAAGTTGTAGCTTTCTTTAGGAAGGTTGAGAGCTAATGATTCCCAGGTTTCACCGTATAAAAAGCCTATCAATGAAGGTTTGTTATATGCTGTAAAGCTATAATCCAGTTCAGCTTGTAGTGCTTTTGGTGTTGCGCCTTCGTTGTTGAAGGATAGGTCCTTTTGATCAAAAGATTCTGTGGCTGTGAAGTATTCACCAATCAGTGTGAACTGACGTATTCCAACGGAGCCGTAGACATTTGCACCAGGGACATCATGAACAAGATCAACGTTGTTGACTTCAAAACCTTCGAAATCTGTTGATACATCATCACCATAGCCGGTATCCCGCATGCCGAGTGAGTCAGCCATGTTGCTTACATAACTCGCCCCTATTTCGAATGGGTAGCTGCCATCTGAATTTTTGTAACCAAGGTTTGCTCCACCTTCTTCAGAGAAAGCATTATTGGACGTTTGATAGGTGTTATATGCAAACGCCTCAGCATATACACCGTTTTTGGAGTAGCCTAATAGTGTTGCCGTATCTTGAATCTGTGCAAGTGAGGCTGTTTCAGGAGTTGACCACATGGCCGTGTTATAGCGTCCGAATGGCATATACATTTTACCCATTGAAAGGTAGAAGGGTGATACATCTAGGTTACCAATAGTTGCGTAACCCATGTTGAGGTAAATGGTATTTTGTGGATTACGATTTCCTGTAACGGTTGGCAGGTTTTGATAATCTAGCGAGATGAAACCGCTTACCCACGGGTTGATAAATGCTGCTGTCTCTAATTCTGCAGTTCCGATTGAGCTATTGAAATCTGTTGAGCCGGCAGACTCATCATTCATGATGAAATTCCCCTCAAATGCACCACCTAATACAAGCACAGGACGATCGTTGGTGACCTCTTTTTTGGTGAGGTAGTTTGTGAATGATTGATGAGCATTCAGCAATTGTAAATCATGATTAGTGGCTGAGTACCCGTAAAGAAGGTCTGATCCATCTTGCGCAGACTGATCACCGAATAGTGGTGCGGTGATGACACTGGGGATGTGTTCGTAAAATAAATTATCAAAGTTGGTGGATGTATCATCTGCATAGGCGATACTACTCAGTACTAGTGTGCCTGCTAATGCACAAATTCGACCGGATATGGCCATATTGTTTCTCCTTAACTGGATCTTTCGAATTATTTTTAAAAGTCACGATAAAATCGACATGAAACGCTACCGCATCATATCAGGGATTGCAATATGTGTTTTTTTACTGATACTAATGCCTAGTACTTTGTGCTGACTGGCTCCATGGTTTTCGTTACAATAACCCCTTTTCAAAGGGGGTGGATGTGGAAGCTTTCAGTATTCGAGCACCGGATGATTGGCACTGCCACCTGCGAGATGGTGCAGTGTTATCACGCACGGTCGCTGATCAATCACGATACTTCATGCGTAGTATGGTGATGCCAAATTTAGTATCACCTATCCTGACAGTTGGCGATGCGCAAGCCTACTATAAGCGAATCATGAAACAGATCCCTCAAGAGAATCAATGGCAGCCGTGTATGACCCTATATCTAACAGAGTCAATGGATGCAGAAACCATTCGTGCGGCAAAGCAGTCTGATTGCGTATTAGCGGTCAAGTTGTATCCTGCAGGTGCTACCACACGATCAGAGTTTGGTATTTCAAATCTATCACGTATCGATCCCATTCTATCAGTCATGGAAGAGGTTGATTTGCCACTTCTAGTGCATGGTGAAGTGGTGGATGAGCAGTGTGATATTTTTGATCGTGAAGCGCGATTTATTGATCAGTATTTAGAGCCATTGGTAAGGAAGTTTCCGCGACTGCGCATAGTCTTGGAGCATATTACTACTGAAGCAGCTGTTCAGTTTGTATGCGCTTCCTCCAAAAATGTCGCTGCAACAATTACGCCACAGCATCTACTACTGAATAGGAATGACTTGCTAGTAGGAGGAGTAAAGCCGCATTACTATTGTTTACCAGTACTCAAGCGCTCTAGAGATCAACAAGCTTTAGTAGAAGCTGCCACCAGTGGGAAGTCATGCTTCTTCTTAGGCACAGACAGTGCTCCTCATCCTGTCAATGCGAAAGAATCAGCTTGTGGTTGTGCTGGAGTGTATTCTGCTCATGCCGCAATAGAATTGTACGCTACAGTTTTTGAGCAACATCACGCTTTAGATCGTTTGGAGGATTTCGCAAGTCACTTTGGCGCCCGTTTTTATCAATTACCATTAAATGATCGAAAAATTACTTTAACCAAGGAGCCATGGGAAGTCCCTGAAAAGTTATCTTTTGGTTCTGAGCAGCTTGTACCATTATTTGCCGGTAAACAGATCGGATGGTCAATAAAAATGATTGGCTCAGATAATTACCAACACCAGAGAAAAGGGAAGGAGAGTGTCAGTGAGTGTTAGTATAAAGAAGCGATTTGATGGTTATTTGCCGGTTGTTGTTGATGTTGAAACGGGTGGAGTGGATCATACTTGTCATGCCTTGTTAGAAATTGCTGCTGTTTGGGTGGACTGCCAGGAGGGTGGTATCTTGGTGCCTCAAAAGTCTTTTTCAACGCATGTCACGCCGTTTGAGGGTTCAGTGATTGATCCTAAAGCACTTGAAATTAATCACATTGATCCCGATCACCCATTTAGGTTTGCGCTTCCAGAGCAAGAGGTTCTGAAGGAGTTATTTACATATGTTAATCAAGCCCTAGAAAAGACAGGATGTCGACGAGCAGTTTTAGTGGGTCACAATGCCCACTTTGATTTGGGTTTTTTGATGGCAGCGGTAAAGCGATGTGGGATTACAAAAACGCCCTTCCATAGTTTTACTTGTTTTGACACGGCTACATTAGCTGGATTAGCGTGTAAAAAGACAGTCTTGGCGAAAGCCATACGAGCGGCAAAAATACCATTTGATGAATCAGAAGCCCATTCAGCAGTTTATGATACCGTTAAAACGGCCGAATTATTTTGTCAGATTATCAATCAATATGATCAGGCTATGGAAAGTTAGTCTTCGATATAGAAAAAAACGGCCTCTTTTGAGGCCGTTTATCATTGAATGTATGTACGATACGATCAGAGTGTATCAGCGTGAGCTGTTAGGTATTCAGCCACACCCTTTGGATTAGCTTGCATACCTGCATCACCAGCTTTCCAGTTGGCTGGGCAAACTTCGCCATGCGTTTCGTGAAATTGAAGTGCATCAACAATGCGTAGGATTTCATTCATGTTGCGGCCCAATGGAAGATCGTTAACAATTTGAGAGCGCACGATGTTTGATTGGTCGACGATAAAGGCACCACGGAACGCAACGCCTGCCTCTGGATGTTCAACGTCGTATGCTTGGCAAATTCCATGATTCACATCTGCAACGAGTGTGTATTGTAGAGGTCCAATACCGCCACTATTAATGGGTGTGTTGCGCCAGGCATTGTGAGTGAACTGAGAATCAATTGAAACGCCGATGACCTCAACATTGCGTTGTTTGAATGCTTGTTGAGCTTTATCCATAGCGATCAGCTCTGATGGGCAAACAAACGTGAAATCTAGTGGATAGAAGAAAATAACACTGTATTTACCTTGGGTTTGTTCATAGAAATTGAAGTTATCAATGATTTGACCATCAGCTAAGACAGCGGCAGCAGTAAAATCAGGGGCCGATCTTCCGACTAAAACAGACATTGTGGGTCTCCTTGGGTTAGTGAATATATAAAAATGTGCCCGATAATGTAGGTCTTGGGGCTAGGGTTGTCAATAGTGTATAAAAAATAATCAATATAGAAAGTTGACCGGATGTGTTGTAATGTCCCTCTATGTATCTGATGTAATTTTAAAAAGAGAGATATTATGAATAAAAAACAGACAGTTAAGAGCGTTTCGCCGATTCGCGTCGCTGTCAGTGGTGCTCGTGGGAAAATGGGGCGTATCACAGTAATAGCAATTGATAACGAGCCTGATTTAAACCTTGTAGCCACTATTAATCGTGAAGATGATTTAGAGGCTGTTTTAAAGCAAGCATTACCGGATGTGTTGATTGACTTTACATTACCTGGTTGTGTGTTTAGACACGCAAAGATAGCGATTACTTTAGGTATTCGACCACTCATCGGCGCCAGTGGATTATCCGAATCGAATATCGAATATTTGAAGCAGCAATGTCAGTTACAAGCTTTAGGAGGTTTAATTGCACCCAATTTTTCGATCAGTGCGATTTTGATGATGCAGATGGCTCAGCAGGCTGCTCGCTATTTTCCACATGCAGAAATTATTGAAATGCATCATCCAATGAAAGTTGACTCTCCCTCTGGTACGGCAATTGCTACTGCGCAAAGGATGGACGGAATGACAATTGCATCAGAGGACCATCCGGCATCTCAATGTGTTCAAGGTGTTCCTATTCATTCTGTGCGCATGCCAGGTATGTTTGCACATCAGCAAGTTATTTTTAGTCGAGACGGAGAGCGTTTAACCCTTCAGCAAGATTGTTCGGATCGTCAAGCTATGATGCCAGGTGTGGTACTGGCAACACGTTATGTAATGAAAGCCACCGCATTACACTATGGTTTAGATGTCGCGTTAGGATAAACTTGGAATACCTAAGCTTTGCGTAATAAAAGATAAGATTGCCATAACAGGTTGTATCAGAATAAATTGAAGATGCCCTAAGAATAAGAGTCCTAAAAGAATGAAAAAACCAAAGGGCTCAATTTTTTCATACCACCGTGATAAAGATGGCGATAGAAAGCTGGCCACCACTCTGCTGCCATCAAGGGGGGGTATAGGAATTAAGTTAAGCACCATCAGCACCAAATTCACTAAAATCCCAAAGTAAGCAGCCAGGAAAAATAACCCTACAATTGTATGAGAGGTATTGGGGTCAAGGGAAACCTGATTGCCCAGTAATAGATAGCAAATCTTAGCAATGACAGCCCAACCGAGTGCCATGACTAAGTTTGATCCAGGCCCTGCGATAGCAACAAGAGCCATATCGCGTTTTGGGTTTCTTAACTTTGTCCAGTTTACAGGTACGGGTTTTGCCCAACCAAAGATGAAAGGACTGATGCTAGCGATGATAATAGGAACAACGATCGTACCTATGAGATCAATATGTCGCAGTGGATTTGCCGATACACGACCCAATAGAAGAGCTGTATTATCTCCTAGCTTATTGGCCATCCAGCCATGTGCAGCTTCATGCAGCGTGATGGCCAGTAGTAGTGGAATGGCTAGAATAGCCACTAGGTGCAGTGTTTGTAGTAATGATCCCTGCATAATAAGGGTATCCTCAAGTGATATACTGGAACACCGTCACAACTTTTGTGACTCCCTCAACATGCCGAGCGATATTTGTGATTTCGTCACCTTGTTCATGACCGGTTAAACCCATGAGGTAGACAACATTATTTTCGGTGACTACCTTAAATTGATTGGATTTTAAGCCAGCTTTCGCAATCAAAGCCGTTTTAACTTTAGTTGTTAGCCAGGTATCGTTAGTGTGTTGTAATGACGAGGTTGCTCCTGAAACCGTAATTTCATTATAGATACGACTGATACCTTTGACGCTGGATACAATTTGGTAAGCTCGGGTTTTGAGTTCGGGTGTTTGAGCTTGCCCAACTAACAACAGTACATGATTAAAAGTAGCAATATGAATGTTGGAGCGTCCTTTTAGTTCCGAGTCAGCTTTGATTAAATTGACAGCAGTTTGTGTGGTTTTCCTATCATTCAATACCGTTTTTATATCGCGTTTGTCATACACTACAGAACTGGTTGTTGCTGCACCTACAACAACAGCCGTTGGCACACAGGCAGTGATCATGATACCAGTGATTAAACTTAACAAAATAGCGGTGAGGTGGCGCATGATGTGTCCTTACGTGGTGTTATGCTTGAAATAATTCAGTATCGATAATATCACATAAGCAATGAATCGCTAGTATATGACATTCTTGAATGCGACACGTTCGGTCAGCAGGCACTTTAATTTCAATGTCATTAGGTGTGAGTGCGGTTGCCATCGCACCGCCACTACCACCAGTTAATGTGACAACGTGCATACCTCGCTGATGCGCAGCCATAATAGCTTCTGTGACATTATCTGAGTTTCCACTCGTTGAGATTGCCAATAGCGTGTCGCCCTCATGACCTAGTGCTTTGATTTGTTTTGAGAAAACTTCAGCGTAACTGTAGTCATTAGCAATTGAAGTCAGTGTCGATGTGTCAGTTGTGAGTGCCAAAGCAGGTAAACTAGGACGTTCTGTTTCAAAACGGTTTAATAGTTCAGCAGCAAAATGTTGCGCATCAGCAGCAGAGCCACCATTACCACAGCACAAGATTTTTTTGCCGTTAAGTAAGGTTTGGACCATCAGCTGGCCTGCTTCAGAGATAGGTGTGAGTAGGGTGTCCATCGCTAGGATTTTAGTTTGAATGCTATCGTTAAAGTGATTTTTGATACGTTCTTGGACGCTTGAGTCAGTGTCTGTCATCATGTTGAGTACTGTAGGTTAGCTGAAAAGGTTAGTATTGTACCTCAAGTGCATTTTGAATCCAGTACAATTTATTGCTTCCATCTTTCCCTACAATGTCAATTCGACAATCGGTGAGATGCGGCAATTGATGGCTGTGTAGATAGACATGAATGGCTTTAATCAGTTTTCGTTGTTTATTGAGTGAAATGCTTTCTAGGGCATTCGAATATGAGGACAATTGTCGAGATCGGACCTCAACGAATACAAGCGTATCACCATCTTTCATAATTAGATCAATTTCACCAAATCGACATTGAAAGTGTTGACTCAGGTAGATGAAGCCTTTTTTTTTGAGGAAGCGCTTGGCTTGTTGCTCAACGTAATAACCTTGATCTTGACGAGGACTTGGCATAATCAACTATTCTGTAGAAGATAGCTACGATTATGAAGGTAAAGCAGGTGAGTCGCCATACCGGATTTCTGGGTGTTATCTGTTTCATCTAATGGGTAAGTCTCGGTTTACCTTGATTAAATTGAGCCCACATCAGTTGGCGATAAATATGATTATCATCTAAATAAAGTGTCCCAGTTGCCGCACGAATCCCAAACTCAGGGAGTAATTGCATAGTATTCAGTGATTGACTCAAACGATAAGCATCGGTACCTAATGCATAAAGTTTACTGTATTTTTGATAGGATTTTGGCCAAACATTTTGGCTCTGTTTCTGTAGGGTATTAAGGTAGGTAGGATGCATTTTTTGCGGCTCTAACACCCAGGGCATATCGCAAAAAACGATACTATTAAGATCGCGATCTTTTGTAGGATTAGGACTACCATCATAGAGTTGAGATAACGCGTAAATTGGAATATCGCCCGCGAAATAAAATTGTAATAGTGGTTGAATCTGTCTTGCCATATTCGGTTGAGCGATGAGAAAGATACTATCGAAATCTTGGCGTCGTCTAGAAATAATTCGGACATCTTTTGTGCCTAGAATACTTCTGATGGCATAGCCGCGTGAGTATGAGTCTTGAATTCGCAGTAGTTGTTTAAGCTCTTGGGATAACTTATTGCGAGTAGTATAGTTTAGGCGGTCAACAACAACACCTTGTTGTTGACGCCACTGCTTCGACAACTGCGTGGCGATATTTTGTCCCCAACTGTCATTGGGTGCGATGATGAGCGCACGATGATGTTGCGTTTGTTGGGCTTTTTTAGCGAGTTGATTGGTTTCATCAAGAGGCGACAAGCCGAATTGGTACAGGTTATCAATGCGACGACTGTTTGCCAGCGTATTGAGTGCCAGAGTAGGAACAGAGATTCGTTGAGATTCAGTGAGGTTTGCTAGATTGGTTTTCGTGAGTGGCCCGACTATGAAATCGGCTCCTGATTTGACCGCTTCTCGGTAAGCAGTGCTAATCGGCGTAGAAGTTGTATCAATAAGGCGAATACTGGGCGTGTTTGTAGTGTGCTGTTTTGCGTAATAGTAGGCGGTAAAAAAGCCGTTACGAATAGCTTGAGCATTTCCTGCATATTCTCCAGTGAGAGGAAGAAGCAGAGCAATATGTTGCGGTGTAGAGGCTTGTGAGCGATTTAAGGATTTGGGTAATAAGTCAGTTGCTGGATGATTGGGGAAGCGTTGCTGCCAGTTAACCAATGCAGCATTGATTGAAGTTTGAGGCGCGTGATTGTTAATGATCTGGCTGAGTTCAAACCATCCCTGAATGTTTCGAGGCAGTGAGGGGTCGTTGAGAGTTTCAATGGTAGATGCAGGCACTGTTTGTAATGATAGCCATATGGCAGTCAGTGTGTTTTTTCTATCATCTGAGGATTCTTGATTGAGTAATTGAGTGCGAGTTTGAATACTAGCGACTAAGTTGTGATTTTGCTGATAAGCTTTCGCTAAGAGCTGAAGTTGTTCCTCTTGTTGCTCTAAGGAGGTTGTATTCTGAGAGGTATTTAACCTGGATAGCAGCCTCAAGGCTGATTGTGGTTGATGAAGGTTGATATAGATTTTTGCTTGAAGTAATTGATGGGACACAAATAATTCAGGAGGTAGCGCTGAATTAGCTAATGCTGTTAGGATCGGTTGTGCTTTGGCAATGTTATTAGCGTCTAGGTATCGAGTCGCTGCCATAAGCTCTAGTTGTTGGCGTTCGGTTCCGCTTTGTTGCGCAGCCATTTGAAGGTAGGTTTGGGCGCTTAGCTGAGAGGAGGTCGAAGGTGCGGTGCTGCAACCTGAGATTAAGCTTAGACAAAGAGCCGTGTAAAAAAGTAACAGTGAACGTTTCATAGCGCTCAGTGTAGCGGATTTTATGATTAATGTAACCCTGGCTGCGCATTGTCTATGCCGGAGATGACCCGTATAATCTGCTTTTTTTGGTCGAGGTTGAGATGTCGGAACAGGTGAATTCAGGGAAATTATACATTGTTGCGACGCCAATCGGTCATCGTCAGGATATGACCTTTCGCGCAGTTGAGGTATTGAAGTCTGTCGATTGGATTGCTTGTGAAGACACGCGACATAGTCGACCTCTGCTCCAGTTTTACGAAGTGACAACGAACCTAATGGCGTTACATCAGCACAATGAGTCTCAACGCTCTTCCACTGTTCTTCAATACTTACGTGAGGGAAAGGACGTCGCATTAATTTCTGATGCGGGTACTCCTTTGGTCAGTGATCCAGGTGCTCGATTAGTGGCACACGTCATTGATGCAGGTTTGGAGGTGGTCCCCATTCCTGGTGCCTGTGCTGCAATTACAGCCTTGAGTGCCAGTGGATTGTGGTCAGATGAATTTGTGTTTGTTGGCTTTTTACCTTCAAAGGGTGCGCGACGTGAGGAGATCTTGGGTAAAATTTTAAATGAGCCTCGCACAATTGTGTTGTATGAATCAGTTCATCGTATTTCATTGTTGTTGTCGCAGCTCAAATTAATGCTTAATGAGGGGCGTCAATTAGTGATTGCTAGAGAATTGACAAAACGCTTCGAAGCTTTTTTGCGTGGAACAGTCGATGATGTGGTGAAAGCCTTCGAGAGTGATCCCTCAACGCTCAAAGGTGAGTTCGTTGTGCTTATTGAAAAGTCTCCCTTAAACAGAGATGATATCGATCAGTGTGAGCAAGAGAGAGTCTTAGCGTTGTTACTTGAAGAGTGTACGCCTAGAACAGCGAGTCGTTTGGCGGCAAAAATCACCGGTGGTTCTAAAAATACGTTGTATCGTCTTGCTATTGAACAGAGCGCAAAGGAGAAGTAAATGAAAAGGTTATTCGCGGTTTTGATAGGGTTAAGTGTTTGTTCGATAGTCTCAGCGGCTAGCTTGTCAGTTAATTTATACAAGACAGTACCTGCTGGTCAGCAAGGGGCTAGCATAGGTACCATCGTTGCAGTCGATACTGAATTTGGCTTGTTAATTATTCCACACTTGCACAGTTTGACTCCGGGCATTCATGGGTTTCATTTGCACACAAACCCTAGTTGTGCCGATCAAGGAAAAGCGGCCGGTGGACATTGGGATCCAGGTAAAACGGGTATGCATTTGGGCCCCTATGATTCTGAGGGCGAGCTAGGCGACTTGCCTGCTCTGACTGCAGATGCAAAAGGTCAGGTGACCTTGCCTGTTTTAGCGCCTCGTTTAAAAGTTGCCATGCTGCAAGGTCATGCGCTGGTAGTGCATGAGGGCGGCGATAATTATTCTGACTTGCCTCTACCATTAGGTGGTGGTGGTGCGCGTTTTGCTTGTGGTGTGGTTGCTAGTAATGCTTTGGTGACTCAGAATTCCGCAATTCAAGATGTTGATACCCATGGGGACTCCAGTGGCAAGGGGGCGGACGATGGTAATTCATCTGATCAGCACAGTGATGCTGATAGCTCTGCTGAAGAGGGCGGTAGTGATTCATCAGCAGATTCAACGTCGTAAGTCACTGACTCCTTCAATCAGTTGGGTAATGCTGCCTCTGCATCCTAGTCTTCAGTGAATGATTCGGCTGATACCTCGCAATAAGCCGATTGAATTCCCAACGCAAGTCCTTATAATGGCCACGAGTCAGCTAAACAGTCGCTGTTATCATTCATGGTAATGGAGGAAAGTCCGGGCTCCATAGGACAGGGTGCCAGGTAACGCCTGGGCGGCGCGTTAAGCGTCGACGGCCAGTGCAACAGAAAGTAAACCGCCGCAGCTTGTCTGCTGGTAAGGGTGAAAGGGTGCGGTAAGAGCGCACCGCATTGCTGGTAACAGTAATGGCACGGTAAACCCCACTCGGAGCAAGGCCAAATAGGAACTCACGCCCTTTGGGCACGCGTGGTCCGCGCGAGAGTTCGGGTAGGCTGCATGAGGTTGTTGGCGACAGCAATCCTAGATAGATGACTGTTCACGACAGAACCCGGCTTATCGGCTGACTCACTTTTCTATTTGTATAAAGGTTTATTCAGTCGCAGCGTGTTCGAGCTGTGTTCGTAAGGCTGGTGGTATCGGTGTGGGTTGTTGTTTGAGATAGTTCATCCAGACAATAGTGGCTTCACCGTGTGCGTAGTCATCAGGCTGTCCTGCAACGCCAATGTGGTAGTGTGTGTGCACACTGGTTCTGCCAGGTGTGTTGACCGTGATGCTGACAGTGACCTCATTGGGATAAAGAATGGGTTTTAGGAATGTGCAGCTGGCATTGGCAAGAATCGGCCCTTCTTTAGCTTGGATGTTGATGTTGCCTAGATTCAGTTGTTGGAACCAGGCAATTCGCGCTTGTTCCATGTAAGTGAAATACATGGCGTTATTGACATGACCTAAGGCGTCCATATCGCTCCAGCGCATCGCAAAATGGGTGCTAAATATTGGGATTGTGGGGCTCATGTCAGACTCCTTGTCATACAGTCAGTGATCTCAGTGACTATAGGTGAGGGGGTATCATCAAGCAAGTGCTGAGAGTGGGCGAAAAAAAAGAGCAACCTGAAGTTGCTCTTTTGAGTGTGTGAGGGGGAGGTTTGATATTATCTCTTTGATGGTCCTGGTGTAGTTGACTTGCCTGCTTCCACAGAAGATGGATTTTGTTCAGCCGATTGTGAAAATAGCGTAGCAGGACTGAATACACGATTTTTTTGGTGCATTTCACTAAACTTATTCGTTATGGCAGCATTAAGAATATTTAAAGTAGAAGTAAGCTCTGTAGAGTGCTCAGCCACATGTGTTTTTTCTTTGCCGTCTAAGTGAGCATGTTTTACATTGGCTGCATCATCTGTAGCATTTAGGATTTCTTCAAATGCCTTACGTACAGCAGGGTCTTGTGATAGTTGATTAGCGGCCATAGCATTTCTCTCTTAGACCAACGGTCTGTCATTGAACTTGATGATTATCATATCAGAAAATTATTAAGAAAATATTAAAAAATGCACATAATGGGTTAAGTCTTTGAAAAAAGTTGTGATCAGCGTGGGTGAGACTCATGACAACCTCAAGTGTCTTTGATGTAAAGCGTTTATTATCAGTGTGTTACGAATATTTCGCGGGGTGGCTTGCAGTTGATGGGGTTATCATTACACTGATAGCCAAATATTAAATAGTACAGGAGATACCGATGCCTTCATTTGATGTTGTGAGTGAATTTGACCAACATGAGCTAGCCAACGCGGTGGATCAAGCTAATCGCGAGGTCGGCACACGGTTTGATTTCAAAGGCAGTGGCGCAAATTATGAGCTGCAGAAAGAGCGTATCACAATGAAGGCTGAGGTGGATTTTCAACTGCAGCAAATGTTGGATATTTTGCAACAAAAGCTCATTAAACGCGGTATTGCTATTCAGCATTTGGTGGAAGAAGAGCCGGTGATCCAGCATAAATCGGCCACACAAACCTTGACCTTGCAGCAAGGTGTATCAACTGAGATTGCTAAGAAAATCTGTAAAGGGATCAAAGAAGCCAAGTATAAGGTGCAATCGCAGATCCAAGGGGATCAGGTGCGGGTGACTGGTAAAAAGCGCGACGATCTGCAGGCGGTAATGGCTTGGTTGCGTGAGGAAGACTGGGGAGTTCCGTTGCAGTATGAGAACTTTCGTGATTAGATGCGCCTAAGTTTCACTGAAGAGTTTTATCATGACGGTTTCATGGACATCGAAAATGACTCAAGGCTCCTTCTACGGCATGTTGCTGGTGGCTGTCTTTTTGCCAGTTTCAACCTCCTTAATGAGCATATCATACATACTTGCTGGTTTCTTCGCAGTGATTTCAGGAGCCATTTGGTTGCATCGTCAGGAGCTGCTTGTTCATCCCGTTAATGTGGGTTTATGGTTGATGGTCTTAATGGTCCTGTTTGG
>DCQA01000054.1 GCA_002323325.1 Coxiellaceae bacterium UBA1530 | reverse complement strand
TCATTAATCGCACACAGCTTGTCAGGTCCGCAGACCTGGTTTTCTCAAAACCTTTTTTGAGTATCTTATGATCACAGGTGTCATCGGTGTGGCTATCTCTTTACTGACGATTAATTAGTTTCAAGAAAATGAAAAATTAATAGTCTACAAATTGTGAGCGTCCAAATGACATGTTGAGGACGCTCACATAGGAACTATCCGCTGTCCCTATCCCTATTTTTAAACAAATTAAGTTGTATGTACTCGTAAATTTCCGGAGATTTATGCGCCCTTTCGATAAGGGTGATTGTCTCGATAATCACCCTTTGGGTCTTGATAAGACTTCCTTGATTTTTCATATAATGGCGACTAAAACGCCATTCATCGTTTTAAATCAAAACTCCGTGAGCGTCGTTATTACTTGTTTTTGACGCTTAAATATTTTTCATTATTGGGTTCTGTAACACTTTTAACCTTACAGATTTTCCGAACTGTATTGAGCTCTTTTTCTAACTTTTTTTCGAATTCGAGCTCGTTTTCAGTTCACCATTCACTTTCCGTAGTTTATTTAAATCTGATTTAAAATCTTCACTAAATGTCTTACCTTTATTGACGTCATTTAATTGACGAGAAAAATCCTTACATCTGTTATATTCCATCTTTTCTGCATTTTCTATTCGAGCTATCAACCTCTCTAATATAATAATCGACATATCGTAATAATAAAAACGTTCAGGAATATATTCGGAATGCTTTTTAGATAAATCAATAAGTACTTCCTTACGAAGAAGTGTTGACATTTGACCGGTCAACATCATTAGCCCTTTATATTCCCCAAAAGAAAGAAGATTAAATAATATTTCATTTTCACCACTCGACTGAAGTTCCTCAAGCGTTATTTCTTCTCTTCGCTCCTGAAATTTGGGCAATAAACTGTCTACTATAAAATTTTGTAAATTTTTATTTATTTCTTCAAGACTCATAGGTTCGTCTGAATGAAAATTATTATCTCTCAGATCCTTTAGGTTTTCTTTTAGATTATTTAGTTCTTCTCCGTTTTCAAGAGTTTCACAAACAAGTTCCCAAATAGACATTTTTTTCGTACACATCTTTAATGATCAATAGCGCCTAGTGATGTCACTAAGTTTAAAAAAATATAAAAATTGATCACTTTTTATTCAAAATACTCATGACTTTTCCAGATATATTTAATAAAAATTTAATCTTTAGGGTTTATTATACGTTCAATTGACCAACCAAGGGCGTTAACCCATGTCGAGTAGATCGATAAATATACGTAAAAAAGAAACAGAAGAGGATAATGAAAGCACTACCAGTAATATCAGTGAATTATCATCATACACCATGAACGATGTCCTCTCTGATGAGATTGAGATTATTTCAAACACACTTAAATCCCTCCAAGAACGATTCATCCATAAGGATGCCAGAAGAAAATGCCTATCATTATTTAATAAACCACACCACAAGAGTACAGCATTCATCCAATGCGCTCTTGAAATCCTTGACGACCAAAACAACCTTAATTCAGCAATGAGCGACTATGATAGATTACAAGGATTACATCGTTTGTATGTCAAACATATTCAAATTCGCTTAATTGAAAAACCTGACCGACATGTAAGATCTCGCACCGCCGAAATTGATAAAGCATTGGCTAAGACTGCTTTAGGCTTGCCTGGCATTTTTACACCATTGGACGATACTCAGAACAATATATCCACGCTCAGTCGCACTTTCGCTTAATCCTTACATCAATCATACTGAGCGACTAAATCCATATTATCACTGAAAATAGCTGACACACCCCAATCGAATAACTGATCGGCTCTATCGCTATCATTCACAGTAAATGCCAGTACTTGAAACCCAGCCGATCGAACAGCGTTAACACGCTTAGCGGACAAAACGCGATGATCACAATGGATGGAGACACACGCTAATTGCTCCAAGACATGCACACAACGATAACGCCATTTAGGGCATACCCATGCCCGAGCAAGTGAAGGACGTTGTTCTGCAAATTGACCTATAATAATTTGCGACTTACTCGAGATCAGTAAAGGTGGTAAATCGTCACGCCAATGCTTATCGATCATCGCTAGTGTTGCATCGACAACTGCCTCAACCTGTTTGGTTGGTTTGATTTCAAGATTCAAGCCTACAGAATGGACAGCAGCACATTGTAACCATTGTGATAAAAGTGGAACGCGAACACCACGATACTGTGAATCAAACCATTCTCCCGCATCGAGTTGCTGTAACAGTGACCACGGCTGTTTCTCAAAAACACCTTTACCGTTGGTTGTCCGCTTCAGGCGATCGTCATGAAACAAACAGGCATCACCAGTGGCTGCTAGTTGAATATCCGTTTCGATATACTTGGCACCTGAATGAATAGCGGCTTCAAGTGCTGGAAGGGTATTTTCGGGAGCCAGCAGAGGTGCACCACGATGCGCAATTACGAAAGGGAACTGAAATCTAGCTGTGTCAATCATCATGACACCAGCATAATCTCGAGCTGTACAAATGTAAATCATTGATCCTACGACAAAACGAGTATTTGCTATCAGAGCACCATGACATTACACTTTGTCAGCATTGAGATAGAATGTATTGGACACTGGGCTGTACAAAGCGCTACAGTCCGCCGTACATTACCAAAATCACAAGGAGTATCACTCATGGTTAGTCATTACCGTTACGGTGCGTTGATGCGCTACGCTAATCTTCTCGGTTTTGGGCAAATTCATACTAAAGTCTGCCCGGATACGGGCCTTCATGCCATCATAGCCATTCATAACGTCGACCTGGGTCCAGCCATTGGCGGGTGTCGATGTTTCACCTACGGCTCTAACACCAGTGCGATCAAAGATGTCTTACGCTTAGCTTACATGATGACCTTAAAAGCAGCCATCAGTGGCCTCCCACATGGTGGTGCAAAAGCTGTCATCATCAAACCAAAACACATCGACAATCATCGCGATTTCTTTCATTCTTTTGGTGATTTTGTTCATCAAATGAATGGTCGATACATCACCGCATGTGATGTGGGCACGTCACCTGAAGAGATGAACATTATCGCCGATCGAACACCCTATGTGATCGGTGCAACCTCACTCAGTGATTGCCAAAGCAATCCTGCTCAACACACTGCCTTAGGCGTGTTACGAGGCATGCAGGCTGCTGTCAAACATCATCTAAAACGTGATAACCTTGATGGTATCCGAGTCAGCATTCAAGGGCTGGGTAATGTTGGCTTAGAATTAGCTCAAATGCTTCACCAAAGAGGCGCTGTTATCACAGCATGTGACCCCAACCAAGAAAAACTTGCAGGGGCTATTCAACAACTAGGCATAACAACTGTGGGCCTGGACGAAATCTATGACCTTCCATCCGACATCTTTGCGCCTTGCGCATTGGGTGGCACGATTAATCTCAAAACCATCAGTAGGTTAAACACTTCAATCATTGCGGGGTCAGCTAACAACCAACTTTCTCATCAAAAGTACATGAATCTCATAGAGGAAAAAAATATCCTCTATGCACCAGACTTTTTAATCAATGCCGGTGGTTTAATCAATGCTGCCATGGTCTATTCCTACCAAGATCCTGAACGCGCCACTGAGCAGATCAATAAGCTGTATGACGTATCACTGGAGTTATTTGAGCGTGCCACTAAAACACAACAATCAACGATCAAAGTCGCCGAGGAAATGGTCAGGGAACGTTTACAATCAGCAAAAACCGCTAATCGGCCGACACTGTTAACGACTCACACACCACACAACACTTCTTTTCCACTGGACTAATTCATGACGCAATACCACACCACAACGGTCGACCAGTTTGAGATAAAACACTTACAGTTTCTCAACGCCGAAGGCGAGTTAACGCAAGCACTTCCCAATGATGTCACCATCGACAAATTAGTAGCATTGTATCAATCGATGCTAACCTTACGCACTTTTGATAAAAAGACCATTAACTTACAGCGAACAGGTCAAATGGGCACCTACCCTTCTTGTCATGGCGCAGAAGCTTTTAGTATGGGGATCGCGGATGCACTAACCCCAGCAGATGTTTTTTGCCCTTACTACCGTGATCAAGGCGTATTAATGCATCGCAAGCAAAATCTGCTCGGCATCCTACAATATTGGGGAGGCAATGAAAAAGGCAGCTTGCTGCAACACGCTGAAGATTTCCCTGTGTGCGTACCCATTGCGTCCCAATGCTTGCATGCTGCGGGTGTCGCATTTAGTTTTCAATACCGACAAGAAGCACGAGTCGCTGTCTGTACTATTGGCGAAGGTGGCACCTCTGAGGGTGACTTTTATGAAGCCATGAATGTCGCAGGCACATGGCAGCTACCCATAGTATTCATGGTGAATAATAATCAGTGGGCGATTTCTGTCCCACTCTCTCAGCAAACACGCTGTAAGACCATTGCACAAAAAGCCATTGCAGCCGGATTTGAAGGGCTACAAATTGATGGTAATGATGTCGTTGCCGTACGACAAGCCACCGAGCAAGCTCTCAATAAAGCGCGTTCTGGTGGAGGACCAACGCTCATTGAAGCACTGAGCTATCGATTGTGTGATCACACCACGGCCGATGATGCAACACGTTATCAACCAAACGATGAACGAGAATTGGCAAAGGCCTTCGAGCCACTGCGTCGCGTCAAGCATTTCTTAATTCATAATCAGTATCTGAATGAGGCGGATTGTGAATCAATGCAGAGCACCAGTGATCGACTCGTCAATGAGGCTATTCAACAATACCAAGATCAACCACCCTGCCCGCCAACAGCCGCATTTGATCACCTTTACGAAAGACTCCCTGATGCGTATATCGAACAATACGATGAAATAGGAGCAAGATAATGCAACCGATAACCTTAGTTGAAGCGGTGACTCAAGCCCTTGCGTATGAATTAGAAAACGACAGTAACGTCATTGTGATGGGTGAAGATGTTGGGAAAAATGGTGGTGTTTTTCGCGCAACCGATGGCCTTGCCAAACGTTTTGGTGAGCATCGAGTCAAGGATACACCATTAGCAGAATCAATGATTGCGGGCATGGCAGTTGGCATGGCCAGCCAAGGTTTAAAACCTATTGCTGAATTTCAGTTTATGGGATTTATTTATCCAGGCTTTAATCAAATTCTGAGTCATGCCTCACGTCTTCGCAATCGCACACGTGGACGACTACATTGCCCTATTGTCTATCGCGCTCCGTATGGTGGTGGTATTCATGCACCCGAACACCACAGTGAAAGTACAGAAGCTTTATTTGCCCATATTCCAGGACTGAGAGTGGTGATCCCATCGAATCCGCTGAATGCTTACGGGTTGTTATTAGCTGCTATTCGCAATCCAGATCCCGTCGTCTTTCTTGAGCCTAAACGTGTTTATCGTCTTGTCAAACAAAGGGTACCCGATGATGGACAAGCATTACCTTTGGATCGCTGCTTTGTTTTACGTCAAGGCCATGACATCACACTAGTGAGCTGGGGTGCAATGCTGCACGAAACACAACAAGCTGCAGACGAGCTAAGTAAACAAGGCATTTCTGCTGAAATCATTGACGTTGCCACTATCAAACCTCTAGACATTCAAACCATCATCGCATCCGTTGAAAAAACAGGTCGCTGTGTAGTTATACATGAGGCAGCACGTACCTGTG
The DNA here is from genome assembly GCA_002323325.1 of Coxiellaceae bacterium UBA1530. Taxonomy (GTDB): domain Bacteria; phylum Pseudomonadota; class Gammaproteobacteria; order Coxiellales; family Coxiellaceae; genus UBA9148. The sequence goes on along the minus strand of DCQA01000054.1, from coordinate 14,265 downwards.
GCGTGGGTGCAGAAATCATTGCACAACTAAATGAGTATGCATTTGATTGTCTCAAGGCTCCCATCAATCGTGTAACTGGCTATGACACCGTCATGCCCTACTATCAACTTGAAAAATACTACATGCCTTGTGTTCAACGAATACTTAAGGCCACCACAGCAACATTGGAGTACGCATGAAAATTTTCAAACTACCGGATTTAGGCGAAGGATTACCTGAAGGAATTATCCGAGAGTGGTTTGTCCAAGAAGGTGACACCATTGTCATCGATCAGCCGATGGTTAGCGTTGAAACCGCAAAGGCATTAGTCGAAGTACCCGCACCGTTCTCTGGTAAAGTTGAAAAATGTTTTGCTGCCATCGACCAAGCTCTAGAAACAGGCGCACCTTTAATAGGTTTTGAAGAGGAGGACAACGCTCAAAAAGTCGCAGACCAACCAACTGAGGTGACATCGAGTAATACTGTGGTGGGTAATATCCCCAGCAGTGATACCATTCTAGAACCTTTACAGACATCAACTGCTGTGGAACACCTTGCCACACCCAGTGCTCGCGCACTCGCTCGCAAAGCTGGAGTTGCCTTAGAGGCTATAGACCCGCAACAACGCCCCATTCGTGTCGATGATGTCCACCATCATTTAAAACATTCGAGCCAAGACACACCAGTAGCAACCGACATGCAACCACTATCCATGCAAAAAAAAGCCATGGCCATAGCTATGTCACAGTCACACCAACAGGTGGCACTGACCACTTTATTTGAAGAAGCTAATATTTCACAGTGGTCTGATTACTCAAACATGACACTAAGAATAATTCATGCCATTTCTCAAGGTTGCGCAATGGAACCTATCATGAATAGCCATTTCGATGCATCAACTTGGTCGATTAAAAGCTTTGAAGACTTACATCTTGCCATTGCTATAGACACACCACATGGCTTATTTGCACCAGTGATTCAACAGGCTAATCACTTAACATCAGAGCAGTTGAAAGAAAGAATTCAACAATTAAAGTCTCAAGCTGAGCATCAATCTATCGCGGCAAGTGACTTACATGGTGGTACTCTGACCTTATCCAATTTCGGTATGATCGCCGGCCAATTTGCAACCCCAATGATCACACCACCTCAGGTGACAATCGTTGGGATAGGTAGAGCGAAAACTGTTCCTGGTTTTAACCCACAAGGTGAAGTCGTCACTCAGAAGCTACTGCCTATTTCGGTATCATTTGATCATCGCTGTATCACTGGTGGTGAGTCGGCACGCTTTTTAAAAACTGTCTTAGACCGCCTCAAACAGCCGAACTAAAAAACGCTATATTTCATGGTATTAGCTTGTATTCCCGTAAAGTATTTCCGTATACTGATTATTAGTTATGAATAGTACGGATACTCTCATGGAAGACACGTTTACCAATCTTGTAGCAATGCAACAAGCCTCTTGTCAGCGGTTTGCTGAACGCCCTTTATTTGGAACCAAGCGTGATCATGAACATCACTGGATGACATACACTGCTTTTGCCGAACAAGTCGATGCTTGTCGAGCAGGCTTATCCGAACTGGGCGTTGGTCCAGGAGACGCGGTAGCTATCATCAGCAATAACCGTGTTGAGTGGGCCATCACTGCCTATGCAACTTTTGGTTTAGAGGGTATTTTCATACCTATGTACTTAGAGCAACATGCTGATGATTGGGCATTCATCATTAACGACTGCCGTGCCAAAGTACTCATAACCAGCAAGCCTCAGTGTTGGGAAAAAATTAGGGAAATACAAGACCAAATACCACATGTAGAACACAGTATAAGCTTGGATCAAGAAGAGCCAAATACGATCACTTTTCACCAACTGTGTAAAGCTGGCAATGAAAAGCCTATAACAGCGAAAACACACCAGTACCATGAAACCTGCTGTATTGCGTATACGTCAGGGACTACTGGAAAACCCAAAGGTGTCATGCTGAGTCATAAAAACTTTTTATTCGAGATCGATGCAGGTTTAACAACTTTTCAACTAACACCGGAAGATCGATCGCTCTCCTTCTTGCCCTGGGCGCATATTTTTGGGCATGTTACCGAGGTTCACGCAGTGATTCGTAGCGGCATGTCGACCGCATTAGTCAATGATATTCAGGAGATAATTGGAGATCTATCACTGGTGAGACCCACTATCATATTCGCGGTTCCTCGCATATTTTCAAAAATATACACTGGCGTAATGGAAAAAATTGCTAGAAGACCAAAAATCATTCAGTCAGTGTTTCATCGTGCTTTAGCCATCAAACAAAAAGTCATCGAAGGTCAGTCGATTAGCTGGTGTGAATCAGCCATTCTTTCGATAGCAACATCACTGATCTTCAAAAAAATTCTCAATACCTTTGGTGGTCGACTTCGAATGGCTATCAGCGGTGCTAGTGCACTCAGTCCAAAAGTGATTCATTTTCTTCACCAAATAGGCATCCCTTTATATGAAGGGTATGGCCTCAGTGAAACCACATCAGCTATCACTGTGAATACTTTTGAAAAGACCATCGTTGGGTCCGTCGGCACACCCCTAAAACACTGCCGAATTGTGATAGATCCAACGAACCGCATTAACAATGATGAAGGTGAAGTCATTTGTTATGGTGATAATGTGATGACAGGGTATTACAACCAACCGAAGAAAACCCGTGAAGTCATGACAGATGATGGAGGCTTTCGAACAGGTGATATCGGTAAACTCAATGAGGATGGCTTTCTATTTATTACTGGGAGAGTTAAGGATCAATTTAAATTAGAAAATGGTAAATTTGTTGCGCCAGCTCCTATAGAGGAACAAATCAAACTCAAACCGTTATTTTCGCACGCACTTATTTACGGGGCAAATAGGCCTTTTGTCACAGCCCTGTTAGTTGTGGATGTGCATGTTTTGAGAAAGATCCTAAAGAAAAGACATATCCAAGGTACTATTGAAGAGATTTTATTGCGACCCAAAATACAACGGCTCATCACCAAAACACTTAAAAAGCAGGTGGAATCGTTTAAAAGTTATGAAAAACCCAAAGAATTCATCCTGCTGACTGAAGACTGGACGATTGAAAATGAGCTCCTAACGCCAACACTAAAAATCAAGCGAAAGAATATCGAAGAAAAGTACAGCGAACTCATTAATCAAACCTATGAGAAGCAATCAATGCTTTAAGCCATAATGTATGCACCTAGTTTTAATGACTGATTAGTTTCAGACAGCTACTATCGAGGGTAGGCCCATTACCCTCAGCATGGGAGTACACCAATACACAGTTAGCTAAGGTCCTGGTAACAATAACTAAATTCATATCCATCAGTTTGATGAGTATTGAATACACTCTCAAACACTCACCAGAGTGCTACAAAAATTCCTGAAAAAACTCAAAAAAAGGTCCCTCTGGTATTTTCATATAATTATCACATAGCTATACAAGAAAAAATAAGTACGGTGTCAAAATGTTAGATATAAATAAAATGATAAAAGTATATTGTATAAAATCAGATACTTATTTTTTATCCGCTAGCAAAGATGGCGAACAGTATTCAATATACAAAACGTTGAGATTTATCTAGAGAAAGATACCCCATGAGTTTGAGCTATTCGGTGTGAAAATGTTTAAAAAAAAATGCCTCCCACCTTATTGAAGTAATGCTCTATAATATCAATCTGATGAAAAGACGGAAAAAACCCAAAAATTAAGCTTTTCTTAAGCGCATTCTCGGCTATCATTTGATAGATTTTTCACCTGTCAATCATATTGATCCAAACATCTAGTTTAAGCCTGATAACACTGACAAAGACTTAATATCATGCGCATACTTTCAACATCACCATTAACTAAAATGGATCATCAACAATACCGAACACGATTACAAGTGCTTCTATTTAGCGTTCGGGATCTTAAAAAAAACGGACCTCCATTGGCCAGACCTGCTGGCACAGATATGCACACAGATACGGCTGAACAATATATCGAAAAATTATCCGCATCGATTGCTAAGACGCTATACCAATACCATGAGAATATTCCTTTTAATGACGAATCCCTTATTCTTGAACATCCACATGAATATGTCAGATTACTTACAACCATGCGGGAAGCTTTGCGTCATCTGGTGTTTGGGAAGACCGTTATTGACAAAAAAACCACTGACGCTTTAATACGTTGTCTATACTTTCATATCTACGAATGTGAAATTAGAATGCAAGACTCTTTACCTGATGAACAAAATTATCAACACCCGTGGATAACAGTATCAAAGCTCTTATTTCAGAAACAAGGTGATCAAAAGTATTGCATTGAAACATCGATAGATATCGATAAAATAACCCAACATATTCAAGGATGCTTATCAACTATACATACACTTATTGAATTCACCGACAAACCCAGTTTTTTAGATATCAATGACATTAAAGAAAACATAGACTCTATTGCAACTCACATTGCCGGATTCTTTCATTCAAGTCATGTACAACATAACCCTAACGATAATGACGGTTATGATATAAAAGGTCATGGAATTGTCATAGACAAACCCAATAAAGCCGATGCCCAAGAAGAATGGGAGTTACTTTACTCAGGCATCAAAAAAACCTTAGAACACCACCTTGTATATCGACACATTGATCATGGATTATGCCAGCCGATTAAACAACATCTCGATAGCATCCTGAATCATCTTTATGAACATCGAGCTTCTATCATCAAGGATGAGTGGGAAAATATGACTAAATCGCTCACATATCGCGATAAGTTACCCGAGTTACCCCAGAAAAAAATACAAGCTTTAAAAAATGCCATTCCTTGTCAAAATAAATCATCTCAAAACTTAAAATCATCAAAGGAATTATTCATAGAAGCCGTTAAGTCCGGGCTTATTATCTCAAGCCACCCTCTATTTAACTTAGAGAGTTTTTTGTCCTTATTAAAGCATGTATCCGAACATACCGATGAACAGACAATTGAAAAAGAGCTAACCATACTTCTTCGATCTTTAAAATCTTTTATAGGCCATACTTTACCTTCGGATAATGCCATACCTGAAGACTTATTCAAAAATGATGATCTGAATAAAAAATCACCTAAAAAGAAGAAGAAAAAGAAAAAGAAGCCCGAAAAAATCATACCGCAATCCTCAACTAATAGAACAGCTAATGACTATACAGATAAGAACGATCATTATTTTGGGTTAACTCAGGGATATTCCGATAGCCACTTCCATCAAGCGACTAGATTAATCCAAAGAACTTTCATTAGATATCAGGCAAAAAGAGATCTAGAAAGTCTGCAGAAGACGATGAATGAGGTGGTTAGTCATTTATTTTCGCAGACATCAACCACAGGCATACAGATTCAAACCTTTTTCAAACACCTCGAGAAAATTTTAAATGAATATACATTAGAAACCATCTCTCAATCAGACACGATTCATATGTTCTTTGAATCGCTCGTAACCGCCTCTGATAAGTATCTGCAAGATACACTAAGACGTGAATCAACCATTGCCTGGATTCCGGTTGATCAACTTAAACAATTAATAGAAAAAGAACATAATCGCACCACTCAATCTTGTCCTTATCAAGAATTGATACTCTCTGAGACATCTGCTAAAACAATTGCTCGATTATTTATTAATCATTCAATGTTAAAGCAGAACGATAAGCACCAACAACTATCATGGTTTCATCAGCTATCAACGAACACACAATCAATTTGTCAATTTATGCATGACATGATGATGACTATCAGTCAGCAATCAGAAATACTTTTCTTTGGCTCAAGATTATGTGAAGGATCTCTTATTGAAAAACTAATGGTCAATACTGGGACTGATATGGATTTTCTATGCTTAATACCTAATAATGAGGACGTTAATGCGATTGCAGAAGCCGTAAAAAACACTACTAAAACAACAGTTGATTCCCAAATCACGTTAGGAATCGATCAATCACAATCTTACTCAAGTAGGACGATAGTCGTGATAGATAAAGGAAGCATAAAAAAAATTCACAATCTTAAATTATTGTGCACATTCAATGAGAGCACAACTCCCATTGATTTAACCATCATGAGCATAACTCATCAACATAACGATCAATACCAGGGTTCTCTTCTGAAACAATATCTCAAGCTGCTTAGTAAGCCAACCGATGGACTGGGTATCTCACTGTCACTTATAAGAAACGGCAAGCATGTGATTGATGAATCCTTTCCAGGTTATCTACAACGTCGTTATATACACGAACTCCAAAATCCAACTATCCCTCAAACTCAAATTTACCGAAGAAACAATTTGCGGCATACCCTAAAAACATTTCTTAGAGCTCTTGTCTTGGATGCAAAATTTGCCAACACTAGATCAAAATCAATTACATCGATCACCTGGGAGTTTGATCATCAATCCTGTCAAGAGTTAACTCGTCATTTTAACCAGCGACCTTATCAACAGAACACTTTAAAAAAATACTCCGTGACAGAATTGAATTCGCATTTTATGAACAAATTAAAACAACATTTCATGGAAGAATTGCATACGCTTTTTATTCACAAAACACCTTGGCTGGTCGAACTCAAGAAAAACCACTACATCAAGGATATATTTTCTCAACTTTTTAACCTTTGCTGGGGATCTAATATCCCTACCAATAATACATTTTCAGACTTTTTTGATCATATATGTTGGACAGTTAATGTTACAAGAGCAATTAACGAAAATTTTATAATATTATTTCATATGCTCTTCGGTGAACTTAACCCTGAAGATCAAAAGAAGAGAGAAGATTGGTTAAATGTCATTATTAAAGGAGATCCATTAGAAGATACAGGATCTCCACAATCGAACACACAGGCACGATCTAAAATATCAGGTGATACGTCAGTCACTGTGTGTATTCAACCTATTTTCACCCAAACGGGTGACTATATTCAAGGAGTCCAATCGGCTCCACTGGACCCAGACATTTACCCAAATCGCGGACCTTCACCATAAATTCAATCTACCGCGTATAAAATGTGATAAAAAAAATTCTATATAAAAGAGAACGACCAAAACTTATAGGTAACCGTCACAACAACTACACCCTTGCGTTTATTGACCATCAATCTATTAAATTATTTAACTCACAATCGATAAGATGTTCCTTCGAAAAACTAAGATTGAAGCAAGAGTAAGTACTAAGGATTCTCTGCATACAGATAGTTGAGATAAATATTGGTTGGTAAAATTAAGTCTGAATTTCAAATTTCCGTATCAAAAAAAGATTTACAGTAGAAATTCCCATCTGGACATTTTTCCTTTACTCTACTAGTTGCATAAGAATGATATATCAATTCTGATGTTTGATATTTCCGATCTATAAGCTCTTTACAAAGATTACCAGAGCCACGCCCAAGGTCAAAAACCGTTTTTTTACTCAGCCTGGTATATGCCGGGATATATTGAAGAATATCGGAAAATATTGCTTCATTTAAATCATGAAATACAACATCCTGTACGAAGGGTAAGTTTACTTTACAATGTAATTGGTGTTATCTTTCAGTGAGAAAAGGAGCATCATGATGATTATTGACGCACATTGTCATATTATAGAGCCAAATTTCCCATTAATAGAAAATCAGGGGTTTATACCCGATCCATTTACGGTGAGTGATTACATAGACCATACCCACGCTTTCGACGTGCGTGGCGGTGTGATTGTGAGCGGCTCATTTCAAGGTGAAGATACGACTTACTTGTCCTCTTGTCTAAAGCAATTGGGGCCTTCTTTTGTTGGAGTTGTGCAGTTACCTGATTCGGTGACTGATAAAGAGATTAAACGATTACATACGGTAGGTGTGCGAGCGGTACGATTTAATTTGAAGCGTGGTTGTTATCTGTCGATAGAAGCAATAGAGCAACTAGCGCATCGAGTTTATGATTTATGCCAATGGCATGCGGAGTTTTATATCGATTCGGTATCATTGATGCATTTTGAAAACAATCTACTTTCCTTGCCTGCAATTAGTATTGATCATTTGGGCTTATCTTGCGCGTCTTTACCTATTGTGTATCAATTGGCTGAAGCAGGGTGTCGGGTCAAGGCCACCGGGTTTGGGCGAGTTGACTTCGACCCTTTGCCGGTACTGAAAAAATTGCACGCCATTAATGAGACCTGTTTACTATTTGGCACTGATCTGCCGTCAACCAGGGCAAAAGTTCCATTTTCAGAAAAGGATGTTGTTCTTATAACTAATAATTTCACACCCAGTGAGGTACATAGAATTATGTATCAGAATGCTTACGAGTTTTATAAGCTATAACATCTGGTTATTGGCTTGGCTTTGTCTTTTTCGGCATTAAAACAGAAATCACGAGAAGGGTGAGTATTTGGGTTGAACGTGGTGTTTTAACAGCAAGTTTAGATACAGGACAAGGAGCTATACGTAAGTCAAAAATCACCAAGGTACCTTCTCCAGTTACCTATGAGTTGTCAAAAAAAAGATACTCAAAGCTACTTCAGTGGCTATTAAGTAAAGGTTGGTTCGTAGGAAATTTATTCAGCCATGAACTATAATAATTCAAATAGGATGTAGCTTAAACACAACATGAAAATAACCATGAGGTCTAGATATGAGCAAAGACAATATTATAAAACTACTGGGCGAGGTTGTGACTACTGCGTGCACGCCAATGAACAACAAATGCTTCTCTAACGAAGAATATTCCGGATGCCCCTAAGTCTCTATCAGTATTACGTTGAGACCATGAAGCAGTACCACATTGCGAGAAAGCCGAAGATCATGCGGCGTTATTGCCAGAGAACATTGGCTATTATTAATGTGACAAGGAAATATCAATAACCTACGCTCTCTTATAATTTAAATTATGACGCTCACTATCATTTGAGTTTGAAGAAGAAGTAGGATATGTATATGAAAAATTGAATATTGATGGAGTATGGTCACTAGGAAGAGCACGCGTCTATCCTACACTTCCGTCTCAATTACTTCAGCATTAACCATGCGTACACAAATGCTCTAGATCGGACACACCTGCCTACCAACAATAATAATTCCATGGACATCCAGTGGCACAGCTATCATCAGCGCTGTCGGCTCGGATCACGTTTAGTGGCAAAGCCTTCGGTTCGCCAAGTATTTCAATTATTAATTTCGAAGTCATCGCATATCTCTCCAATGTTGTGTTAAACAAAATCCACAAGCAAATAAGAACTCTTTCTCCTCAACTCTCTTTTTGCATTACGTGTTTTACTCTATAATTATAGACCATATTTCAAAGAATTCACGATCCTAATCTCCTAAGGGGGATTCAGATCATAATCTATTGATTTATCGTTTTTTTTAATTACTCATGCATGTAATATCCAGCTACTTTAACGGTCAACATCCTTTGGATCCGATCAAGGTGAGTTTACACGTAAGCGTCATAGTTTAAATGATGACGCTTACCAGGGAATTATGAATTAAAATAACGGTATGTTTTTTTTCGTCCTCTGCGAAACAACTCCGGCAGGATCTTTATATCAGACTTAGTGCTTACTTATACTACTGCTGGATTGAGAATTTTTAGATTGAAACCAAGACGAAGAACGATCGTAAATTTATTAATTGCGTTATATCAGAAAGCATCACATCTATCACATTATGTTTTATTTTGACTGTACACTCTATTCTGTTATTGACTATACATAATTCCACTTTGCTTGATCGGGCTGTTTCGCATCAATAATTGACGATGTTTCATTAAATTTAATTTCGCTATTTTTGATCGATTTATGGTAAGTGAATCGTCAGCGTACAAGACAAATAATAAGGACGCTTACATAGAAAAAATCAGTGTCTAACACCAGTAAGCACCACCATCTCTGATAATCAGGTAAAAATACGAGAATAATAAAGCAAAAACGTAACCGTATATTTCGCGATAAAACTTGTAGTAGGACTATCAGAATGAGTGATGAGTAAAATTTACGCTGTGATATTATTTAAACTCACACTGATGATTGCCCTATAGGACGAATACAAAAACCATGCTAACCTGTGTGCTAAATTTCTATCTATGCACAAACGGACACTCCATGAAAAAAGCCGTCGTTTTATTCTCTGGTGGTTTAGATTCAACCACTTGTTTAGCCATTGCTCGCGATCAGGGCTTCATACCCTATGCGTTGAGCTTTGACTATGGGCAACGTCACCGGGCTGAACTGCAAGCCGCACACCGTATCACGCAGCATTTAGGCATTCAACATGAGACCGTACAACTCTCCATCGGTCATCTAGGAGGGTCGGCTTTAACGGATTCCAGTATCGATATCCCCGATTATCAACCCTCTGATGATATCCCTGTCACCTATGTCCCTGCTAGAAACACCACTTTTTTGTCCATTGCATTAGGCTGGGCCGAAATTCTTGATGCTGAAGCCATTTTTATCGGAGTGAGCTCCATCGATTATTCAGGCTACCCAGACTGTCGCCCCGAATACATTCAAGCATTCCAAACCATGGCAAACCTTGCTACGAAAAACGGCGTTGAGGGTCGCTCCATCAATATTCATACCCCTCTCATTGAACTTAGCAAAGCACAAACCATACAAACAGGTACAGACCTAGGCGTAGACTATGCAATGACAGTCTCATGTTATCAAGCGAATGATTTAGGCGAAGCTTGTGGTGTTTGTGATAGCTGTTATTTGCGCCAACAAGGATTCCGCGCCGCTGGCATTAGCGATCCAACACGATACACTCACTCACAATCAGCCTAAGGAAACCCTGCCTGATGATAAACTATAGCTTACTAGGTATGTTCGTGTTGATGGCACTGTGTCAATGTTTCCAGTCAGCTTAGTCATAAGCACATTTGTTATTGATCGTTTAAAGTGACATTAAAGAGATCAATACTCCAAGGAAATAATGCCCTATTTTCGTGGACTCATAAAATAACACTCCAGCAGTATCTACAACTAAAATGATACTCAATTCGTACTTTTGAATGGTTAAACAATCACGAAAGCTACACTAAAAATCATAGATATCTATCTGAAATAATCTTTAAAAATCATTCTGGCAATAAGTCATAAAAAATCATCCATAATGACATTAAGCTCATAATTTTAAGACGGATTGTTAGGAAAAAATTTTTTGTAAAAATGTCATTAGTATCGTAAGCGTCCTTAATCCTTTTTTTGGACGCTTACGTTTAACCTAGTTAATAGACTTTTTAGACCTAAACTTCGAAGTTATCTTGGCAGATCAAATCAAGGATTGAAAGTGAATTTAATCAACGTCAAAAGATTCGAAAAGTACCGTCTCCGTGACCGAACATTGCACCGTTATTAACATTGTACGGAATCTCCACCTATCCCACTGCAACCTAAATTTTTCTGAATGTAATTGGGCATACCATGGTGGGTCAGCGGGCTGCCAACGATCTGTTGGATTTCGTTTAGTTTCATATAAACCTCCGACTCAATGTTTAATCATCGCTAATTATAGTTAAAAACAGTGATTTTTTCATAATAATATATTTTTCAATACGTTAGAACAAAAACCTCAAAACGACTAATCCATTCAATTGATCCAGTACGCTCACCTAATCATTCAAAAAAATCAATAATACGTTCTTCAGTTGGAATTATGTCGCACTTCTACTAAGGATTTAGGTTTATAGGAATAAATTGTATAAGTTTAGATTTACCATCGTATATTTACAGTGACGCTCACTTAGTATCTATATTGATTCTTCCCTGCATTTCAATATCCTCAGGAACAATCGTTCAACTGGGTATCATCAAGAGTACTCATCAAATGAGCACGAATCTTGATAACCTTGAATATCACGAACTAGAGGGTCATTTGTTATTTTTGGTGCCGTCTTGACAATGAACATTCAAGTTATGTCTTAGCAAATGATCTAGTGACCGCCTAGTGCAACCAGCGGAATGCTACTTTACATTAATGAGAATCCGTTTCTGCTGGCATCAACGACTCAACTCGGTATACTAACTCATAGTCAATATTAGGAAACCCTCCATGATGATAATCTATAGCTTACTAGGCATGTTCGTGTTGATGACACTGGTTTGGGTGTGTTATTTGAGGCTTCAAAAACCCTATGTGGTCGATATTGCCTGGTCCCTCATGATCGGTGGAGCTGGCTTTTACTTGGCACTCAATAGCCCACTGACCGCCTATAGCCTGTGCGCACTGGCATTACTCTTCTTCTGGTCAATTCGCTTATTTCTGTACCTTTTCATAACCCGAATATTAAAAGACATCCAAGACACGCGCTACGATGCTATCAGTCAGTCATGGAATGATAAAAAATCCCGCGGTTTTTTCTGGCACTATCAGCTACAAGGCCTACTCGCACTGAGCATTGCCCTGCCCTTTTATTGGATACCACAAGTGGAACATTTCACAATCTTACGTGTTTGCGTGCTCGTTTTGACCTTTTTAATGATCGTTGGCGAATGGGTGGCTGATCATCAATTACATCAATTCAAACAATCTCATTCAGGAAAAGTGTGCCAACGTGGCCTGTGGGCATGGAGCCGTCATCCTAATTGTTTCTTTGAAGCTAAGATTTGGATTGGTTTTTTTCTTTTAGCGTTGACAATGACCAACCTGTGGAGTCTTATCGCACTGATATCACCCCTTGTTATCCACTGGATAATGCTTGGTATTACCATTCCGATCACTGAGAAGAAATCCATACAATCCCGTGGAGATGCCTATCGAGAGTACATCAGGACGACACCCTATTTTTATCCATGGGGTCGCAAACAGTAGCCTGTGTCATCATTGGTTCCGACTGGCATAAACGTTTCATGACTAACTGCGTGCACTCAATCATCAAAATCGGTGGTAACTGATTGTCGATGCCTTAATCTTAAGCTTGCCGACTTAAAAATGGAATGGTCAGCATGGGAATAAAAGCGCTTATCATGATTAAGAGCGCCAATGAAAGAACGGTATTATGAAAAAAGATCACGACTACCACAGAGCTGCACGTGGCTATTATCGTTTGCAATAAGGATATCATCCCCATTTTTATACCCATTGATACATCAGAACTATCGATGGCCAGCCTCATAAACACGGAGAAACAACTTCCCAACCCTACCATGACCATCATCATACAAAGAATCATCGGAAGCAATTGATCATACAGAGCAAGACTAGACAGTAAAAAAGATAACCCACCTAATATGGTAATTAAACTACCGTAAGTGATAACGGATTGATACTGCGTATGCTGTTTAGACAATCGTGAAATTAATTTGGTACCTATAATGAAAGCGCCAAAGACAAAGACCTGTGATAGACCAAAGGTCAAGGCTGAACAATGAAAATGATCAATGATCAGTAAGGGAGAGGCGGAGACCCAAATCACAATAATGGCTAATAAACCACACATTGCACAGCTGTATAGCATGAATACATGATTGCTTATGCATTGTCCGTACTGTTTAAAAGAGCTCACTAGATTTAGCGCTGAAACACGTTGATCATGAGGTAGTGACTCGGGCATCACATAAGCAAGGCCTATAAAACTGACAACACCCCATAATGCCAAACACCAAAAAATCGCTGGCCACAGTGTATAAGTTAAGAGAAGCCCACCTAATAACGGGCCAATGGAAGGTGCGAGTAGCGTTACGCTTTGCATGCGTGCGACCACTTGAATAGCCTGCATCTGGTCACATAATTCATGCACTGCAGCGTAGCCTGCAATAATCATTGATGGAATAACCATACCCTGAAAAAAACGTGCCAATAACAGCTGATGAAAGGATTGAGCATAGGCGCAGGCTAAAGAAGTAACAACAAATAAAGCAGCACCAATCAACAATATGGGTTTTCGTCCAAAACGATCCGCTAGCGGTCCAATCAATATTTGAGGTAATAAACCCCCTGCCATCCAGAGAGTGATCGTCAGCTGAACAACTCTAAAACTGACCTCAAAACTGCTTTTGATACTAGGAAGTGCCGGCGTGAATGCATCCATAGACATCCAACACGCCGTCTCATAGAGCACTAAGAAACCAATAAAACCTGTCAGGGTGTTTTTTTTATTCATATCATGACGACAATCGGACCAGTGACTTGACAGTATATCTGCCAGCGTAATGTGATCTCAAGCCTTATTTGTCAAACAATGATCCAGCTACTTTATGACACTTTCAGCGGATAGCTCACTGATATAAGGATAATAATTATTCAGAGAGTAGTGAAGCGATCAAATATGCAATT
>DCQA01000062.1:25624-26229 GCA_002323325.1 Coxiellaceae bacterium UBA1530 | reverse complement strand
AGTATGGCTAAGTTAAATTATTTAGGTAGGGTGTAGTTGCTGTGACGGTTACGCATAACCCTTCGTCAAAGTAAGGGTAAAAACTTTTGTTATATCGACTTTTGCGGAGGATCTTTGCGTTGTAATAGAGATATCGAAGCCCACAGTCCCTCGCATGTTATAACAAAGCAAACATTGCTGCGTCACAAAAGACAAGCTGAGACACACGAAGTCGATGAGTTACATGCTCGAAAAAGGGGTGGTATTCAAGAGCTTCATCAAGAAGACGCTTACGTATCCATGCCATCAAATTCGATGAATCCTCTATCACCCCTAAATGAAGTGGGGTTATCTGATTTGGATCATATTCCACTGTTGTCTATTTTTGGACTTTTTCAACCTCCAGCCATGTCAATTGATGGCCAGTTATTATCACCTTCTTCTTCTCCGGCGCCATCCGACAGTGTGTGCAGCAGCATCTTGTCTCTATCATCTGAAGAGCTAGAAGCATTACTGGATGAGTCCTTTCCATCACTATCCTAGATTTTCATTAATGAGGAATATGCCTACCCACTTGTCACGTTCTGTGGGGTGTTATCAACATCGTTATCATCGTTATCATCGTT
>DCQA01000062.1:1494-25315 GCA_002323325.1 Coxiellaceae bacterium UBA1530 | reverse complement strand
ATCGTTATCATCGTTATCATCGTTAGATCGGTGTGTTATGGATGCAAATAACCTCATGCCATCATGATGTGAAGCTCCATGGCACGTCGATGTTTTAGGATAGACTGCATCCTTTGCACTGGCACTGAGTTGAATGAGGAAATCGACACACAACTTTGTCGGAGACGATAGAAGGTTTAATGCAACAGCGAGGACATCTGAGAGATGTCCACGGTTATAGGCGTAAAGACAGTAACCCACTCCTTTTGGCGCATCTGTTAATACAGCTTGTGCAATAAGAAGATTCACTTTGATAAAAAATGCTGCTGTGATCGTGATCTGTGATATTGTTCCTGCAAGACCGACAGCATTTGCGCATTCACCACTAGGATCCTCCTGGCAAAAACGGCCAAAGGCAACCACTGCCCAATTAAATAACCCGAAATACAAAGGGCTATTTCTAAGAAGTGCTAATGAGGTTTTGAAAAATAAACTGCCTTGAGTGGAGGGGTGTATCATTGACACTAACAGTGAAAATAGTTGAGCGGTCATAGCAACAGAGATGAAACCCGCGCAGCAGAAAAATCCAATATAAGCCAGAGTTGAGCTTCCCATGATTTCTTTATAGTTCTCTATGTTCATCTGCATGAACAAGCCAAACAGAGGGCTGAACTCATCACGAAATACTGCGGCTAATCCTGCAATTAAAAAAGCAACCAGTGTGAGTGTACTTGAAAAACGTTGAGTTATGACGCCGCTAGGTGATCTTGATGCTGATTCAACCAGACTTTTAAGGCCCTCGAGGACGTGTGACAGAATGACAGAAACTGTTGGGGATAGAAAGAACACTGAAGCCCAAAAAAGTCCATTTGTAGCACTGGAATTATCCACTAAGGCTAGCGAAGCAAGGGTGACTGATGCTAGAGCGCAAACGCCGTTATACCACATACCTTTAGACTGAAAAATTCTTTGATCACATAAATAAGGATGTAGTTGTTGTTCGTCATTGACCGTTTTTCCATTGATAACGATCTGCCAATCTTTTAGAGCACTGCTCATTATCCTGTAAATGTATTGTAATATTCTACCAAGAACAGGCAGATCACGAGTATTGGTCAGCACAGCATATGCTTTTGTATGGAAGCTTTCTCCTAGTAACTGTATATCTTGTTGGTTAGGGCATCTGATTAAGTTACCAATAAGGTATTGATGGTATAGTTCAGACAAAAGTACACTGGATACCAGTGCTGTAGCAATCATTGCTTCGTCACCTTGCCAGCTCCATATTTGTTGATGAGCATAGACATCGCCATCATTCGTGATTTCTGCTCGATAAATAATACCTTGACGGTATAAAGAGATCGCAATAACTAACAGGCTTGACACGGCCAGTTTGCTTGACGTTGAAAACAAGGCATTAACGACTCTTTCATTGTTTTGTTGTTCCATTGTAAGCTCTTCACGGGTTGAAGTGTGCGAATCTCCGTTGGTCGTTAGTAGTGGTGAACTTAGGGTGGAGGATAGATGACTAGCATTTTCTACTGTAGGACAAAAATTGCCGTCAAAATAATAAAGATGCTCATGGATATCACCAATGATTTTTAACATACTTTGAATACGCTCGGGCTGTGGTGTGTGTGATGTTTTCCCGTTATGTATTTTCAATGTATTCAAATGATCAGTAAGTGATTTTAGTTCGTCAATAAGGAGTTGTACTTCATTTGGATTTGCATTGAATAATAAGTCCATTAATTGATTTGCAAAATTTTGCATCATGGCATCTGGGGATTGCAAAGGTTGATTCGTGCCAGCTTCTTCATCAGTCTTATTGTGAACAAAGTGTGCCATCAATTGTTTTATTTTAGGGCAACTGTCAGGTATCAACATGTCCAAGTCATTTTTAGAAAAAAAACCTTGTTTTGTCAATTGGGTTGAGCAAGACCAAATCATTTGAATAAGACCATTTGCAAGTGTAATCCACAACTGCTTTGCATCGGCACTGGGGTCACGTTTAAATAGTGTTTCTAGGCTTCTTAGTTGTAATATTTCTGGGATCGAAGGAGGAGGCACTCTTTGTGTCAGTAGATATGGGGCGCATCCGTTTAGTGTTTCTGCTTTATTTTTCTCTGTATTAGTCATTGAATTATTTGGGGTCTTTGTGGAGTAATAAGGCCTATAATCACACAAAAAGGTTAAAATACCCTTAAAGTTAGGCTTTTTTAAGTGTGTGTGATGCTATTTAATTGTTACTTAAGGAGTATTGCTGATAGATTGCACAGTCTTTAAGTCACCATATTTTTTATAAGAACTTTATTCACTGATAACCATTTACAAGATATTGATGTTTCTTTTTTCAAGAAAGATTCATTGATGTTCTAGCATCTACCTGATTCTTTGGCTAGCGTTCTACTTTAGATTGGAGTGAATATTTGATACAAGTTAATTAATATTTTCTTAATATGGCATTGCTATTGTTTATGTTCGGATTCAATATTTGAATCCATCGAGTTGTACCAGTCATCGAGAGGTATTGATAATGAAAGCTTATGTGGTTAATACTTATGGTAAGGATGCTATCTCGATACCCGAGGACAGATCGATACCAAAGCCACAGTCTAGTGAGTTACTCATTAAAGTAGCGGCAACTAGCATTAACCCCATTGATGCGAGAATACGTGCTGGATTGATGCCGCATGTGCAGCCCCCTTTGCCTGCCATATTGCATGCAGACATGTCAGGCGTGGTTGTCACCTGTGGTGAGCAAGTCATTGATTACCTGCCGGGCGATGAAGTGTATGGTTGTATTGGAGGTGTCGCGAACCAATCGGGTGCTTTATCTGAATACGTGGTGGTTTGTCCTGAGAGGATTTCTAAAAAACCCGAATCGTTAACATTATTGGAAGCAGCTTCAGTCCCGTTAGTGGGCATTACTGCTTACATAGCGTTATTTGAAAAGTTGCTGTTAACTCGCAATGATCGTGTCTTAATTCATGCAGGGCTAGGTGGTGTTGGTAATATTGCTTGCCAGTTGGCTCATGCGGCAGGTGCTAAGGTGTCAGCCACTGTCGGTAGTGACCAAGGCGTTGATCTACTGAAGTCGCTTGGGGTCCCTCATGTGATCAATTACAAAAAAGAATTACCAGCGACCTATAGGCAGTTAGATGGAGAGTCTGGTTTTTTACAGATCTTTGACACGGTTGGTAGAAGTAATCTACTGCAATCTTTTGAGGCAGCGGCGACTCATGGTCACATTGCTTGCACTCAGACGTTAATCGATGGTATTGATTTATCCTTGATGCATAAGAAAGGCCTGACACTATCAAGCGTATTAATGTTGGATCGCCTGATTCAGCCTGGCACTGTTACACCTTATAGTCATTATCTGAAAAAATTAACAGCAATGATTGATGAGTTTGGTATTAAACCACACTTGGATAGCACGATATTTTCTGTGAAAGACGTGTCAGCGGCGTATGAGCACTTTTGGGCTCGTCAGTCCACCGGTAAAGTGATGATAACCGTCGAGTCGGTATGATGTATTGATAGTACCATAGAGCGTTAGTCTTTTTTATTTTTTCGCCTGTGGTGTGTTAGCTTGGGTTAAAGTAAGCGGCCATTAAGTTCCATGACGCCAGTCATTATTGAAAATAAACAAGGCATACCGTGGTTGGCGACCGACAGTCGATGTGAGTCTCAGGTTATCACGGTAGTCCCACAGCAATTAATAAACACGTTGGATTATCATAACCCATTAGCGCTTGCTATCGAAAAGCCACGAATTCATGCGCAGTTACTCCCAGATGTTATACTGTATGAATCCAGCATTAGCCCTGGTAGTATGATACCGCCACAAAAAACAAGGCCATGAAGTACAAGCTGGGAGTGCTATGGGGTCATTGCACAGTGTCATGCATGATTCATCGAGTTATTGCGGTTTTTCTGACACGCGTCGTGCTGGTGCAGGTGTTCCGACATATTAATGAGGATTATTAGATGAAATTTATCATGACACTGACATTACTTATGCTTTGCATACTACCTGTCAGTGCTAGCTCTGAGGTTAAGTTGATTTACTTGAATACAGCTGAATCACAAGTCATGTTTGATCGTGCGACAGATAGGGACGATTTTTTTGATTTACTGCGTTACTACGAAACACAGCAATCACAAGCTTATTGTGGCGTTGCTTCTGCAGTTATGGTGTTAAACGCAATGCATATAACTGCGCCAGTTAACCCAGTTTATTACCCTAACAGTCAGTTTAATCAAACCAGTGTGCTTAATAAGAAGGTATTGGCATTGGGGTTAACAGCGCCTTTCATCAATAAACAGGGACTCACGTTAGATCAAGAGGCGAGTTTATTGAAAACATACCCAGCGGTATCGGTGGGAGTTCATCATATGAGTGGCCATTCTAAAGATAATAAAACAATGATCTTATCAGCATTATCGACGCACAATCAGTATGTGATTGTTAATTTTTTACGTAAGGGGCTAGGCCAAGAGGGTGCTTTTGGTCATTTTTCAGTGTTGGCTGCTTACAATCACGCAAGCGATAGCGTGTTGGTATTAGATGTCGCTCGCTATAAATACCCGCCATTTTGGGTCAAGATGGCAGACCTCCTTAATGCGATGAATACGGCAGATTCACGCTCCAAGCAAACACGAGGTTACTTAATTATTGGGCGGAAAACTCAACATTCGCAATAGTCCTGGCGAGTCGTATGCATGTAAATCGGGCTGGTTGACTACCACGTGCGCTTGTCCGTTTCCTTGTGCCGATAATCACTCGTTAATGGGTCCTACCATTGGTTACGTATTTATTGTCTTAAACCCCCGCGTGATTTGGATTATTATCTTGGCATGGGAAAGCTTCACCTTCGACATACGTTTTCCCTTCATCTTCGCAGTTGAGCTGCGCAGTGTGTTCAGTATTGCAGTCAGCTGTTGCCACGCCCCCCATCAGTCCCGCCGCTACTAATGATATTAATAGGTATTTCATGTTTTTTTCCTCTTTTTTATAAGTCACACTTAACATTATAGATAAAAAAATCCTATTTTTATTTTAATAGTTAAGCTCATGTTTATAATATCCTTTTTACCCTAATCGGAGCGCTGATTACAATGAGAGCTAATCTTTCTTCATTAATCATCTCGACTTAAACAATGATTGTTAAGCGTTATTACATTGATGTTTTTTTGAAGATCATGTTGCAGTCATGATCCATGCGACGATCGATCGATAAACTAAGAGGGATGTTACAGGTTGAGTTTTAATGAATTGGATGCGGTATCGATTGAGATCTGATTTTAAGGCGTTTAGTGAAGCTGTAACACTTAATAGACTAAAGTGACTTGATCGGGTTGATTGCGCTCAAATTGACATCGGCTTGGCTTGGGATAGCAGGTTGGAGCTTTTCCTGGTTGAATGATAATACTGAGAATATCTTGCGTGTAGGTTTTAAGCTGTATTACAAAGTTATTATCTTCTTTGAGTGAGAGGGTATTGCCGCCAGGCACTATTTGGTAACTGGTTTGGCGCACGGTTGGGTCTGCAATGGTGACGTTCTGGTAAGTGATAGTGCTTTGATTATTGATCGTGTATTCAACACCTGCTTGTGCCAATGGATGAGTTAAAAGGGCACTCATGAATATCATGGAGCTCAGTGCACTATTTATTTTTGTCACGATGATCGTCCTCGCATGCGCTGAATGAGGATTAGGATGAAGGCTGGAATAAGCATCGCAATAAGGCCACTGGTGAACACGACATGGTAGTGGTGATGACCACCGACATTGATAGAATCAGGTGGGATAAAGCCAACGATAAATGTACCGATGCAACCCAATAATCCAAGTATTGAGATGAGCCAGATCATGCCATACTTTCCGGGTATGATGCGATTTTTTTCGTGTGATGTATTTCGTTTGATAATGATAGCGGCGATAAACATGAGCACGTACATTAACATGTAGACCTCTGTGCTTAAGTCTGTGAGTAGCCAATACGAACCATTGACACTGGGCATTAAATAAAATGCACAACCGATGATAGTCACCAATATGGCTTGCACCCAAAGGATGCGACTAGGTACTTGATGACGATTTTCTTGCGTAAACCAGGGTGAGAAATAACCATCTTGACTGGCATGCAATAGGCCTTTAGCAGGAGAGATCATCCAATTAATCATGCCACCTAAACTACCCATCACTAGCATCACCGCCATCACGGGAATCATCCAATGCAAATGGTAAGCATTAAAGAATAACGTAAAGCTTTGTACAACACCGCTGACGAGTTCAATTTTCTCGGCGGGTATCACGCAGGCAATCGCCAGTGATCCCAGTATCATGGTGATAGTAATGATCACCACAGCAATCCCAATCGCTTTGGGAAATAATGATTTGGCATGATCCACTTGTCCGGAGTATACGGTGGCTAATTCCATACCTAAGAATGCGGTAATGATTGCCGTGAGTGAAATCCAGCTAGCACCATGAGCAAATGAAGGTAATACATTGTGATGTGTAAAGTGCACTGCAGATGC
Organism: Coxiellaceae bacterium UBA1530; assembly: GCA_002323325.1. Lineage (GTDB taxonomy): Bacteria > Pseudomonadota > Gammaproteobacteria > Coxiellales > Coxiellaceae > UBA9148. The sequence goes on along the minus strand of DCQA01000062.1, from coordinate 18,788 downwards.
ATGTCCGGTGAGTAACCAGAGTGCTGCCAGCAAAATAATCGCAATCATAGGGATGATCATACCACCGATAGCGCAAATACTGGCAAAGCGTGCTGAGATATTCAGACCGCGAAGGTTAAGTAGCGTGAGTGCCCAAAAGATCGCGATAATGATGATGACCATGTGGTGTTTGTCGTGTACCCATTCTGGATTAATACTATACATCGCAGTGCCTGCAATGAATGACAAGATCGTGGGGTACCAGACCATGGTGTTAATCCATTGTAACCAAACAGCAATGAAACCCATGTCTTTTCCCATCGCACGTTTTGTCCATTGGTATATGCCGCCTTGGCTAGGCATAACAGCGGATAATTCGGCAGAAATCAGCGCTGTGGGAAGTAGAAAACACACCGCTCCAAGAGCAAAGAAAAAGAGAATTTGCGAACCAAATAATGCAGAAGCTGGAAGGTTGCGGATGCTATCTATCGCACCAGTAATTAACATAGCAAGGCTAAATAAGCTGAGTTTTTGTGCGGTACTGGATGGTTGCATGTGTGAACCTTTTTTAAAAAAAAGCAGTCTACCAGGATTCTCTGGCTGAATAAAACGCTGTTTGAGTGAGTGAATGTTAGTCACGCTCATGGATACAGTGATCTGAGACGTTGACTAAAGACGCGGGTAATGGTTGTAATGATCGGTGGTTGATACTTGAGAAGGCTTGTATTCCGATGAGACTATTGGTGTGGAAGATAGTATCTGCTTTATCCAGGTCATCTTGAGTAATAGGACGTATGTCAACAGGCAGACTATCTTGGCACTGATGAATAAGACGTTGGCGTATGATGCCAGGTAGGGCTCCGTCAGACAGTGGTGGCGTTATCAACTGTTGATTAAGCCAAATGAAAAGATTACCAATAGAGGTACAGCACACCCGATCACGTGTGTTTAAGAGTATCGCCTCATCAAACCCTCTTCGTTTTGCGAAGCGTTTGGCCTGTATATGCTCCATGTAATGCGTTGTTTTATAGTTACTAAAGGTTGATCGATCATTCACATAGAAGGGGGTAATGGTGATACTCGCCTCTGTTTGTGTATTTTCGCGTTTGTAAAGGTAGGCAGTGATCAGAAGTTGCGGAGTGCAATCGTTCACTAGGAGGCCGCGTGTCTGCGTACTTCGGGTGAGCGTGATACGCAGAACGGCTTCGCCTTGGAGCAACTGGTTGGCATGCAGTACATCATGAGTCAGTTGACGCATGTCCTGATTTGGATAATCAATACCGACTACGTGGGCGCTTTGTCTCAACCTTGCTAGGTGTGCGTCAAAAAATTGAGGCTGTGCGTCTCTCACTAAAAGAGTTTCAAACACACCTTCGCCTAATAAATATCCTCGATCTGTAGCACGTTGATCGTGATTTGCGGGTATCACACAATCATTGAGCGCGATAAACATACTTGTGACTCTTTGTTATTCGTGGTTGTAGACAAGCCCGATGTACGATTGCAATGTTGTTAGTCCATTTCAAAAATGGGTAACGGTTTCTTGTCGAGTAAATGATTTTTCAGTGGTGTGTATTGTGGAATGCCATGCTCAAAAGGCTGAGGCGCTTGGCCCTCGATTAGAGGCTGCAAATAATCTAAACACGCTTGAGTGACACCAAACCCATCCTCATGAATAAAGTGAGGTGGTAACATTTTTTCAATGTTAGCAACACTACTCAATGGCACACTTCCAATGTTCCACTGGTAGGGTGTTGTTGACAGACGTTGGATTGTTAGCATCACGTTATTGATGCCAGATAAGGCCAATTCAATCGCAGCCTTGCCTATGGCGCAGGCATGATCGAGATCAGTTTCAGAGGCAATGTACCGTGCAGAGCGTTGTAAGTAGCCAGCGACGGCCCATTGGTTTTTTATGCCAAGTTCCTGGGTGATCATGCGCGATAAGTGTGGCGCTATTCCTCCTAATTGAGTGTGTCCAAATACGTCACGTTCCAGTGATTGAGTCAGAAATTGGCCTTGCTCATCACGCAGTCCTTCAGAAGTGACAATCACACAATGGCCTTCTTGCTCTACCGTGCGTTGAAGCTTGTTAAGGAAGTGTGATGAGTTAAAAGCAACCTCTGGTAAGAGGATCATGTGTGGTGCATGAGTTGCCCCTCTTTGAGAAAGCGCAGAAGAGGCTGCAATCCAGCCTGTGTGTCGACCCATCACTTCTAGAATGAATACCTTTGTGGATGTCTCTGCCATACTTTTTAGATCCAGTGCAGTGCCTTGAATGGAGGATGCAAGGTACTTGGCCACGGATCCAAAGCCTGGGCAACAATCCGTGTGAGGGAGATCGTTATCAATGGTTTTGGGAAGACCAATAACGGTGAGCGGATAATTTTGATGTGCAAAGAATTGTGAAATTTTATGAGCTGTATCTTGAGAATCACCACCTCCGTTGTAGAAAAAATAGCCTATTTGATGTGCCTTAAAGACCTCAAGCAAACGTCGATATTGCGTGTCGTCTTGATTGGGGTCTGTTAATTTATATCGGCATGAACCAAAAGCACTTCCGGGTGTGTGTTTCAGCTGCTCTATACTCGAGGTGCTTTCTAGACTGGTATCAATCAGTTCCTCTCGAAGTGCGCCAACAATACCATTTTTGCCAGCATACACTTTGCCAAGCACAGGGGATGAGGTTGCTGTTTGGATCAGTGTTGCGGCTGTTGCATTAATCACAGCCGTAGGTCCACCGGATTGTGCGTAAAAAATATTCTTCGGTTTCATAACAGCAGCCCCCAAATTCAGTGATCGCCGATCATAGCATTGAGCATGACCCTTGTGCTAGACTTTTGGCCGAAATGACGCATGGAATGGAGGGTATATGCGAATTCATATCGTGGGTATTGCAGGTACTTTTATGGCGGGTGTGGCCTTGATTGCTCGTGAGATGGGTTATCAGGTCTCGGGATGTGATGATGACTTCTATCCGCCTATGTCCGATGTCTTGGCCAATGCGGGTGTCGACATCATGCCGGGATATGATGTCTGTCAGTTATCAACGGACGATGATTGGATCATTATCGGTAATGCTTATTCTCGAGGTCATCCTTATATCGAAGCGATTTTAAACGGAGGATATCGTTATTGCTCGGGTCCCGAATGGTTAGCTCGATACGTGTTATGTCGACAACATGTCTTGGCGGTCTCAGGTACGCATGGAAAAACCACAACGAGCAGTGTACTGGCTTGGCTTTTGGAGTCAGCAGATCTCTCTCCTTCTTTTTTAATTGGCGGTTCGCCTAAAAACTTTTCACAACCCGCGCGTTGGGTGGACTCTCGACATTTTGTGATTGAGGCGGATGAATACGATACGGCATTCTTCGATAAGCGCTCTAAATTTGTGCATTATCGCCCTGATACGCTCATCATCAATAACTTGGAATATGATCACGCTGACATTTTTCCAGATTTATCCGCAATACAAACTCAGTTTCATCACGTGGTACGAACGGTGCCTAGCCATGGTCGTCTTATCGTGCCGACGGGCATTGAAGCGATTAATACCGTTTTACAACGAGGTGTCTGGTCACCCTTAGTAACCTTTGGACAGGAAGGTGATTGGCAGGCGAAACGCATTGCCGATGATGGGTCTCAGTTTGAGTTGTGGTACCATTCGACCTGTTTGGGGACGGTGACATGGGGAATCTTGGGTGTCCATAACGTTGCTAATGCTTTATCAGCATGCGCTGCAGCAGTTCAGGCGGGTGTTTTGCTAGAACAATTAGTCCCTGCATTAATCAGTTTTCAGGGCGTAAGACGTCGTATGGAGTACGTTTTGCAACATCGGGGCTTAACGATTTTTGATGATTTTGCACATCATCCTACTGCAATTGCGAGTGCGTTAAGATCGCTAAGAGCAAAAGTAAATCAGGATCCTATCACGGTTTTTCTCGAATGCGGTTCACGAACCATGCAGTCAGGCGTTCATCAGAATGAGTTAGTGCAAGCGCTATCATGCGCCGATCATGTGATGTTATTGGATCATCAAGATATGCAGTGGGATGTGACAACGCTCCGTGAACAGTTGTCGTGTTCTGTGCAGTGTTACGACTCGGTTGAAACCATGTTTTCGACTTGGCAGCCAGATTTAGATGTCTCACAGTCTGCGATTTTGATGAGTAATAAAAGCTTTGATGGCTTTAAAGAAAAATGCCTTGCCCGTTACACATAAAACTGTACCTATCTTGACAGTCGTGTATGATCAGCCGATCTGAATGGATAGGAGCCTAACTTGCAATCCATGATTAATGCATTTCTTGAGTTGCGAAGCGTCATAATTTATCCCCAACAGCCTTTGATGTGTGATTTCCCTAGCTGCGAAGTAAGCAAGGATCATACCTTGCATTGCTGGAAGGTGCCGCAAAACGATAGGTGGTACTATTGCATCCGATTATTCGACTCTTCGAGGGGGTCTTATTGGTGTTATAGTGAGTTTGAAGAAGATCTTTTCCCCAATATGATTACGGTGTTAGATGGGTTGGTCGCTAATAGTCAACGTACTGATTGTAATCAAACATTAGATAGAGTCAGTGATATAAAACAGCAGTGGATACAGAAACATGGTGGTATTGCTTGGGTTTCTTTATTTGTTTATATCGTTTCGCAAATGTCTTCTTCAGAATTTCCACTAGAAGTCTCAGTTGACGTGTTTGATACTTTAGAGGAGGAGGGGTGGTCTACACAATTATCAACCCTGCAGTACCTTTTGCTTAATCAGTATTCCTTACAAGAGCGATGTGAGTGGCATGACGCTGCTGCAGATGACACGCTTCACTGTATCATTAATCTTTACTGTCACGTGATGATGATGATTGATCGGTTATTACAATATCAAACTGTGGCGTCATCAGTTGGTCAACTGTCGCGACACATTAGTGGACTTATTACTGAATCATTACGGGACTCAGATTCAATGGACACGATGATATTGACGTCAAGTCTTGCACATCATGCTAGAACTTTTTATTCAATGAGTCACCGTGATCGTTTATTGTCAGCTTTGAAAGAGTATCCATCATCCTCGAGTGAGATGATTGAGTTACCTTTTTCATCGGAGTGGCGCCAATTATTATTATCAGACGTGGCCTTAATTGGCTCATCGACCAGAAATTTCTCTGCTGGCCTCTGAGAAGGCGTGTATCATCTTGTTGTTACTGGGTGTCATTCAATGGTCAATAGCCCCATCCTCTATGTCTTAGATCCTCGCATGAGTATTCGTTCAATATTTTTCTCAAATAATATTTTTGTATGGTGCTAATGATTAAAACCATTTGTTAAATGCTAAAGTTAAAGTCACTTCTACTTTAAATGATCGGGATGACTTCTCAAAACTCTTAGGTCAGAAAAATCATTACCGTCACAAACAAAGGTTTCAATTCAGTAGGATCTCAATCAGTACTCATAGATACGAAAAACCTAATCACTCAAAGTCAGCCACGAATGAGCCCTGAATCCTGAATGACACCTTCTAATGAAGAAGGGATTGCTCTCATTGAGTGGGGATCCAGTTAAAATTAAAAAGAGATGATTATCAGGAACTTATAATTTCAAATAAATATACGATTTTTATGGTCTATAATTTACCTAGAACTAATAAAAATTGGAAAAGAACATGAAATATTTACTCGCATCATTAGTAACTGCAAGTCTTATGATGAGTGTGGGAGTAGCTAGAGATCAGGATCAAAAATGCGAAAACGATCAACAGTGCTCGAAATATGGGTCAAGTCCTAACATACATAACATAGACTCAAGAAAAAGTGCTGCGAGTACGGACGACGTAAGGTATGGTATGAAGCGTGCATACCAGCCACATTGCAAAAATAGTAAAAAATCGATTCACGGAAGATGCAAAAAAAACTGAGAGAGCGTTGATCATGAATTCCAGTAAACACGCCTATTGATGTGTAAAACATCGTCGATCGACATATTATCGGGGTCAATCACGAAATAAAAAATAGCCGATAAAAAATTGATGTTCAACATATTAAAAAAATGAGGTGACTTGAATGAAATTATTTGGATATTCCTATAAATATGTCTTATCAATAGTTATGATGTCGTGCTTTTTAATCTTGTCAGGCTACTCATCACCATCATCAAACACATGCCCGACTCCAAAAACAACATTGGAGTTTTACTGGGTATGCGAACCCTCTCAGTTAAACTCCATCAATATTAAACATCAAGAATTAACATACAATGGCAAATCGGTTTGTCTAATGCAGCCACCCGTATTAACTAGTCAATCATTTATAACAATCAGTGATAGATCAGAAGGTGACATATTAGGCGCGGAGGTCACGTTAAGTGATGAAGCCAACAAGGCATTTAGAAAAAGTACTTCGATGGCAAAGGGTCGACAACTAGCGATGGTATTAAAATCTTCAGCAAAGACAGATACATCTGAATCATTCACCCCATCATCCTGCAAAGATCAAACCACCGTCCTCAATATAGCAACAGTTCGCTCAGAGCTAGGTAAAACCCTTATACTGGGTGGTTGGCAATCACAACAGCAGATTCAGCAGTTGATCGCTAGCATGAAACAAGCACAGGTGCCATAAGCCTCATAAAAAAAATGACGATTACATATGAGTATGGATGTTGATAACGTAACATCAATATCATCACTGGTAGACCAGTAAAATCCAGCTATCGTCACTGCGTCTATTAAGAAACAGTCTGTATGGATAGGAGCACGATAATTCTGATCAGTAATAGTAGTAGAATATTAAATACACTCATCACCCATCGAGTTTAGTATGGTCAATTTAATAGTAACTATTATTTAAAAAAGTATGGAAAAGATCAAAATATGAGGTAGAGCAGGGTGCTAAGTCACACTATCTCATAAAGGCTTTTGGAGTGTCTGCAGTTTTCAATGGGAATATTGATGTGTCTTAGTTTTTAACCAAGATAATGCAAACACCATGAGAGTTATTTAATGTGTATAGCGTTACTGACTCAGTAAATGCATCAGCTGAGGGTCATTTACCATCTTATTAAGAGCGCTAGAAATCACAGCGTTAATCTTCGCTTGATCTGTCGCTATCGAAGGAGCTGTTAAGACTTTAAAGTCCATATGAGATTGGTATGTGCGTGAAAGAGTTTCACGCTCAGCATTGGCTTTTACGGATAGGCTGCATGAGATGTGTATGGTGGTTTTTAATGTATCCGCATTGTCGTAACGGTATTTTAAAGAATTTAAGCTAACCAATAAATGCCTCGAAGCATCATTGCGCACAGGTTTAAACCCTTGAGTCTGCAGCGTCGAGATCACAATACGGTCCACCATACCTTGTAAGTTATTTGTGAGTGTGATTGCTCGGTTAGGGTCGAAATCACTAGCCCGGATTCCTATTTGGTGGCTTGGAACTCGATTAAAAACTTTGACAGCAATGATTTGTCCTTTTCCTATATTTGATGGCGCAACAGTCACATTAGGTGTGAGTGTGAGTTGTTCGTGGGTTAGGCTACACCCAGTCAGTAAGGTGCTCAATCCTAGCGTTATCAGGAAGGCGCTTTTCAGATGTGTCATAGATTAGGTCTCTTTGGTATTCAAGTGGGGTGATCCCAATCATTAAAGGTTGATTAGGGTCAGTTGACACTATTATACATTAAAAACCTTAAGAAAAAATTAAATTAGTAAACAAATTGGCCACTTGGTTTGGGCGTTTTATGAGGAAAAACATGAATTTGGTGAAAAAAAGCTCAAACTTCAGATTTCCTTAATGTTGGAAGAGTAAGATAGTACTTAATTATAGGGCGTATTAGATCATGTTGAGATGATCATCAAAATACCCTATCCATCGAGGTGTGTCATGCCAAATAAACAAAACAAGACCGTCGTTATCTTAGATCTGGATGGAACAACCATCGAGAGCGGTCAGCTAAACATGCCCCTTATTGCGACAGTGAAAGCGCTTAGAGATAAGGTTCTTGAGCAGGGTGGTGATTTTGAATTAAAAGTTTTGACGTCACGTAGTAAAGATCACTTGGTGCAATCTAGTCAAATGGATTTTTCCTGGAAAACCAGTGTGCTATTCGATAACTGTAAGGATCAAAGTGCGTATTTGCGTGCAATTGATATTGCTCATCAATCACTGCGTTGCAATACAGTGAGCGATATCATTGCGACATTGGGAAAACTGGGTTTAGACATAACAGCAGATAATGTGATTGTCGGGGGAGATATATGGAGAAAATTTGTCCCCATGGTAAACTCTGAAATCGATGACTCTCAAATCGCTTCTCAAATCGCTGAATTAGATCTTAAGCAACATTTCGAAACATTCCAAGCATTTGAAACTTTACTCCACGACGAAATTTTTAAATCCCTTTCCCAGTTAGCTGTGGAAGATCACTACAGCAACGTGGTCCCTGTTTATCAGTTTTTATGTAAAAATAACGATCTAAATATTAGCAAGTATGTTAAGAATAAATTTAATGACTTAACTGTAAATAATCTTTTTAAGGGCTTATATGCAGACTACATATCTTTCATGAATACAGATGAACAACAAGGGTATAATCCAACTAGTACTATTCTCGATTCACTGAATGTTTTAACGCTTAGAGAATCTGATAAGGATGATGGTGACAGACAACTATCCGAGAATACTTGTGAGTTTCTGAAAGGATTAATCAATATTTATCAATCACCATCACACTCGGCTATGTCTAGCTTCTGGCGCACAAAATTATTAAAAGAAATCATTGAAAAATTTGCAAATGATCATGGTATTCAATACCAGGATCCCGGCACTCAAGAATGGAAGATGCTATCCGAGATACTTCAGCTTGAAATGAGTTCGGATGATACGAATGATCCAAGATTACTTCGACCAGCTAATCGGGATACTTCGGAAGTAGATAAAAAACTTGATGTAGTTCAAAAAGCCAGTTACTTAAAATACATTGCTTCACATGAGGATGTCTGCAATGTAATTGTATTTGACGACAAAACACTGATTCTTGATGCGATGGGGTGCGACCAGCATCATGGAAAAAATACACGAGTCCATGTTGATTACACACATAATACTAATAATATTAAAATATATGAAGGTGATGAGGATGCGAATGAAATTAAAAGCATGTTCGACCATAAAAAAAGTGACTTTTCTGCGACTGAAGATTTTTGTTTTTCTGGTATTAGCGCATGGTTACAGCAGCAATATAACGGTGAATTATCAATAGTTACATTTGAAAGAATTGAAGCATCTTCGATTCCTCAGTATCGTTGTCGTATTAGTCAGTCACCAAAAACATGGCTACAATGGTCTAATTATCAGGTTGATATCATGATTGCATGTGATGCAGATAAAATCATTATCACACCTGCTGAGGACGCGGAAGGCAGTGATCATCAGAAGTCTTTTACACAACTTTTTTTAAACGATGATGTTCGATACTTGAATGACGGTCGGCATACTCAGGCCCTCAAAGCCATAACGATTCCAATAGTATCAGGATCTATTGGTGAAACTACGAGCCATGATGTGGAATTCACACAACGAAAGGTAGAAGTAGTACATTCTCCAGCGGCATCAGCATTGGGTACCACTTATACAGCAATACCACGAGAGGATGACGATGGCAGTTTACAGGTTTTCACCCTCTCCGTGACACACAAAAACTCAGAGGATATTGAAATTGCTGTTCATCCAGAAAAAGATTTAACAAACCTAAGTGCACGTAATCAATTTCTATCTGATCGACTCGGCGATAAGGACTATTTAACGCAATTGAAGTTTACGGTTAATCAGATATACCAATCATTAGAAGCTTTAAATAATGAGGATGATCTTAAAAAGATACAAAAAGGGTTGGAAGACATTAAAGCTCAATATTCTCCTCAGTTTATATTACTTGAAAAACGGCTTTATCAGGAACTGAGCGAGCTACAATCTGAAGGTTATATTCCATCGGGAGACAATGGGACAAACTTATTCGAAAAGGTATTGTGTCAAGATGTATCTATAACATTAAGAAATCGGTCTCAAAAAAAATACGATTCTCTGGAGGAATATCTTAGAGATGAGCAAGACGGTTTGGAAAAAGCGAAGCCTGGATCATACTATAAGGAGATGCCAACCATTGACGTTTTAAAGGAGTTAAGCCAATCACACTACCTAGGAAAACTTGAGGAAGACACAGAGCAAGACTATGAGAATTGGTCAGCTTTATCTAGGGATTTTCAGATAGAGCGCTTGGTGGAAATGGTTAGGACTCCTCAAGGTACGTATGATTCATCTAATAATGATTTTAAAGCGCTTCAATACCTTGTTTTAGTAACGGATTTACATCAGCACGTTTCATCATTTTTCAGAAGTGAATTAGTGTCACGGATTGGCCATTGTAAAGACTCATCTTATGCTTCAGTAGGTGATTATCGTAATACTTATGATCAGCAAGGAGCCCGTTTCGACATCTTCAATGCTCGAATGAACGCCCTACGTTCCCCTTATGATCAATTTGCTCCACGAGGAGCTGTAAAGATCACGGTGGGTCGAAACTCTCTTAAAGAATCGTACAATAATCCCCTTACACTTCAGCAAGAAAAATATTGGACAACGACGCGCATTGCGTGCACTGTTGGTCTGGCACTTTTATCGATCGCTGTTATTGGAGTTGCAGCAGGAGTTGTAGCAGCTACTCACGGAGCTGCGTTACCTTTAATTCCTGCGGTCATCGGTTTTTTCAGTAGCGTCACTACCATTGGAGTGACAGCAGGAATAGGTGGTTTGCTAGCTGGTGTTATGGGTTACCAAATGTTTCCTAAAAAATCAAAACAAGCATCAAAAATTAGTAGTAAAGAAATTCTCTCTAAACCGGGTTCGAAAAAGAAAACTCAAGGAGTAAATCTTCATGAGTGCTCTCAAGTAAGATTAAAATACCTGTTTTTTGGTAAAGCATCAGATTCGACCGAGGAGATCAGAGACTTCATCAAAAATGACCATGATCTTTTTAGTAAAGTGTGTCAGTCAATGGATGAGGAAGTCAGCGTAGACAAGAATTTCTTGGAATGTGACTTTATAGATCATCCTCAATCAATATTGCCATGCTCGCTCATTGATAAAGGTAATTCTTCTGTAAGTGGGGGGTATAATGCGATTAATCCATCAGATTTTACGATTGAGCCTGTTGAATTTGCGCGATTTTTTTATGAGCAATTAACTTCATCTAAAGATGGCACTGCTGAGAATATTAATATTATGTGTCAGTCTGATTTAGTCAAAAAAGAGATGGTTTTATTTTTATTGGCATCATTTCAGAAGCCATGTGCTTTTAGCCCGACGAATAAAAAAATTGCCAATGCCATATTGAATAGTGACTATTTAGAACAACTGATTGATCTTGACGGTCACAATGAATACTTGATGCAAGCGTCATTATGGATGCAGAATATTCAACAAATTGATAATCCTCTTTTTCGTGCTGTCAAAACAAAGCTCAATGTCGAAAATGAACAATTAGGTTATGATTTAGCCAACTACAGCAATCATTTGCCAGAATACGTGTTGCGTCAAGTTCTCACTCATGAGTCGATGGCCTTGGGTGATCATCTTCCGTGTCACCAGAAGTATGTGTATTTAATCAGTGAATTATTAAGCAGTGACTCTTTCGATCAGAGTCAGCGCCCACAAGGAATAACAGCTGCTGACCAAGCATTATCACTTCATGCCGTACTGATTCATCAACAGAACAATCCAGATGTTAGACTCAATAGCACAGCCGTGTTTGAAATTTTAGCGGTATGCCAGACAGCTACTCCTGAAGCTATTGCGCATAGTGATGATCTTGCCGAGCTTACGCTAAAAGCGTTATGGTCAGGAAAATTAGATTTATACACCGACAAAGAAAATCGCTTGGAAAGTCTATTTTCTTTTATGAGTGACTCTACATTATCTACACGTGTATCAAAAGCGCTAAATGATTATGCATCCACTAATAATATAACTCTGAATTATACATTGATGTGTCAATCGCTAGCTGGCATCAAAGATATATCAGGTAAAGATGCTTTTCACGAAACGTGTGCGAGACTGCTTGCGTCCATGTTCTCTAAAGATAATGCTACTCTCACGAGTCCAGATGGCTGGTTTGAGACATTCGATTTTAGTCAACCTTTAATGGATAACTCTAATTCCAAAAAGCCATGGCAGTGGGTGATCGATACTTTTTTATCGGGTCAAACTACCTCCGAGGTTTTCGACGCTCTCATAACGAATGATCAGATCTTGCTTGCAGTTAATGCCCCACAGAAACGGCAGTTCTCTGATTCTTTCGTTAAGAAGCTAGGTGGCTGGTTGGCTTCACACGACCTAAATAAGGATAATCCTTTTGCTAAGTATTCAGAGACTATTCAAAGTCAGTTAGCAATCTTGCTTTCTGATCCTACATTGCAAAGTCTTCTAGCAGATTTGGGTGATGAGCATGTAAAACAATTCATGAAAAAAGCGCAAGAGGTTGAGATTAGAACAGGTGGTGCAGTTTCAAGTATGGGTATGTTTGGCAAAAAGGTGCCATTAGGTCAAAAACGAGAAATTGTAGCTTATCCCGCTCTAACATCACCGCTGCTTGACCCTACGAATTAACTCTCACGAGTAAATATAGTTATTTAGAGATCTTGAATATCTATCTATAACACGGCTTTGTATGCTGACATTGTTTTAAAATCTTCATTAAAACACCTGATCATGCTACTAATTATTAACGTTCTTATGATGAGTCACTATGAAGGCCGCTGGAAAATGGTATACATTCATCTCAAATAAATGACTTCCAGTCATCAATTCACATGGTAGGACATTGATTTTTTCAATAACTTGTATGCGATTATTCTGAGTTATGTTTGATTTAAAGTTGTACTCAATAGCTTGATGATGAGTGATTTTTGTGAAAATATGGCTAATATATTATCTTGCTCTTCATTGGGGTTAATCCATGCCTAAATATTCTTTTCGTGACAGTCGCTACTGGCAGTTACCGATACTGGCCATTGCCGCTGCGGCTCTTCGACGTAGCCAGGTGGTATCCAGTGAGTCTAGCTCTTCAGATGCTCAATCTGAAAAATCCAATGGGTTTGTTTGCTTGATGACAACGGCCCATGGTCATAAAGCGATGATGAATCAATTGGCTAAATCCCTTAGAGAAAAAGATATTAAGGTCACTCAACAATGTGCGTTAGAGCAAAAAAATCCAAGACTTCATCGATCTGAAGTAGGCGATATCTCGGTCATTGGTCGCTGGTCTGGAACGGAGCCTCCATTTGAAGTTGATCAGAGTGGATCTGATCATAGAGGAGAGCACTGGCTTCTCAGTGATTTTTTCTATCAACCCCCGTCGTCATCGTCACAACGACTGGAACGTCAATTCAAAAAAACGCCACTGACCTTCAAAGGTCTATTGACACCGACAGTAACGGCAATGGTTACTGAGGAAACTCGCGAAGCTGGAATTACGGATAACCAAGTGATCCCTTATGGTTTGCCACCTCACATCAAGCCCATAGAGCCATATTCACATTCACAGTATTCATCGCTGATTAAGGGGCTAAACATACCTGAAGAGAGCACGCTGTTGTTATTCTCTGGAACGACATTACCTCGTTCTGCTCATGAGCAGTGGGCTGATGTTCGCTTTCTGCGTTCGTTGTTATCGTCCATGAGCACGTATTATCAAGACAATTATCCGGTGGTTGTTATTTCACTGCATCCAGGGCGTACGGATTATGATGACTATTTTAAGCACTTACTAAATGTCGTAAAAGACTTCCCTCATATCTCAGTACGAATCCCTATCAATAAAAAGCTTTCTGAGAAGATTGCATTATCAGGTTCTAGTTTTGAGAGTGAGTGTGTTATTTCAAGTGAAGAGCATCAGCTTAATCATTTACTTCCGCTTGCTCACGGCGTTGCACAGGCAGTTCCCGGAGCTTGTATCAACCAGGCATGTATCAGTAAGGTGCCAACATTGATCGATGGGGAGAACGCACCGGTCAAGCCTATTCTGCCAGTAGGGTCTAACCTCCGTTCTTTTTGGCATGAAATTACTCAGTTTTCTCAACAGCAGAACGTACATAAATCCGGTGAAGATCTAAAAACATTTGATAGTGACTCTCTAGCAGAAGAAATCATTCGTCGTATGAAAAGATAATTACGCCTATTTCGTTACGCAAACTGTTCACTGCGCTTTTTTTGCATCAAATGTCTTATTGTCTTAATAACGCATTAGAGGCGCTGTCACTTATTTGATATGTCTTGATAAAAAACCTTGCCAAAAGACATGATGATAGTGCTCAATTCGCATCCTTTCACTTAGTTGATTGGATGTGTATGCCGGATTCCATCCTACCAATGAGCGTTCTTCTAAGCGACATAAATCTTCTTTTCCATTTCAAGGTTTGTCATCCTTGTTCTCGCCGCAAGTCACTGTATCAGTGATCCCATGCGCTACGAATCAGCTAGGGTTGTAGTGTCCCGCAGAGGTACATGCTGTCTTTGCCCTCAGTTAGCCCATGAATATCAGTGTCTTTGTACGTAAGTACGATGATCTGAATAAGACTGGATGGCCATTGAAAAAACTCATAAAAGAACTATTCGGTCGTCGTACAAATTATATTAGATAGACATCTTAAGGCGTAATTGAGAGTACTGTTGTTGAAAGCTGACGGTGTTTTTGATTATGTTCTAAAAAATGATAATCTAGCTCATGAAAGGTTCATTAATCTTAAGAATAATAATCATGAAGCGCACTAGAAAACTAATGGAGTGGTAAGTATCACCTATGGAAAAGATAAGAAGTATACCTGAAAAAAATGATCCACTTTTTGAAACTCGGGATTCACGACTAAAAATTGGCTTTTTAAAAGACAATAGCCTATGGAAATCCGCACATGCTAATTTTAATGAAAGCTCTCTCGAAATTCTAGGGCATTCAGTAATGATGGACTGGGAAACACCCTACATGAAGGCTCTTGCTGAGATTGCTGTGAGAAATGGTGGTGTAGTACTTGAGCTTGGGTTTGGAATGGGGATTTCTGCAGGTTTTATAAATCAGGCTGCTATTAAAAAACATATCATTATCGAAGCCAACCATGAGGTATACCTAAATGCCATTAAGTTCGCAAACTCCACTCCCAACAATGTCGAAGTAACTGAAGACCTCTGGGAAAAAGTTATCGACGATATCCCAGATGCCAGTATTGATGGAATATTATTTGATACTTACCCCCTCTCAGAACTTGAAATACATAAAAATCATTATCCATTTTTCAAGCATGCTTATCGCATTCTGAAGCCTGAAGGCATACTGACATATTACTCAGATGAGTCTGATACTTATAGCGAGGAACACCTTACTAAATTATTAGAGACAGGCTTTAAAAAAGAAAATATTCATAGTGTAATAATCGACGTGGAACCACCTAGTGACTGTGCTTACTGGAACAAGAAAACATTCTTGGCTCCGATAATTGTGAAGTAATGCTGCTGAAAAACACAGTTCTTAAGTAAACAAAGAAAATAAGAGATTTCTGTGTGAGTTAGAAGAGCACACTAATGATGTAATATGTAACTCATAAAATTTATTGGTTTTTTTAACGATCACTACCCTGGTCTTTTTCATGGGTTTTATGAATATTCTTGTGATGATCGAACGTCGTTAATGATTGTTCTTTAATGATCTCCATGAGTTTAGGATTAGTTAACACCTTTCCTAATCAAGATCAATACTCGCGATTTAGTCGATGTTTGCTGCTAGGACTGACTTTTTCTAATCGTTAATCGATTGTTCGTATCTTTTCTTGATGATGATGCTTGATATCTTTATGATTCAAACCGTTTTTTAAATGCGAAAGTCAAAGTAACTTTTACCCTAAATGATCGAGATGATGCGGATGACTTCTCAAAATCCTTAGGTCAAAAAACCATTACCGTTACGAACAAAGGTTTTAATTCAGGAGGATCTCAGTCAGGATCCACTTATACGAAAAAACTAACTACTCAAAGTCAGCTATGAATGAGACCCGAATCCCTTAATGATACTCTCTAAAAAATAAGGGATTGCACTTGTTGAGGGGTGCCATCCAGTTAAGATAAAAAGTCATTATTAACATGAGGTTATAATTTAAAACGATATACGATTTTTTTAGACTATAATTTACTCGGTTGAAAAAGAGGTGAAAAAAATTACAACTATAATGATTTTGTGTTTGTTTGGTGTTTGCTCAAATGTAAGTGCATGTGTATGGAATTCAAATGGGCCAGAAATCAATTATTATCCTAACGCTTATCAGGCTACAAAGGGCAGTCTTGAACAACTATCAAATACAGAAAAAGTATACCTCGATACATGCTCTAATCCATATATAGCATATTATGGTTCGAATTATTGGACTGATTGTAGGATTACAAATGGGTTCTCCTATCCCGAGAGTCCGTTCAAGATACCTAATTCATATATTTCATGCACAAATAAATATGTGGGTACATGCAGTAGTCGTACAGCTGTTTCATCTTGCGGTAGCCCTGAAAAAAATCCAAATGACTGCAATAAAAGCTACATTACTGACGACAAAGGAGTGAATAAGTTCTGTGGTTATGAAGGGTATTGTCGTAATATGGGCGCGGACTGTCAATGAGCATGTAGATTGAAAAAAGTCGGTAAATACTATGAAATATTTATTAGCATCATGAGTAGCGGGATGTTTTATGGGAGGGATGGTAATAGCGAGCAATCACCCAAACGAACCAACTGGGTAGTGAACATGATATCTGCCCAAGCACGTCCACAAATACTGAGTCCAAAGAGCGGAGAAGACATGAAAAGCGAGCTGATAGCTCAGCAAAAAAAAAAATTATCGAATAACCATAAGGTTATAAGGTCTTTCCAAGAAAATTAAATCTTTTTTTTGCTTTTTTTTTTTTTACTTCTACTATTAGTATGTTTATTGGATAAAAACAAATCAGGAGAATAACAATGAAAATAAATAGTTTGAGAAAACGTGTACTATCTTCGATGATTGTTGCACTGACTTTTTCTTTGGGTATGGGTGTGTCTGCAACATCGTATGCGAAGAGCTGCGGTGGACCGTGCGCACAAGGAAGTGGTGAGCAATGCCGTGGTGGCTATAAATGTTACTGCAAATGCGTTGGCCAAAATTGTAATCGGTACACAGATTTTAAAACGTGCTGATCCATCCTAACCACAATAAGACGGCAACTTTAGGAATAGTAGTAGACTATTAACCATACTGA
>DCQA01000062.1:0-1189 GCA_002323325.1 Coxiellaceae bacterium UBA1530 | reverse complement strand
AGACTATTAACCATACTGAATCACTTATAGAGGCAGGTATGGTTAATGGCCTGATGCAACCACCCAGATGAATACAAAAATGGTTGAATATCATTTGGGGCAGGGCGATGATCCAAATTTTGTGATTGATGCCTCAGGGCTTCCAGCCATTCACTTTTCGTGTCAATCTACAGCCGGTATTTTTAAATATCTTTTAGAATCTGGTAGATCAATTTTCAATAGAGACAGTGATGGAGCATCAGTCATTGATTATACGTTATATACAACAAACCTAACCACTCAAAGTCAGCCATTAATGAGCCCTGAATACTTAATAACACTCTCTAAAAATGAAGGGATTACTCTGGATGCAACGATATTTCAAGAGTGTGGTGTTCATCACCTTGCTCTCTGGCTTGTAGTGAGGATCTCGATCCGCCTACACCGAGCTAACGCTTATCTTTAATGTTCTATGCCATCAAAACCATGTTTTTAACGGAACATTTTTATCGATATTGTTGTTTTGTACTATAATAGTCATCAGTGATTAATAGGAAGATATTGATGTCTAATGAACCATTTACACCACTGCACATTCATGCCACTCGTGAAGATTGCATGGGTAATTCAGGTGCAGGCCGATATCTGTTTTTACCTGGGTCTGATGATCGAGCGCGTTTAATCGCGCGACACTTTGATCAAGAGCCTATCATTCGCTCATCTCCACGTGGCCATCACTTCTATTTAGGAACAATCACTCGTGATGGTAATACGATAGATGTGGCGAGTGTTTCAACAGGCATGGGTGCGCCCAGTGCTGAAATCATTATCACTGAATTACTAAAGCTGGGTGCGAAGAAGTTTTTGCGAGTAGGGACGTGTGGCCTATTACAGCCAATGATTATGACATCAGGTGATCTCGCAGTGGCAACGGCATCGATAAAAGATGAAGCTTGTTCACGTTGTTATGTGCCTGATGAATATCCAGCCCTTGCTTCATTTGAAATGCTTCAGGCGATCCATCAAGCTTCTCGTGTATTACACTCCGTACGTGTTCATTATGGAGTTTTTCATACTAAATCTTCTTTGTACGCGAGGGAATTTGAAACAGGGCCTTTGCATCAAGAGCATCACGATTATATGACCATGATTTCACAAGCTGGTGCTATTGCCTCAGAAATGGAGTCTTCTATTTTATTTACTCTAACCC
>DCQA01000023.1 GCA_002323325.1 Coxiellaceae bacterium UBA1530 | reverse complement strand
ACTGAGCCTGGACCATGAAAACGCTTCCAAGATTGACATGCTGGAAAAGGCGCTCCAGACGAAAGAAATTTCTTGGCGGCAATTTCGTGGTATCCGGTCTTAAAAGACCAATGCATCAAAAAAGTCATAAAAAATGATTGACTCAAATGGGTCGCACACATACTAAGAAAAATACAGTACTTGAAGGGGCTTTGATGTAGAGACCGGGAATCAGATGCCGACAACTAAAACGTAACCGCTACAGCTCAGAGAACATCTGAGATATGTGTCCGCTAAACAATATTTTTTTGATAAACAGTCATATCAACGCAAAAAGAGAGTCTTAACAAATTAGAAAGACGATGCAAACTTCAATCATGTTTGCAGAAATTCAAAGCACCAAAACAGGATCACTCAAACAATGACAGAACAAACAAACCAACCCCAAAGGCAAGAAACAGGCCTAGAGCGACGAACACATCATTTACGCAATGGACTCATATTAGGTAAAAACACTCACTGAGTGCGCGGCGTAAGTCCCAGGTTTGATACCTGCCAGTTCAGCAAATGAAAAAACCAAAAGGTTAAAACCGGGTGAAAAAATCAACACTATAGATAAAAAGACTAGAATCAAAGCAAAGAGAGTTATAAACACATGATTCAAGATCTTTATTATCTATCAACCCTCTATACTACGCTCAAGTGGAAGGATGTCCTCCTCAGAGGAGTCTTTAGAGATTGTTGGAACTGGTATTGCTATTTTAGCCTTTGCTTTTTTTATAGTAAATGGAGGAACTGCAAATGATGGAATGGGTACGCGCACCGAGAATTGACTGGTGCCAATTGGTACATTATTAATTGAACCAATTCTAGGACGATTTGGCAGTACTTCTTCACCAGATGCATCATAGATAAAAGCAAAAACATCGACATCCTTGATCAAACTTTTAGCAGTGCTCTTAATCTCTCCGTCCAAGATATAACATCCAGAACGGTAGCCCTTGGGCTGCTTAGACGCCGGATCAGCTGTATCACATTTGACAAGGTTAAGCTGACTTAACTCGAGATTAAGCGCTTCAACAGAAGGGACGAGTAGGGAAAAAGACAGGAAGAGGACTAAAAATATTGAAAAAAACCTGCTTTTCAGAGAGTCCATAACAAATTGAATATCGTTTGCACACTGATGCATATAAGGAAAATCGGCAAACGCTAATTACCCAAGGCTTGTATCGATTGAATCACTTGCTTTGCGCAACGCAGGGGATTAAGCAGCGTGAAATAGGCACATTAATTCAGAACTATGGAGATGATACTGAGTATGTCAAATAAATTTTCCAAAAGACATCAGTAATCGTGGATTAATGCTTTGAATAGAAGCCACGTCGCTCAACGTATCTCTTGAAATCTTTTGATTCATATAACCAAAATTTTTCCTTATCAAGAACGAAGCCCTCAGCAAGGGCAATTGCAATCACATGATCTTCATTATTGGCCGTACTGACTTTTTGCTGAAGACTCTGATCCTCTTTTAGACGAGAAAGAAAGGAGCAAAGATCCTGCTCAGACTGCTGACATTGCTTAAATCTGCCCATATAAAAGGGGACTGAATTGTGAAGCATCACATAACTGAATAAACTTGACTAACGATACAAGCAATGAACACACTAATGCATCCCAACCAAATATCTTATATTAAGATCTTTACGTTAATTGTTTAGATTTACTGAGCACTATATAACGAGGCTTGATCAAAACAAAGCGCAACAATGAAAACAAAGATCAATCAATTTCAAACCATTTCGATGAATCAGAAGCTAGTGAGTAGATCTCAAAAGCTGCTGAACTTGTAAGCATCTAACTGTTGATTGGCATGACAGGATCGATGGTCCAGCGCCTGCCTCCCATGCGATCATCTTCTGAATAGCAATTGGCCAATAAATCTCCACTGGCACTGCGAACCATACATTCAAGGCCGTCGTTGGTTGTAATAAAGCTAGAAGAATTAGGACAAACAAGTTTAGCCAAATCATCACTCATGCTTTTGACAATTTGATCCCAAATAAAATCAATATTATCATCAGAAGAGGCGGCAAAGTGCATAAAGCAGCAATTAGAATTTAATCATCGTAAAGAGATCGACGAATCGGGCAATGATCAGATGTGCAGATGAGGTGCATCTTATGATCAATACGAGACTAAACCTGCAACCAAGGTCGGTTTAAAGCACTATTAATGACAGACAATTGCAAGCAAAAGGCGAAACTTATCGACTAAGTACTAATTTATAGTTACTTTTTGATCCTTGACGCAACCTTCATGTAGTCGAAACCATCTAAATCATCGATCTCTTGCGGTGCGAAGCCCTGTGGTTGCACGGTTTTAGCCATACCGAGAAACTCACTGATGTATCCACGTCGAAGAGTTCGTGCAGGAATGCGCTTAGGAGAAAGGTCGCTGATGATGAAGCACGCAATTGCAGTCATTATAGAACTTCATGAATTCATACGAAGAACGTTTTTACGTGCCTCGGGTTTTAAGCAAAAAGCGGGTTCCAACTCAGACCACGTTTAAAATCCTGTAAGACGATATAGAAGGAGAAAACAAATAGATCCTCAATTAATCTAAGAACCTCTGCATCTGCAGAGTAGCTTGATTTAACATGTATCGGAAGCAGGGACTTAGAATAAAAGGATTACTCTATTTTTAATCAATCAGACAACATCACTTAGAGCGTATCTGAGAAACTTAAGCAAAGAAATTGGATTCAAGGTTGCCCAAATCTCTGGGATTGTCAAACAGTCAGATGAAAAAGAGCTTTGGAATTCGTAGCGACGATTAAAATAATCTTGCAGAGCCGCTTGATCTCTCCTCTGCTCAAATTGCTTTTCCAGGTTTACTAAGTCTTCCTGAGCAACAATCACCTCATCAATGACCAAGAACCATCTGTCGCCTCCCTTCAAAACAGTGGTAAGCCTTTGAAATAGGCTGATGATCAGAGCCAGTATTTTTTGCATCGTTTCAAAAACACAACTGATCCTAAGGCTTGTTCTTCAATGTCACTGGTGCTGCACAACACACGGGTCGGAAATTAAGCGTTGCTAGGGATGGCTATAGTTTGTAAGTACTCGCATGAACAAGCGAACCATACTGATCTACACAGGCATTTTCATTGCAGGTTTTCTATTTGTATCATCAGGAATGGTCTACAACAACTTCTGAACAATAGCCAAACGTATCATCATTTGTTCTGCCCCCAATTCAGATAAACAACTGATGGTCGAATAAACATTAACATTAAGCCTGACATAGCTCACCGATAAATCAGCAAGCAAAGCCTCAAATCATAGGAACAGAACGCTAAGATCAAGGCGATTAATATTCGACTAATGGAAATTTCAACCCTAATGCTGCAACACACACGAAAAGTGCAAAGCCCAGATTAGTAACACATTCAAGACTAATATTAAAGCTTTAAGATCACATTGACTCTGCAGAGGAATTTACTGATGAAAAACTCAGATCAGACAGATTACCCAAAAATAGTCTATGACAATGCCTGGGAAGACCTAGGTGTGATGTACGAAAACTGGAAGGC
>DCQA01000025.1:74559-74699 GCA_002323325.1 Coxiellaceae bacterium UBA1530 | reverse complement strand
TTGCCATCTTGCGGGGTCTTAAAGAGCGATATGAGGTTCATCACGGCGTTGACATTACTGATCCAGCCATTGTTGCTGCAGCCACCTTATCACATCGCTATATCACTGACCGAAATTTACCAGATAAAGCTATAGATTTA
>DCQA01000025.1:73488-74255 GCA_002323325.1 Coxiellaceae bacterium UBA1530 | reverse complement strand
TTTACCAGATAAAGCTATAGATTTAGTTGATGAAGCTGCAAGTCAGTTACGAATGGAGATGGACTCAAAACCAGTTGATCTTGATCGTTTGGAGCGTCGATTAATTCAATTTAAAATCGAGCGTGAGGCTTTGCGCAAAGAATCAGATGATGCTTCCCAGCAACGGCTAGCCGATCTTGAAGATGAAATTTTGTCTTATGAGCGTGAGTATGTAGATTTAGAGTCTATTTGGTTAGCCGAAAAAGCTTCTCTTCAGGGTTCTTCACAATTAAAAGAGGAGTTGGAGCAAGCTAAGTTAGACCTTGAAGCAGCAAGGCGTGTTACAGATTTAGCGCGAATGTCCGAGTTACAATACGGAATTATTCCAAAGCTGGAGCAACAGTTACATGATGTACAAGCAGCTTCAGAGGATGTTCATGAACACCAGCTATTACGTAACAAAGTGACTGAGGAGGAGATTGCCGAAACGATTTCCAAATGGACTCAGATTCCAGTCGCTAAAATGCTCGAATCAGAAAAAGAAAAACTATTGCAGTTAGAGCAGGTTTTACATGAGCGAGTTATTGGTCAGAATGAGGCAATTACTGCGGTTTCAAATGCGATTCGCCGCTCACGAGCAGGTTTGTCAGACCCTAATCAACCAGTAGGATCTTTTCTATTTTTAGGGCCAACAGGCGTTGGTAAGACGGAGTTGTGTAAGGCGATTGCCTCTCATGTCTATGACAATGAAGCTGCGTTAGTTCGTATTGATATGTCAGAGTTTATGG
>DCQA01000025.1:49567-73196 GCA_002323325.1 Coxiellaceae bacterium UBA1530 | reverse complement strand
CGTATTGATATGTCAGAGTTTATGGAGAAGCATTCCGTAGCTCGTTTGATTGGAGCACCTCCAGGTTATGTTGGTTATGAGGAGGGAGGTTATTTAACAGAGGCTGTTCGCCGTCGGCCTTATTCATTGATTTTGTTAGATGAAATTGAAAAAGCGCATGGAGATATTTTCAATATTTTATTACAAGTTTTGGATGATGGGCGGCTAACCGACGGTCAAGGGCGCACGGTTGACTTTCGTCAGTCAATGATTGTTATGACGTCCAATCTCGGATCATCTATCATTCAAGATCTACAGGGTGAGTCTGAGGTTGATATTAAAATGGCGGTGATGGAGGTAGTGACACAGTCCTTTAGGCCTGAGTTTTTAAATCGAATTGATGAGTCAGTTGTGTTTCATCAGCTATCTGAAAAACACATTGTTGATATTGCTAAGGTCCAGCTTCAGTCATTAATATCACGCTTGGCCTCCCAATCAATGACGTTAAGTGTATCTGATCAGGCAGTTGAATATATTGCTAAGATGGGTTTTGATGCGACATATGGTGCACGCCCTTTACAGCGAACCATTCAATCATTGGTGGAAAACCCATTATCTGAGGCTATCTTATCTGGCTCTTATCAGTCAGGGTGTGATATTCATTTAGATGTCAGAGATGGACAGATAATATTTGACTAAATTTAGTGGTAAGGGTTGTGTTAGTGTATTGATTTATTTATCTTTAACGCTCTTTTTTTCTTGTTGGGGAAAAGTAGTCTAGAATAAGATTCATGTATGAGACTGTTGGTAGGATTATTATGGCTCGTTTAATTGTAATGATATGCATGAGTCTCCTTTCGTGCAGTGTGTCTGCAAAGTCCATTGTTATTGGTTTTGCAAATAATGTTGGTTTTTGGACTTATCCTCAAATTCAGAAATATTTGACCAGTTCGCGTACCACGGAAGTAACCTTAAAGCAGTATCAATCAGGGTGCGAACTTTTACATGCCATGCAAAATGGTGAAGTGGATTTAGCGTATGCCGATGTACCTTTGTTGTATCAGATTCAATTGCAAAGTCTGCCTTTTGAGCCATTGGCCACAGCTGTGACGCGTGCTGAAAATGACCAAGGTCGCGTGACCTATACGTCATTGCTGGTCACAGCAACAAGCTCTTCGATCGCAAGTGTTAGGGGAGCTGAGGGCAAGACACTGGGCGTGGTGCCGTGGACATTAAGTGGTCAGGCAATACCTCAAATGCTATTTCAACAGGTTGGACTATTACCTACACAGACTAACAGAACAATGAATCGCTATAGACAAGTCTCCTATCCCTCATTCGACGCTGCTAAAGCCGCTTTGAAAGCAGGTGAGGTTGATGTGGTAGGTTACCCTGCTGTTTATCGATTGAACACGCAAAAATATGGAGTAATAGCCGCTCTCAATGATATTCCTAATCCTTCAATAGTTGTCAATACTCCTCAGAAGAATAGTTCTTCCGTTCAAGACGTATTGGCATTATTGAGTAATATTCCAAAACAAGACCAGTATCCTGGGCTTGGAAATACCATGCGCTTTGCGAGTGTTCAATCAACACCTTATACCTTCTGGGTGAAACAGATATCGCAGAGTGGGTTATTCACCACCAAGGCGTGTCCAAGTCTTGAGGACAACGAAACAAAAGAAGATAAAACTCGACAGCAACCTAGCCTGGATGGCTCTCCTGAAGAAAAGACAACAAATGAGACAATTACCAGTACCTAAGAGTAAACCATCAATTACCAATAGAGAAGCGCTGCTACACTAAATCGAGTCCTGGCAAGTGAATGTTATTGGCTCTTAAGTTGGAAATGAGTAGAATTATGACCAGAGTCTGCAAGATTTACCGATAAAAAAACACGATATTGTCCCACGACTTATTCTTCCACCTAAAAGGTTCCCCTTAACTTCAGCTTGGTCTCTCTTAAGACAGCATATTGTAAGGCTGTTGTGATGATCATTTTTAGCACCTCATACTTCGGGGGAGATTGACGATAGGGTATCCATTATTTTTCAGTGATATTTTTCTATCTTTTATATGAATATATTTTTAATTATTGCTTGCAAAACCGGTATTGAGCACACCGTGAGGGACTTGATGTTTCTTGATCCATTTTGTTATATTGTAAGATATATTAGTTACTTAGAAGCTTTGTTCCATGGTTTTCCACACTTCTGTCCACAGAAATTGTGGATGATATTTTAGAGATTCCAAATATTGCTTTATTTAGCGGACATAACATTCACCCTTGTTATTTTTGCGAATTATTTAACATTTATGAACTGAGTCTATTTAAGATTTCTTTAATTTCTATCGTGTAAAATGATGGAAATCTTTCAATTGGTTCTAATCGATCGGTATTTATTGGATATTGACATGAAACGTAAATTCAGTGAAATGAGCAGTTCAAAGCAATCTCTTTTACTCGAGCAAGTAATGTTTTTTTGTCCCATTAAAGACCAGTCTAGCCCAAGATCCACTAAGGACTTTGTAATTCCAGATCAAAAAAAATCACCTAATAGTGTGGTTGATTTCTTTCATCAAAAGTCAGATGTTCCTCAGGGTAAACATTCTGCTAATAGTAATTTCAAAGACCAGGTTGATCGGCAAGCAGCATCTTCTAATGATACTGATGATGAAGAGTTATCTCGTATATTTGATGAAGCAAATCTTAATTCCTGACTATTTTCCTCGGTGACCTATGAGTTTTACAATTGCATTAACTGAGCAGCTTTTCAATAGTGTCTTTGAATGGTATGCAGAACCTGGAGTTTTTTTTATCAGGCTGTTAAATCAGTTAAGAGATGCGTGTTACCCATACCATCTTTCCTTATCTGTTTTTGGTGATTCGCGAGAGTTATTGCAGTACAGTTATAATACTTTGAGTGTTTACCCAGAGCTATCTGATGTGTCTCTAGCGATACGTGACCGCTTATTAATTATGAAGAATGACTCTTCCATCAAGCTATTTGATGATTGCTCAATTCATTATCGTCGCGAAGGAAAAAAAAAACATTCCTTAAAAACTTCGCAGAAGCCAATTAATTTTATTTTATCATCACATGGTTATTCTCAGATACAATATCAGTTACCACACTTCAATTTTATGTTCTCATGGCATCAATGTGCTGATTTTTTTGGGTTTATACGAACCAATAAAAAATCCGACCTAACTTATTATTGCTTTGACTATGACGAAACTTTGTTTTCGAGTTTACAGGGAGTTCCAAGGTACCACTATGACTTGATTGATAGCATGAAAAAACTTGTTAGCATGGATCGTGCCTGTATTCTTACAGCACGGACTGATCCTGTTTATCTGTATTTCATGATCAGTCAACTACTAAAAAATCCTACTATGTCCATCGATGTAGAAATTACAAAATTTGATCGCGAACGTTTTCAGGATCTATCTTCAGGCTCCATAAAGGCTCTTCAAACTAGGTATCGAAGTATTGTTGCTCCTAGGCATCGAAAACAACTGATTGTTAAGTTGATTAAACACTTAGTCGAAATATTAACCGAAAGTCGATTTGATAAGTCACCATGGCAAGTGGAACTCATTCCTAATGAGGCTTTAATATTTTTCATGAACTCTAATATTCAACTAATCATTAATAAATGCGTTGCTCACCTCATAAAAAAACCAAATTTAAAGGGTTCTTTCGCACGAAAAATCTTAGATAATTATCCTGAGTATAAGCAAATTATTTTGGTTGATGATAATATTCATCAGGGGGATGATTGGCAATTGACGAGCAAGAGGGGAAGAACAAAATTTTTTTCTGTCAATCAGTCTTTTGATGGGAGTATATCTTCAGCGTGTGAGGCAGTTTCAGTCGTAGTGAGAAACACAGATAACTTTTTTACCTACAAGCCATCATAGCCTATCGATATTAATGATTAACTCGGACTCCATTTTCTCTTCAATGGGCTGGAAGTATTATTGATATCTTTGATTCGATGAGAGTGATTGCTCGGATCAATAAAAATAGGATTACCAAAACGAACTATAAGTTGTGATGCATGGCAAGTGATTACGTCACTTTTCGATTGGTAAGTTAATTGGAGATCCTTGATTTTTTTATGCGACAGTTCGCCCTCTTTAAGCCTTGAAAGAAAGTGTTGGCTGCAGGTCAGTTGTGATATTAAGATTAATGTTTTTTCGAGGAGCTGTTGATTGGTGCTGTCTAGTAAAGTGCTTAAGTGGCTCCCAATATTGCTTACGGACTGAAGAATAACGCAAGCAACGTTAGACTCAGGAATTAATTCTATTAATAACTGTATGGCATGAATCTTTTGTTGTTCATCACACTGATCGATAAACTTGGATAGTTTTGTGAAGATAGTTGGAATATTACCGATGAAGTTTTTTTCATATGCGGGTATTACAAGTGTGAAATTAAGCATAAGTGATAGGGCCATCTTGCGTATAGTCACACAAGAGGAGTCGAGGCATTTAGTAAGTGTTACAAAAAAATTTTGTTGAGTTATCTTCGAATCAGTCTGAGGTTTTAAGTTAATCAGTATTTGGATTCGATGAGCCCTTGATTGTGATAGCTTTTGGAACAACTCTAACGTATGACTTGCTACATCATTATCACTGAAGTTTTTGTCGTTCATTAGTAAATGCAAACCATGCCAATGTGCAAGGTGATTAATATTATTTTCAGAATACTCATCTTGATCTGCTATACTATCAATAAAAGCTTTTAAGATATCTCTACGTGTCTGATTACTTGTTTCTTGATTAAGTATGGCTTCGCAAAGAGATAAATCAAAAAAAGTGATTGCATTCTTTGAGTGTGTGACTTCAATGCGCGGGTGATCGCCGGTTTCAATGAGTATATTCATGAGCTTTTAGTGTGTGATATATTTTTTGACAAAAGGGGGTTCGATAAATGACAGTGCTTAAAGAAAACTATGATTATTTTTTATTTCGGCAGACTTTATGTGAAATAAATTTTAGTGTCAAAAAAAAAATGTTAATAATATTACTTTAATGTAAAAATTGATTTTAGCTTCTTTTATTTAATATCTTTATTTTTTTCTGTATGAGTCGCATGCCTTTTTTAGACTTATGAGTATTGGGTTTTGTGCCTGACTACTTTTAGTCAATTTATAAACGTAACTCCATGTTTTATGCAGTTTTTCATCGTATCCGGCTTAATTTTTTTAAGGTTTATTTAAGGTTAGTAAGCTATACTATTAACATGGTACTTTTATGCCTGAATAATTTGAGAAAAAATAATGATTAAACACATACACGTTCCCGCCTTCGTAGAAGATGCTTCTGTAGAAGTTCTCGATGTGCATATCAAAGAAGGCGCACGTTTGCGTCGTGGGATGGTGATGGTGACTTTACGTCAAGACGGCGTGTTATTACCAATACGTGCCGAGTTAGATGGATGGATTAGGTTTGTTGCTACTAAGTCAAAACAGACACTTGGCAAGGGCGATTTATTATTAGTCGTAGATATGGTTGAGACGACAGATTATCGTGTTGATCCTAATGAATTTAATACATCGACCGAGTTAGGTCATGATGGTCGCCGAGGTTTAGAGCGAGCAGGTCAAAAAGTCTTCGGTGAACATGCGAGAGCTTTGTTCGAAGAGTCCACACAAGAAAAAGGTATGGGGCAATTCAATGGTCTACAGCAACATCCGTTGATGCAGAACATGAAAGAAGGAGTCCCTCCTAAAATGAGCTCGGATGCAGCTAATAATCCCGAGGCCATCAAAGAGCTTGAAAATGCTGCTAATGATCCAGAGCTAAAAATTCATCTGGGTCAACAGCTGCAAAAACAGCTCGACATACAGCCAGGACCCTCTTCGGCACCTACACCTAGACCAGGAGGTTGATGGTGTCTTATACCTTGTCGCAAATAATTATTCATGCGGACATCGAAGCATTAAAAAAGTCTTTGATGGTAATAGACGACGTGAGTTACCTTGATGAGTATGGTTATACCCCATTAATAGAAGCTGTCATTGTCGATGATGTTGATAAAGTGACTGCTTTATTAGAAGCGGGTGCTGATGTCAGTCAACAAGATTTTACAGGGCGAGCTCCTTTACACTGGGCTGTCTTCAATAATAATCTACCGATTCTAAAAGTGTTATTAGCAGCAGGTGCGGACGCCAATGCATATAGTATTGTTAGTGAGCCTGTTCTGACACGACCATTGTTGCGTGGTCAGGATGATTATAAAGACCTTCTAGTTAATCATGGTGCTTCTCTGTCGTTTGTCTATGATTATGTTAATGCGAAATTGTTAGGTCATCGTTTTGAGCTGATTGGAAGTGTTGATATTGTCGATACAAAGGGTATTTTTACAGAAGTTGACTTTGAAGGGTTTCACTTAGAGTTTTGCTTGGCATTGATTGCTCACTCCTTACAGACATTTCGTCATCAATACGTGTCTCGAACTTTATCACCATGGTTTAAAGACGTTGATCATATTATCGAGGCCTTGAGTCAAGCTCAAGTATGGCCTAAGTATGATCATTATTTATTAAATGCTTCGTCACATTTCACTGAAATACAAGGTTGGTTGAAAAGAGATCCTATCGTCATTCCTGTGAGCCAAGAGGGCCATGCCTTTACATTAGTAAAATGTGGTGATTTGTTTGCAATTTGTGATCGTAGTGAGCATTTAACCACCGAAGATAGTATTGCTATTTATTACATCAATCGACCGTCACGTTTGAATGTTGAGTTGATTGTGGAGATGGTTTATAACAAGACATCAATTGAAGCTATTGTTGCTCATTTGAAGAAATCACTTGGATTGTTTGAAGTGGCTCAAATTCCGCTACGGTCTCAAATAACCGGAAATTGTTCTTGGGCTAATGTTGAGGCAATTATTCCAGTGCTATTTTATATGCTCCATGCTAGAGATTCAAAGACTAAAAAGCGATCTCAAGATAGCTTAATAACCGATAGCCTAGAATTATTTTTTCGCTGGCGTGATTGGGATACAGGCCGGTCTTTACAGTTTTGTATGCAAAACTACGAATCAGCATCGCCTGCTAGGAAGGCTTCAATCACTTCACTGTTAGCCGCGGTGTTGGTCCAGCGGTTGTCTGCTCAAGTGGAGGATCATATTATATGGGCTAAGCAAATCATTCCTTTTCTCAAAAAACAAGATTACTCATACGTACTAGAAAGTTATATTGCAACCTATCAAAAGGGTGCGCCTACCGAGGTGGGTAGGAATCTTGAGGAATTGTTAACTATCTATGATCGAGAAGAGGATTTGGGTTGAGTTGTACTTTTATGCTTAAGCTTATGTTATAGTCAATTTTTTTTGAGTTTATCTTGTCATGAAGCAGTCTCCTATTCATTATTCTGCGTATTATCAACAAGTGAATCGTTATTTATACCGATACGAGCAAGTGGCGGCACTTTATCATGAAGTGGCTGATCGTCTTTTAGATCGATTGGAGCTCATGCGATTTACACCGGAGTTTATTGTTGATGTGGGATCGAAGGATGGGTACTCAATTGCCTCATTATTGCAGCGTTATCCGCAATCAATGATTCATGCTATTGAGGATCAGTCGGCTTGGTTTGATGTTTTCTCATCGGCATATGCTTGCACTAACATTCAGACCCACACGAGTGATATTGAACATCTTCCACTAGATAACCAGTCAACAGACTGTATTTTTTCGAATCTTGCAGTATCACGATCGAATGACTTCGAAGCTACCTTAGGTGAATGGTTACGTGTTTTAAAGCCTGAGGGTATGATTCTATTTTCTTGTTTAGGCGTTGATACATTAAAAGAATATCGTCAGTCGATGCAAACAATTGGCTGTCTTTCAGCGGTTCATGATTATACAGATATGCATTGGGTGGGGGACGTGCTTATTGCTCAGGGTTACATTGATCCAGTTGTACACATGGAAACGTTGACAATCCATTATGGTACTTTGGATGCACTATGGCGTGATTTAAGATATGCCATGGCAGCTAATGCAAGAGTTGATCGATCACGTGGATTATTAACGCCCAAGCTGTGGAAGGCTATGCTAGCACATTATGCATCGCTGCGTGATGATCGAGGAAGATACCCTGTAACCTTTGAGATCATTTACGGGCATGCGCTTGCTCCAAAAACCCCAAGTGATAATCAATCGCCTGAAATGACAGAGCATGTTTTTTCTGTTGATCAAATTAAGGTACGCTCAAACAATCAGGAGTAAAAATGTCATTACTATACGATTTTGAAGTAACACGACTGGATGGTAAGTCAGTGAGCTTGAGTGAGTTTTCAGATCGCGTTTTGTTGATAGTTAATGTCGCAAGTCGTTGTGGATTCACTAAACAGTACGCTGAGTTACAACAACTGTATGATAACTATCAATCGCAAGGCTTGGAAATCCTTGCTTTTCCTTGTAATCAATTTGCCGGACAAGAGCCGGGTGATATTGAAGAGATTGAAACAGTTTGTCGAATAAATTGGGGTTTAACCTTTCCTGTGTTTCAAAAAATCCTTGTGAATGGTAAGAATGCACACCCATTGTATCGTTATCTCAAACGACAGGGAAAAGGATTCTTAGGTAGCCCGCGAATTTCTTGGAACTTTACAAAGTTTATCGTTGATAGGCAGGGAAAAGTATGTCGACGTTTTGCACCGATGACGACGCCCAATAAATTAGAGTCCACCCTTAAAAAGTATTTATTTTAGTCGATAATTTCGTATTCTTATGATGTGGTTATTGTCTCGTTAACTTGAAGTGCTTGTTGCTTCTTCAAGATGGCTTGTTGAATCTGAGGAGCATCTAATCCACAGGTATTGCGTTGTTGTTTATCGCTGGCATGATTAATTGGATGATCAGGTAAGCCAAGTTGTAACAGAGGGTTGCAGAAGTGCTCCAGTTGAAGGAACTCTGATACAGCACTGCCAGCACCACCTTGAATGACGTTCTCCTCAACGGTAACAATCAGGCCATGTGTTGCAGCAATATTTTTCAGACAATCCTTATCAAGTGGTTTGATAAAACGCATATTAACAACGGTTGCATCGATTGCTTCACCGGTAGTTAAAGCTGCTTGCAGTGTATTGCCGAATGCAAGGATAGCAATTTTGGCACCCTGTCGACATAATTTAGCTTTTCCAATGGGTATGGCAGTCATCGTTTGGTCTGTAGGGATGCCGGGTCCTGTGCCTCGAGGGTAGCGTACTGCAGCAGGCCCCTCATGTTGGTAGGCTGTATACAGCATCTGACGACACTCATTTTCATCGCTCGGTGCCATGATAATTAGGTGAGGTAGGCAGCGCATATAGCTTAGGTCGTAGGCACCCATGTGTGTTGCGCCATCTCCACCCACGAGACCTGCACGATCAATGGCAAAGGTGACGTCTAGTTTTTGAAGCGCAACATCATGGATGAGTTGATCATATGCCCTTTGTAAAAAAGAAGAGTAAATAGCAACAACTGGTTTTTTGTTTTCACAAGCAAAGCCGGCTGCTAGAGTAACTGCATGCTGTTCAGCGATTCCGACATCAAAATAACGCTTTGGAAATTGTTGGCTGAATTTCACAAGATCTGAACCTTCTCGCATGGCAGGTGTTATAGCAACCAGTCGTTCATCTTTTTCAGCTAGATCGCACAGCCATTGTCCAAACACGTTAGAGTAAGTGATTTTTTTTGGTATTTTTGCATTGGGGGTGGAGTGAAAGCCAGGGGTAACAGCATGATATTTTATAGGTGCTTTCTCTGCTGCATCATAGCCTTTTCCTTTTTTTGTGATCAGGTGAATAAATTTTGGTCCAGAGATTTTTTGAGTATTGCGTAATGCTCTTAAGCAAGCAGTGATATCATGCCCGTCTACAGGACCAATATAGTGGAAGCCGAGTTCCTCAAAGATAGTTCCAGGTTGTATCATTCCTTTGAGGTGTGTCTCGGTACGTTTAACCAACCTGGACAGTGGTGGTATATTAGCAAGAATTTTTTTACTTGTTTCTCTGAAGGATTGGTAGCTCTTCGCAGATAGCATACGTGCAAAATATTGGGTCATTGCGCCAACATTCTCTGAGATAGACATTTCATTATCGTTCAGGATAATGGTGAGATTACAGTCCAGTGATCCGGCGTGATTGAGAGCTTCAAAAGCAATGCCACCCGTCAGGCCGCCGTCACCAATCACCGCAACAGTCGTCCGGTGCTTATCATTCAGCCAGTCTGCGAGACTCATGCCAGTAGCTGCACTGATGGATGTGCTCGAGTGCCCAACACTGAAGCTATCGTATGGGCTCTCGTCTCGTGATGGAAAGGGTGCTAGGCCTTGGTGTTGTTTGATAGTGTTGAGTAGATGTGCTCTACCAGTAAGAATTTTGTGAGGATAAGCTTGATGCCCCACATCCCAGATGATGTTGTCCTCTGGGGTCTTTAGTAGGTAGTGTAATGCGATGGTGATTTCAACAGAACCTAGGTTTGCACCAAAGTGACCGCCACATTGATCTAACGTTTCGATTAAATATCTACGGATTTCTTGTGCCAGTTCAGGCAGCTGTTCTTCTCGTAGTGATTTTAGGTCGGTTGAAGATTGAATGCCGTGAAGCAAGGGATAATGTTTGGCATTCATGAGTGTGATCCTGGCGTGGTAAAGTTTCGGTATGATGACTGGTCTGTAATAGGTATGCAAGTTAGCTTATTGACTAGCTTTCGCGGTTTTTGATATGGGAAATAATTTTTCGTAATTCTGTCATATGATAAGGTAATTGGTTGAGTAATATCTCTGCTTCGTCAAATAATTCAGCGGCTTTTTTTTCAGAGCGCGTGAGGGTGGTTAGTCTTGGGTAGGTTGCTTTATTTTGAACGATGTCTGCATGAACCTGCTTGCCTAATGAGCTTGTGCTAGAAGTAAGATCAAGAATATCATCTTGTATTTGAAAGCTTAGACCTATCAATTTACCGACCTTTTTCAGCGTGAGAAGATCACCTTGCGATAATGTTTCTGATGGTATAGCTCCTAAAATAATAGATGCCTCTATCAGTGCGGCAGTCTTCAGTAAATGAATCGTTTCTAACTGCCTTAGTGAGGGTGTGTCTTTTTCTGCTGCAAGGTCAAGCGCTTGCCCCCCCATAGTGCCTTGATAGCCTGTTAGAGTGCTCAGCTCATGAATCATTTTTAGCGAGTAGGGTTTAGTCTGTGCGGATAATAATTCAAAGGCTAAGCTTTGAAGTGCATTGCCTGCTAAAATAGCAGTGGCTTCATCAAATGCTTTGTGGCAAGTAAGTTTTCCTCGCCTTAAGTCATCATTATCCATAGCGGGTAGGTCATCATGAACAAGTGAGTAGCAATGCATTAGTTCTATGGCTGCCGCTGCAGGATGAAGTTTATCAATGCTAATCCCAAGATCATCGCCAACCGCATATACAATCGCAGGTCTGAGGCGTTTACCACCATTAAGAACAGCATAGCGCATGGCTTCACACAGTTGAGACGAATCGTGAATATCGGCACGAGGTAAGCGTTCATCTAAATAAGTATTGATGGCATCTTGATAGTTTGATAACCAGTGATTGCTAGTTGTTGCCGCAAGATCATTCATGAGTAGTGATGGACTCCAGTTGTTCTTGGGTGAGTTGTTGTACAGTTTGTTCGGCTTCGCTGAGTGCTTTCTGGCACTGGCGAATAAGCTTAACACCCTTTTCAAAGTGGCTGAGTGATTCTGCCAGAGGTAGTTGACCTTTTTCTAGTTGGTCAACGATAGCGGTGAGTTCCAAAACAGAGTTTTCAAATAGGCTGAGCTCAGCGGTCTTGCTAATCGATTGTGTCATAGTTTCCTCACTTTACATCTGCATACTTATGTCGTGAATATGAATACAGTAAACGACACGCTTTAGATAGTTCACTGTGTTTAATATGGTGGAGGCGGCGGGAATCGAACCCGCGTCCGCTGGTGATCTGCCCTCAGCTCTACATGTTTAGCCCAATCTATTATTTAACGAAGGATTACCCGATTGGCAGGAATAAGTCCAACGCGAGCCCTAAGTTTTGACTAGGTCTCTATGGGCCATAGAGGCTAGCGAGCTTATATGCTATGACTACTCGAATCCCTGCCTATAAGCAAGCTGGGTGAGTAGGCTATGCCGTGTTATTAAGACGGCGGATTCAGATCTTTGTTATGCAGCAACAGCCACAGGTGCAAAGTTAGAATCGTTAGCAGCTAGTTTATTTTTTCCAGCTATTAAAGTTACAACATTGAATTTTACGAGATTCGTTGTCTACTCGACATGCACCTTAGGTTTAGCAACCCTCGTCGAAGCCAGGTCGCCCCCTACAAGTCGATATTATAGCTTTTAGCGGTTCAGAATCAAGTGTGAATTTTCGTAACCTATTGATTTTTAGTTTTTATTGTTTAAAGTTGCGTTCTTGTTGTCGTTGCCAGTCCTTTTCTTTTGCAGATTGCCGTTTATCATGCAATTTTTTCCCTTTAGCAATAGCAATGGTGAGTTTTATGTGATGCCGGCTCCAATGAAGGTTGAGCGGAACGATAGCGTAACCTTGTCGATCTTTAGCCTTTTGTAATTTATCAATTTCTCGTCGATTCAGTAAGAGTTTTCTTGTTCGTAGGGGGTCGGGTTGAATGTGTGAAGATGCGCTGAGTAGCGGGGAAATGTGGGCGCCAAGTAGCCAAGCTTCGTTGTTTTTGAGCAAAACATAGCTTTCCTTAAGTTGAACACGACCTGCTCGAATACTTTTAACTTCCCATCCTTCAAAAGCAATTCCAGCTTCAAAGCTGACTTCAATAAAGTAGTCATGATAAGCCTTTTTGTTGCGGGCAATGTCTGTGGAAGGGGTGCTTTTTGATGTTTGCTTGTTCATGATTAGGGGTATATTATCAGCAGCGGTAGGATTTATCGAGAGTTACAGAGATAATGCCAAGAATCTATAAAGAGCTCACCGTTTCATATACGCCAACTCAAATGTATGAGTTGGTCAATGATATTGAGCATTATCCTCACTTTTTACCTTGGTGTGTATCCAGTCGAGTGATTGATCGGACACCTAATTCAGTCTCGGCTAGTCTCTCATTTGCTAAAGGTGGTATGCAAAAATCATTTTCAACCAAGAACTTATTAGTACCACCAAATACGATTGAGATGACCTTGCTCGAAGGTCCGTTTAAACACCTAAGAGGTATCTGGTCGTTTCATGATATTTCAACTGGGGAGTGCAGGGTGGTTTTAGATTTAGAGTTTGAATTTGCTAACCGGATCTTGTCGACGATGTTCGGTCCAATTTTTCAAACTATCGCGCAAGCAATGGTGGGTTCATTTTGCGATCATGCAAAGAAGGTGTATGCGTGATCAAAAAAATCACAGTGGCATATGCTGTTCCTGATCAACAGATTGAATTAATGGTCAGTGTCCGGGGTGATTGCTCAGTTCAGGAAGCAATTGTTCGTTCTGGTATATTAGAGCAATTTACAAATATTGATTTATCTACACAGGTAGTTGGGGTGAATAGTAGAAGGGTAAGCTTGACGCAACAACTTGAGTCTGGAGATAGAGTCGAGATATATAGAAAGTTGCGTATTGATCCCATGCAAGCCAGACGTCTACGTGTAGAGCGAAAAACAGATTAGAGTGAGAGATTTTTGTCGATATGGGTAATCTTATTGTCCATGAATGTGATACGAAGACGTTTTTTCAGTAATCGAGAATCTATCTTTTCTTGGAAAGTGTAAACGTAAGTTAGTTGATTGTTGTACAGGTTTGTCAATACAGGTTTGCCTATCATGCTCGTCACTTGTTGTGAGCTCATGCCATTGTGAATTTTATTGACAGTTTGAGTGTTTAGGATATTGCCTTGCTCTATGGGGGCTTGGTAAGGTTTGATGCAGCTAGTGATCTGCATGCAAAAGATAGCGATAGACAGTAAGCAGATGATGCGTCGTGACATGATGAGCCTTTCTTGAGAAGTCAATAATTGAAGGCCATCATAACTGATTTAATGAGGGGAGTCACTTGAAAGATCAGCAGTTGAGGCAGTTAGGCTTAAAGGTAACCAGTCAGAGATTAAAGGTCCTGCAATTACTGGGTGAGCCAGATATTGGGCATGTGAGTGCGGAAGACATTTACGGCCGGCTTAGGCAGCAGGGCGAAGATATTGGTCTTGCAACTGTATACCGAGTCTTGGGGCAATTTGAAGCTGCTGGTTTAGTCAAGCGACATAGCTTTGAAGAAGACCGCTCAGTATTTGAGTTAGATGATGGAGAGCATCATGATCACATGGTCTGTGTTCAGTGTCAGGCTGTGGTTGAGTTTTTAGATCCTGTGATAGAGGAGCGTCAAAAAGAGATCGCGGCGCACTATCAGTTCAAGATGGAGGATCATGATTTAATTATCTACGGTGTATGCCCAGCATGTCAGAGCGCTTCCTCCGGTTAGTGGGTGTAATCAGCTACGGTATTTAAAAATCTGAAACTATAGTTGTCTTGTTTGTACCAGTGAAGACTGTGTGACCTGTTGTTTTTCAAGAGGCTGCCCTCAAAAGTTGCTTGTACAACTTGCGGAATGATGAAGCCTTGGGGTGCCAGGCAAATGTTGTTGACGCTGTTAGCTTATCTGTATAGGATGCCAAACATGATTGGCTTGGCCACAGTTTGATCGTTTTTGGTGGGTGCGCAGTTATAGAGTTTTATTTCATTGTTTGCCTTGTGTCTTAGTGTCTCCTGCATTTTAGGAATTTTATAATAGGGTGTTAAATGCGTTATATTTCTCTGGTTAAGCCAGGGATCCTAATGGGTAATAGTATTACTTTATTGGGTGGCTTTTTTTTGGGAATGCATGGACAGCAGTTTTACATCATGTCCCTGTTCTGGGCATGGTTGGGAATGTCTGCGGTGATTGCTTCTGGTTGTATACTAAATAATATCATTGACAGCGATATTGATGCGTTGATGGAGAGGACTCGTAATCGTCCCTCCGTTCAGGGTCGAGTCTCTTCCACTTATAGTGTGTTATTAGCATTGTTGTTATTGTGTGTCGGCTTAGTGGTGCTATTTAAATACGTTAATCCGGTGGCGTGTTATGTTGCATTTTTAGGCTGGGTTACTTACGTAATACTTTACAGTCTTTGGTTTAAGCGTCGGTCTGTTTGGGGTACTTTTATTGGAGGTGTCGCTGGAGCGATGCCTCCTGTTGTTGGTTGTGTCGCAGTTTCTGGGATAGTAGATTTGAGAGCCTTACTATGGTTTGCCCTGCTATTTTGTTGGCAAATCCCTCATTCTTATGCGATAGCAATTTATCGGGAGCATGACTATAGGGCTGCTCAAATACCGGTTTTATCTTTAATGGTCAGTCGTATAATCACTCAGATATGCATGTTTGTTTTTACAGGTTGTTTCTCTGCTTTGTTGTTAGTTCCTTTCTTCATGGGCTGGTTAAGTGCGCTGTATGGCATAGTAGCTTTGGTGATAGGGTGTGCGTGGTTGATATGCGCAGGCTATGGTTTTTTGTCGACTGATTGGGCTCTTTGGGGGCGAAGAATGTTTTTAGTCTCTTTACTAGCTATCAACATGACTGTCCTGGGAATGTTGTTGGGTTAATTAGACAGCCGATATCGGAGTGACCCTAGGGTTGACTGGGGTTTAATTAGATCTTTTTATGATCATTTTGCTAAAAAAGTCAGTAATTCTGGAGATTTAGAGGGATCTTCCTTGACAATCTCTTTTTCGACTTGGTATAAACTTACGGTCAACAAGGAAGTAATACTCTTCACAATAACCACATAGGGGATGAATATGAATATGAATAAGCAAGATTTAATCGATACAATTGCAGCTAAAGCAGGGATCACTAAAACAGCCGCTGAAACAGCTTTAAATACAGTAACTGAGACTATTACTACTTGTCTGAGCGATGGTGGTCGTGTTGCAATCATGGGTTTTGGTTCTTGGGAAACTGGACATCGTCCAGCGCGTACAGGACGCAATCCACAAACAGGCGCTCCAATAGAAATCGCCGCTACTAACGTGGCTAAATTCAAAGCTGGAAAAGCTTTAAAGGACGCATTAAACGAAGATGCGGTGACAGCATAAATTTTTATTGATAAACGATTCGTTTTCGTTTATCTTTCCAGCCTCTGATTGATTTGCTAATTCAGTTAGTGAAGAAATCAGAGGTTTTTTTTGGGTGCTTAGCTCAGTTGGTAGAGCGTCGCCCTTACAAGGCGAATGTCGGGGGTTCAAATCCCTCAGCACCCACCATTATATCGAGAATGTTGCGGAGTGGTAGTTCAGTTGGTTAGAATACCGGCCTGTCACGCCGGGGGTCGCGGGTTCGAATCCCGTCCACTCCGCCACTTTTTCATAGACCCTATTTTCTAAAGAGAGTCCTTTCCTCTCTTAATTCTTCTTAATTTTTGTTTTTCTTTCTGAGTGTTGCGCTTCTAGCTTTGCGTAGTGTTCGTTGCTATTATCACAAGCCTTCTGATTTGGTTTAGGGATAAAAGTGTCATGCTGCAAAAGATGAATGAGTATATAAAAGGGTGGGTCGCTGGCGTTATCGTTGCTTTAGTGGGTGCGACATTCGTAATGTGGGGTTTGTCGTCATACATCGGTCACTCAAAAGGGGATGATGCGGTAGTCGCGAAAGTTAATGGGTTTAAAATTACTGAGAAGATGGTCAAGGGTCAGTACAGTGATTTAAAAAAAGGTTATATGCAGCAAGTTGGGTTGTCGACTTTTCCCGGCGAGCTTTCAGACGAGTTGAAGCAATATGTCATTCAGGACATGATCACTCATCATTTGCTCTTGCAGCAGGCAAAAGATGATGGTTTCGCCATCTCATCCCAGCAAGTGCAGGCACTATTAATGCAAGATCCTGCTTACCAAGTCGATGGTAAGTTTTCCATGCAGCGTCTGCGGATGGCTATGTATCAAAAAGGAGCCAGTGATTTAGGGCAATTTATGGCTCAATTTCAGCAGAAATTATTAATCAGTCAGGTTTCTGCTGGCATGAAGCTTTCAAGCTTTTTGTTACCAAAAGCATTTGATCATGCGTATGGCTTGACGCATCAAGTACGTCAGGTAGGTTATTTTGCATTACCATTGTCAGAGTTTAGGTCTCAGGTGAAAGTGAGTCAAAAAGAGGTAAAGGCATATTATAAGGCGCATCAACAGCAATACATTGCTCCAATGCAAGTGAGTTTTGAATATTTGGTGTTGGATCCTAAGGCGATCTCGCAATCAATACACATTCCTGATCAGGAGGTTGTTCAGTACTACGAGGATCATAAGAGTAATTATTCGACACCCAAGCGTTGGAAGGTGACTTTGGTCAAAGTGCCCGTTGAAGATGCTAAAGAGTCTGAAAAGGTTTCAGCAGATAAATTACAACAATTCTTAGTCGGAGCAAAACAATCTCCTAAGGTTGATCAGATTGCTGAAGAAATCGGGTTGAAGTTGACTTCATCTTGGTTGTTAGCTTCCAATCCTTACATCAGTGCTAACAAACTTGAGGCAATGCAGTTAGGTGTGTTCTCCTCACCGGTTCAGACAGCCAAAGGTCTAGTGGTGTTTAGAGTCGACAAGGTGAGCGCAGCAATCGTGCAACCTCTAAAAGAAGTCCATGACAAAATACACGGTTTGCTGACTAGTCAGCAATTAGAGCAATTAATGTCACGAGACACAGAAAAATTAAGTCAATTAAGCTATACAGATCCTAATTCACTAACATCTTCCTCGAAGGCTTTAAGTTTACAAATTCAGACCACGGAGATGATGACGAAAGCTGGATTACAGTCGGGCTTGTTCTCTGATAAGAATATTTTACAGGCTGCGTTTGGTGATGAAGTAATTAAGCAGGGCTACAATAGCCGACCTGTGGCCCTTAAGTCAGGTGCTGTTGTCGTGCTTCGTCGACATCAAGTTGAAGAGAGTCATCCTCTAGGTTTAGAGGCTGTATCTGATCAGATCAAGGAACAGTTGGTTAGAAAAAAGATAGAAGAGGTGGCTGGCATCAAGGCATATGACTTGCAGTCGGCAATGAAGGCTGGTCAAACTGGGCAAGCACTAGGTATTAAAAATCATTTAGTTTGGAAGCAAGTTCCGGCTTTATCCCGTGATGCAAAATCCTTGCCAAGTGCCTTGGTGAGCGCGGTATTTGCTACGCCGTTAAAAGGCCATCAGCCGGTATTTAATAGTGTGCTGGTTGATAATAAAACTTATTACGTTTTTGCTATTAATCACTGGACTAATCCACTTCCTGGCTCAGCAGACCAGAGTTTTGTTAAGTCGCTTAAGCAAGATCTTATGCAGAATCAGGTTCAAGCAACCTATGCAGCCTATGTTCAGAGTCTTCGTGATCGGTCTTCGATTAAATTATACCCGTCTGCGCTATCGGATTTGAAATAGCGCATTGCCTGATGGGTATCGCATATGACACGTCAACTTTGTGATTGTGTATGCGGAGTGACTTCGTTAATATGTCACCATTAATTATGTTGGTAGATGAATATGCGAAAATTTTTGGTAGCGGCAAATTGGAAAATGCACGGAAACAGAGAGAGTGTTCACACGTTGGCAACAGACTTGTTGCGTCATTTGAGTGCTGATTCTATCGAGCGAGTTATTTTTCCTCCTTTCATCTTTATGTCTCAGCTTGCTAGTGTGATTCAGGACTCTTCCTTACATTTAGGTGCTCAATGTGTAAGTCGTTTTGAACAGGGTGCTTTCACCGGTGACATTTCTGCAGCGATGTTGAAAGATCAGGGTTGCGAATATGTGTTAGTCGGGCATTCCGAGCGGCGATCTTATCATAACGAAACAGAGTCCCATATTGTGGAACAGATTGCACAGGCTTTGAGTGCAGGCTTACAGCCAGTTTTATGTGTTGGTGAATCTTTACAACAACGTGAAGCAGGGTTAGCTGTTCAAACAATTGGCAGTCAATTGCAGCCAGTACTGGACAGTCTGGTTAACCCTAGTATTTTACCGCGCTTGGTGGTAGCTTATGAGCCGATATGGGCTATCGGTACGGGTCATCACGCCAGTCCGGAGCAAGCTCAAACGGTTCATGAAGCGATTAGAAAAATGTTGCTTGCTTTTGATTCAGGGTTGGGTAACTCAGTTCGCATAATCTACGGCGGAAGTGTGAAAGCTTCAAACGCCGCTGATTTATTTGAGATGCCTGACATTGATGGGGCTTTAGTTGGTGGTGCATCATTAGATGCCAAAGAGTTTACAAAAATAGGTGAGTTATGCAATCAATCCTGCTGTTAGTTCATGTGTTAGTCTGTGTTTTTATTGTTGCCTTAGTGTTGTTACAGCATGGAAAAGGTGCCGATGTTGGTGCTGCTTTTGGAAGTGGTGGATCTAACACGATGTTTGGTACTGAGGGCTCTGTGCCATTTTTGGTGAAGGTAACAGCAGTGCTCGCAGTCGTTTTTTATCTGACTAGCATAGGGTTAGGCCATTTGACTGCCGTGCAGTCCAAGAAGCAACAATCGACGTCAAGGACTGATGTAACATTGCCAAACCTACCGAATACCCAGAACTAAATGTTGATAAAGTTGTGGTGGAAGTTATGGCGAGTAAAGTG
Organism: Coxiellaceae bacterium UBA1530; assembly: GCA_002323325.1. Lineage (GTDB taxonomy): Bacteria > Pseudomonadota > Gammaproteobacteria > Coxiellales > Coxiellaceae > UBA9148. Next base: position 53,612 of record DCQA01000025.1, on the reverse strand, counting down.
AAGCCGAAGTGGTGAAATTGGTAGACACGCAGCCTTGAGGGGGCTGTGATCTTACGGTCGTGTCGGTTCGAGTCCGACCTTCGGCACCATAATAAAAAGAGTTGATAGTACTGATGAGTATGCAGCTAGAGGGACCTAGCTATGATGGGGAAAGTAACATGTTAGTGGCATATCTGAGTATATTTATTTTTATGGCGTTTTCGGTGGCTTTAGGGGTGGTAGCATTAACCTCCGGTAAAGTGCTTGGTAAACGGTTACCCTACGCGGCCAAAGACGGTGCGTACGAATGTGGTTTTGATCCAATCGAACAAGCCAGGCTTCCTTTTGATGTTCGTTATTATTTGGTAGCTATATTATTCATTCTATTCGATCTCGAGACAGCCTTTTTATTTCCATGGGCTAAAGTTATCCGTCAATTATCTGGCCCTGGCTTTTGGGCGGCACTTTTTTTTCTCGCCATATTGTTAGTTGGTTTTGTTTATGAGTGGAAGCAAGGTGCGTTGGAGTGGCAGTAAGCTAGTTATTTTATAAGAGTTTTAGAGAATAATTTTATGAAATTACAACAAGAGAATCACCAAGGTTTTGTTCTAGCTTCTGCTGAGTCTTTGATTAACTGGGCTCGAGCTGGTTCGTTATGGCCAATGACTTTTGGTTTGGCTTGCTGTGCTGTTGAAATGATGCACGCTTGGATGTCTAGGTATGATATGGATCGTTTTGGTGTGATACCAAGGCCAAGTCCGCGTCAATCAGATGTCATGATTGTTTCTGGGACATTAGTGAACAAAATGGCGCCCGCCTTAAGGCGCGTTTATGATCAAATGGCTGAGCCACGATGGGTGATATCTATGGGTTCGTGTGCCAATGGAGGTGGTTATTACCATTATGCCTATTCTGTTACTCGAGGTTGTGATCGCATTGTGCCGGTCGATATTTATGTCCCGGGTTGTCCCCCAACGGCAGAGGCCTTAGTGTATGGAGTGATTCAGTTGCAAAATAAAATCACCCGCAAAAAACAGTTTGATCGTGATTAATTGCGCAAGGTGATATTGAGATGGCAGAATATTTCGAACAATTAGTTGAATCCATCAAGCAGAAATGCGATGGGTGGGTTGATGATCTACAGGAGCTAGATTGTGTCACTCTTGAGGTTTCTCCAAATAATCTTTTAGCGGTTTGTGAGGTTCTAAAAGGTGACATAGCCTTCCAGTTTCATACTTTGTTAGATGTTTGTGGGGTAGATTATTCAGATTACGGGCAAACTGAGTGGTGCACGCGTGAGGCTACGAGTTCTGGCTACACCCGTGGTGTCACTGAAGGAAAAAAACGACAGGTAATCCCATGGAATAAGCCACGTTTTTGTGTGGTTTATCATTTCCTTTCAAGGATATTAAACCAACGGTTACGGTTAAAGGTGTTCTTGGATTCTGAACCCAAAGTCCCATCGGTGAATGCTATTTGGCCATCTGCTAACTGGTATGAGCGGGAGGCTTATGATTTATTTGGTATTATTTTTGAAGGGCATCCTGATCTACGACGCATATTGACTGATTACGGTTTCAGAGGGCACCCCTTCAGAAAAGATTTCCCTTTAATCGGTGAGGTCGAAATGCGCTATGATGCTGCTACCGAGCAGTGTATTTATGAGCCAGTGAGTATTCAAGAGCGCGTCTTGGTGCCAAAAGTGATTCGCGACGATCACCGATACATGACTGCCGAGTCTAGCGAAGGAGAGATCAATGGCTGAGATACAATCTTATAAATTTAACTTTGGGCCTCAGCATCCCGCCGCTCATGGTGTACTGCGTTTGGTTATTGAGGCTGATGGTGAGCTGATTAAAGATATGGATGCCCATATTGGTTTACTTCATCGTGCGACTGAAAAACTAGCTGAATCGAAGCCGTTCAATCAGAGTATCGGTTACATGGATCGCTTAGATTACGTTTCTATGATGTGTAATGAGCATGGCTATGTTCTTGCGATTGAGAAGTTGCTGGGGATTAAACCACCAGTACGTGCGCAGTATATTCGCGTTATGTTTGCTGAGATTACACGTATAATGAACCACTTGATGTGGTTGGGAGCAGCAGCTCTTGATGTTGGAGCGATGACTCCGATTTTATATTGTTTTCGTGAGCGCGAAGATTTACTAGACTGTTACGAAGCCGTATCCGGTGCGCGAATGCATGCGACCTATTTTAGACCTGGTGGTGTGTACCGTGATCTTCCGGATGAAATGCCAAAGTATCAGCCCTCCCGCTGGCACAATGAAAAGCAAACTGCGGCGCGGAATGCCAATCGAGGTGGCTCCTTGTTGGACTTTATACAAAATTTTACGGATCGCTTTCCTGCCTTGGTCGACGAGTACGAATCATTATTGACTGACAATAGAATTTTCAAGCAGCGATTAGTGGATATTGCCGTGGTATCACCAGAACGTGCCATTGAGCTCGGCTTTACCGGCCCGATGTTACGTGCATCTGGGGTTGATTGGGATTTGCGAAAAATGCAGCCTTATGAAGTTTATGAGCAATTAGACTTTGATGTGCCACTCGGTACACGAGGTGATTGTTACGATCGATACCTTGTTCGAGTTGAGGAGATGCGTCAGTCGAATCGAATTATTCGTCAGTGCGTGCAATGGTTGAAGAATCATCCAGGGCCGGTCATGTTGGATGACTACAAGGTGACAGTGCCTTCGAGAGAGCTCATGAAAACCAGTATGGAGGCTCAAATTCATCATTTTAAGCATTTTACTGAGGGTTATTCTGTTCCTCCAGGCGAGGTCTATACCGCTACTGAGCATCCTAAAGGAGAGTTTGGTGTTTACCTCATTTCAGACGGTGCGAATAAACCCTACCGTTTGAAAATTCGAGCAGCTAGCTTTCCACATTTGGCGGCCATTAATGAGATGTGTCGTGGGCATATGTTGGCAGACTTAGTGGCAGTAATTTCTACCATTGATGTTGTTTTTGGAGAGATTGATCGTTAAACGTGTGATCAGGTGAGATTGTGTTATGGAACATCTAATAGAATTATCCAATGAATTAAAACAGCATATCGATCATTGGTGTCAGAAATTCCCTAGTGATCAGCGTAGATCAGCCGTTCCTGCCGCACTTTTACAGGCTCAGGAAGATAATGGTGGTTGGCTGTCTGGGCAATTGATTAATTCCATAGCCGATTATCTTGGGTTACAGCCAATTGAAGTTTATGAAGTAGCAACATTTTACGATATGTTTGAGTTTAAGCCCGTGGGTCACAAAATCGGAGTTTGTACTAACGTTTCTTGCATGCTGAGAGGATCAGATCAACTGGTTAACATGCTTGAGGAAAAATTTGGCATTAAAATGGGTGAAACAACGTCTGATGGGCAATTCACGTTACGTGATGTTGAATGTTTAGCGGCTTGTCATCTTGCTCCTGTATGCCAAGTGGATGATAAAACTATTCACGAGAATGTTTCCTGTGAAAAAATGCAAGAGATTATTACTCAACTGGAGTCTAGAGAAATATGAAACTAGATCAAGTGTGTTTGCGCACACGTCATTTACCTAACCCGGCCTCCCTTGCCACTTACGAGAGTATTGGTGGTTATGTTCAGCTCAAAAAAATTCTATCGGGTGAAGTTAAACCAGACTTTGTGATTGACGCACTCAAGTCTTCTGGTCTCAGAGGTAGGGGTGGTGCAGGCTTTCCAACAGGACTTAAGTGGAGTTTTGTTTCTCGCGACTTGCCAGGTCAAAAATACATGATTTGTAATGCAGACGAGAGCGAGCCTGGTACAGCTAAAGATAGAGAAATTATTCGTTTAAACCCTCATCAAATGATCGAGGGTGTTGCGATTGCATGCGCTGTTTTAAATGCCAGTGTTGGTTATATTTATTTTAGAGGCGAGTTTCATGACTTTTTCCATGTGGCAGAGACAGCTCTACAAGAAGCATATGATGCGGGTTACTTGGGTAAAAATCCCTTAAATAGTGGGATTAACATTGACATTTACAACGCACGTAGCGGAGGCGCTTATATTTGTGGTGAGGAAACAGC
>DCQA01000025.1:38555-49266 GCA_002323325.1 Coxiellaceae bacterium UBA1530 | reverse complement strand
TATTTGTGGTGAGGAAACAGCTTTAATGAATGCCTTAGAGGGTAAGCGAGGTAATCCTCGTTTTAAGCCGCCATTTCCAGCTAGCTTTGGTCTATACGGCAAGCCCACAACTATCAACAACGTTGAGACTTTTGCCTCAGTGCCGATGATTTTAGAGAAAGATCCATCTTGGTTTTCAAGTTTGGGGGTCGAAAAAAGTGGTGGCACTAAGATTTTTACTGTGAGCGGTCACGTTAATAAGCCTGGCAGCTACGAGGTACCACTCGGGTTACCGTTTCCCGAATTATTAGAATTGGCCGGAGGGATGCTGAATGGAGCACAACTGAAAGCCGTCATTCCGGGCGGTAGCTCAGCACCAGTATTGCCTGCTCACATCATCATGAAAACCAATATGGATTATGAGTCTATCTCACAGGCAGGCTCTATGTTGGGTTCGGGTGGTTTGATGGTTATGGATGAGTCAACCTCAATGGTAAAAGTATTACAGCGTATTTCGCGTTTTTACATGCATGAATCATGCGGTCAGTGCACTCCATGTCGAGAGGGGACTGGCTGGGTGTATCGATTGATTTCTAAAATTGCTGAAGGCAAAGCAAAACTTGCAGATTTAGAACAGTTAGGTAGGGTGGCTAAGAATATTGAGGGGCGGACGATTTGTGCATTTGGTGAGGCTGCTGCGTGGCCGGTTGCTGGATTCTTGAAGCATTTCTATCAAGAGTTTGTTGATCATGTTAAACGTCATCATGCGTGAGGCAATCAACCCATGAAAAAAATATTACAGGTTGTATTATGTTAGAGTTAACAATAGATGATAAGCCAGTCAGTGTTAATGATGGTGCGACAATTATCGAGGCGGCTGACTTGGCCGGTATCTATATACCGCGCTTTTGCTACCACAAAAAACTGTCTATTGCGGCTAATTGCCGGATGTGTTTAATCGAGGTTGAAGGATCAAGAAAGCCATTACCCGCCTGTGCGACGCCTGCTACCAATAATATGGTTGTTTATACGGCCTCAAAAATGGCGCTCGAGGCGCAGCGCATTGTGATGGAGTTCTTATTAGTAAACCACCCCCTAGACTGTCCGGTGTGTGATCAAGGTGGTGTCTGTGAATTACAAGATTTGTCCGTTGGTTTTGGACGCTCTCATTCTGATTTTGAAGAAACTAAAGTGGCTGTTCACAGTCCTGATTTAGGTCCTTTGATAGACACGCATATGACACGGTGTATTAAATGTACACGCTGCGTGCGTTTTGGTGAGGAAATTGCCGGCATTAGTGAGCTTGGTGTATTGAATAGAGGTGAGCACTCCACTATTTCAAATTACATGTCTCGGTTAGTTCATTCAGAGTTGTCTGGTAATGTGATTGACATTTGTCCTGTTGGTGCCTTGACAGCCAAGCCTTCTAAATATGCATATCGAGGATGGGAAGTTCACGAGCACGAGTTTGTCGCAGGTCATGACTGTGTAGGGTCCAATATTTTTGTACACTGTCGTCGTCACGATAACTACGAAGAACGTGAAATTATGAACGTTGTCCCTCGACAAAATGAATCTATCAATGAAGCATGGATTAGTGATCGCGATCGTTTCAGTTATCAAGCTCTCTCTCATGAGTCTCGAATTTTAGAGCCATCCATTAAGCAACAAGGGCAATGGAAGTCAGTGGGTTGGCAAAGAGCCTTAGTGGAGATTGCTGATAAACTGAGGGGTTTAGTTGAGAAATATCAGGGTGATGCACTATCTGCGATCGCCTCGCCTAATTCAACAACAGAAGAGTGTTACTTACTACAAAAGTTAGTTCGCTCACTAGGCTCCAATCACGTTGATTTTCGTATTCGCGAGCAGGATTTTACGGACCAAGAGCATGGCCTATCATTTACCCAATTAGGTGTGCCGATTAAAGACCTGGTAAATATGGAAACAATCATGGTGGTTGGTTCCGATGTTCGCCATGAACAGCCTATTTTGTCACACCGTATCAACCAAGCGTCACAATCAGGTGCCGTGGTGATGTCAATTAATCCGATTGAGTACGACACTGTATTTCCAGTTCAACACTCTTTAGTTGATGGTAATATGATTTCTCCTTTGGCTCAGATTGTGAGTGTTTTGTTGGGTGAGAAAGCTAGGCAATTTCCTGGATTGGAAACGGTTAGTATCAGTGACGCTGCCAGAGCTATGGCAGCTCAGTTACAGCAATCATCGTCTGGCATTCTATTACTTGGTGAGTATGCACTTGGACATCAGCAAGCTAGCCTGATTCGTGCTTTAGCAGCCTGTATCAATGAGCATACTTCGGTTACCGTTGGGTTTTTAACCCCTGGTGCGAATGCGGCTGGTGCCTATTTAGCTGGAGCAGTGCCTCACCGTGATCCATCCAACCCTAATCATCAGTTGGATGGCAGACATGCTATGCAGTTGTTAACGGATCAGCCTAGTAAAGCTTACATTGTGTTGGGCGCAGAGCTAGAGCATGATTGCGCGTATTCAGAAGCGGCTCTAAAAGTGCTATCAGAAGCGAGTCTTGTAGTGTGTCTGTCGTCATATACCACCCCCGAAATGTTGAAGTACGCTGATTTTATTCTTCCTGTTGCCCCATTTGTTGAGAATACTGGCTCATATGTAAATGTTGAAGGAGTTTGGCAGTCATTTTCAGCGGCTACAGTGCCACAAGGTCAATCAAAGCCAGCATGGAAAGTTATTAGAGCATTAGCAGGCTTCATGATGCTGGATAACTTCGATTATAAAACCACGGATCAGGTCATAGGCGAGTTAAAAACACACCTGGATACACAGAGCACTTGTGTAGAGCGTACAAACCTTGAGCTCGCTATTTCGGACGAAACGTCGGATCACTTATTACGATTAGCACCGTGGCCCATGTATCGATCAGATGCGTTTGTTCGAAAAGCCGAAGCGTTACAAACGATGCATAATAGCACCGAATGTTGCATCACTATCAACAACGCCACAGCTAAGCGTTTAGGTTTAGTCGTCGGTGATGTGACTCTGGCTAAGCAAGGGAGTAGCCAAATTCAATTACCCCTGAGAGCTGATGATGCTGTTGGTGATAACGTGGTTGTGATTCCGTCTGGTAATGAAGAAACTAAAGGGTTTGGGCAGGCGTCAGCTAATATTAACCTGAGTCAGGAGGTGCTGTGATTGATCAACTGTGGACTTTACTAGTCATTGTACTAAAGATTTTAGTTATCATTATTCCTTTAATGTTGACAGTTGCCTATGTCACGATGCTTGAGCGTAAGGTGATTGGTTTTATGCAGGTTCGAGTAGGTCCAAATCGAGTCGGATGGAAGGGTGTATTGCAGCCGATTGCCGATGTTGTCAAGCTGCTGACGAAAGAGGTGATTACGCCCTCTGCTTCCGATAAGTGGCTCTTTCTTATCTCGCCGATTTTAGCTTTGGCGCCAGCATTAGTGGTTTGGTCAGTTATTCCATTCGATCATCATTGGGTGTTAGCAAATATCAATGCTGGATTGTTGTTTGTTTTTGCTATGTCTTCATTAGGAATCTATGGTGTCTTAATCGGCGGCTGGTCATCAAATTCCATCTACGCGACTTTTGGTGCATTGCGCGCAGCAGCACAAATTATTTCCTATGAGTTAGCGATGGGGTTCTCGTTTGTCGGCGTTTTGTGTCTAACAGGCACAATGAACTTGAGTGAAATTATATTGCAACAATCGGGTGGTATTTGGAATTGGTACTTCATTCCATTATTCCCTTTGTTTGTTGTGTATTGGATTTCAGGTGTTGCAGAGACGAATCGCTCTCCATTTGATATCGCTGAGGGTGAGGCTGAAATCGTTGCAGGTTTCCATGTCGAATATTCAGGTATGGGGTTTGCATTATTCTTTCTAGCCGAATACGCCAATATGCTGCTTATTTCAGGTATAGCTGCTTTAGTATTTTTTGGTGGGTGGTTGTCGCCCTTTGAAGGGATACCATTTATAGGACAGTGGCTGGCGTGGGTCCCAGGTATTGTTTGGTTTTTGTTGAAAACGGGCTGTTTTATCTATTTATATTTTTGGTTACGAGCTACTATGCCTCGCTACCGATATGATCAACTGATGCAGTTAGGTTGGAAAGTCTTAATTCCAGTTTCAATTTTTTGGTTATTGGTAATGGCAGTATATGTACATTTGGTGAATTAATTGCAGTATCACAATAAAAAAGAGATAAAAAAATGAAGCATTGGCTGATAACTCAGATTAAAAAGTTCACACTGTGGGAGTTATTGTGTGGCTTGTCAGTGACGCAGCGTAATTTCTCAAAGCGGAAAGAAACTATACAATATCCTGAAGAGGAAATGCCATTGTCTCCACGTTTTCGTGGTGTTCTAGCTTTGAGACGGTACCCTAACGGTGAAGAACGTTGTATTGCTTGTAAATTATGCGAGGCAACATGTCCTGCAGCGGCAATTACCATTGAGGCAGGTCCTCGTTTAGAGGATGGCTCCAGACGCACGACACGTTATGATGTCGATGTGTTTAAATGTATCAATTGTGGTTTTTGTGAAGAAGCATGCCCGGTTGACTCTATTGTTTCTTCACCAGAGATGCATTATCACTTTGAAAATCGGGGTGAGAATATCCTGACAAAGGAGAAGCTTTTAATGATAGGTGATTTATATGAGGATCAGATTGCAAAAGATCGTCAGAAACAAGAAAAGTATAGGTAGCTTCATATGACAACTATCCCCGTATTACAAATCGTATTCTATTTTTTCTCTGCGATATTAATTATTTCATCTTCTCTAGTTGTTTTATTGAGAGATTTAGTTAAGTCGGTTCTGTTTCTTGTCTTAAGTTTTTTTGCAGCAGCGGTTTTATGGATGATATTGCAGGCTGAATTTCTTTCTTTAGTTTTAATCTTTGTCTATGTAGGAGCCGTGATGACGTTATTCTTGTTTGTTGTCATGATGTTGGCTGTCGATCAAGTGAAGCAGAAAAGGGCATCTTACTATCGTTTTTTGCCGATTGCTTTATTCATTTTGTTTTTTGTCTTCGGTATCATGGTCTATGCATTGAACCCTCATCACTTTCTATCGGGTAAAGCTCTATTGCCCATGCAGCCAGAGGGTTACGATAATGTGGGTATGATAGGCTTGTTGCTCTATAGCGATTATATTTACCCAGTCGAAATTGTTGCTGCTATCTTACTGGTAGCAATGGTGTCTGCCATCGTTTTAGGTTTCTTTGGGACCAAAAAAGATGCTCGTTATCAAGATATGGCACAACAACAGCAAGCGACAAAAGCGAATCGACTTCGTATGATCAGTGATAAGGACCGCTCATGATCCCTTTAAGTAACTATTTAATTCTAGCAGCGATTATCTTTTCCATCTCTTTGGCAGGTATTGTGATTAATCGTAAAAGTTTAATCACGTTATTAATGTGTGTTGAGTTGATGTTGTTAGCAGTGAATATGAATTTCGTAGCATTATCGCAGTATTTAAATCAATTATCTGGGCAGGTCTTTGTTTTTTTTATTTTGGCAGTTGCTGCTGCGGAATCTGCAATTGGCTTGGCTATTCTAGTAATAATTTATCGTCAACGTGGGAATATCCGTGTAGACAAACTAAATGATCTCAGAGGTTAAGGTAGATACATGCTATACAACTATACCCTTATTCTAGCTCTATCACCGTTGATAGGAAGTCTTATTGCTGGCCTAGGCGCAAAACGTATAGGGCGAAAAGGCGCACATAGTATTACTATTTTTTTTATGATGATTGCTTTTCTATGTGCTTTAAAAATTTTCATAGAAGTCGTTGTCAATGATCAGTCATTGAATGCTCTTGTTTATCATTGGGCAATTAGTGGTAGCTTTCAATTTGATGTTGGTTTTTATTTGGATCAACTCACAGCGGTCATGCTCATGGTTGTCACGTTTGTTTCAACATTGGTCCACATCTATAGTATCGGCTATATGGCAGATGAAGAAGGCTATCAACGTTTTTTTTGCTACATGTCTCTGTTTACGTTTTGTATGTTAATGCTGGTTACTGCAAATAACTTTATGCAATTGTTTTTTGGTTGGGAGGGTGTTGGTCTTGTGTCATATTTGCTTATTGGGTTTTATTACTCCAAGCCCTCTGCAGCGGACGGTAGTCTAAAAGCATTCATTGTGAATCGTTTTGGTGATTTCGGATTGATTCTTGGCTTGGGTGCGATTATTGCAACCTTTGGTTCTCTTGATTACACGACGATATTTTCATCAGCATCAACCCATGCAAATGATACTATTCACATTCTTGGTGGAATGCATTGGTCGACTATGTCGGTGATATGCATTCTATTATTTATTGGCGCGATGGGTAAGTCTGCTCAGATTCCACTCCATATTTGGTTACCTGAATCCATGGAAGGTCCTACACCAATCTCAGCACTCATTCACGCCGCCACTATGGTGACAGCGGGTGTTTTTATGGTCGCTCGTATTTCCCCCTTACTAGAATACTCTGTGGTAGCGATGAGTCTAGTTCTTGTGATTGGCGCCACTGGCGCTTTATTCCTTGGAATTTTAGCGTTTATCGAAAATGATATTAAGCGGGTGATTGCCTATTCGACCATGTCTCAACTTGGTTACATGATGGCTGCAAATGGTGCATCAGCTTTCAGTGCGGGTATCTTTCATTTATCAACACACGGATGTTTTAAGGCGCTTCTATTTCTTTGTGCTGGTTCTGTCATTATCGCTATGCATCACGAACAAGATCTAAGAAAAATGGGCGGATTGCGTAAATATTTACCCGTAACGTATGTGTGTTTTTTTATCGGTGCAGCTGCATTAGCTGCAATACCTCCTTTTTCAGGGTTTTATTCAAAAGATGTCATTATTGAGGCTGTACACTTATCAACAATACCCGGGGCGACCTATGCATATTGGTGTGTTCTTCTTGGTGCATTTGTTACAGGGTTTTATATCTTCCGGGCATTTTTCATGGCATTTCATGGCGAGGAGCGTTTTGATAGTACCCTTCGTTCCAGGCTAAAAGAGCACTGGTCTATGCAGTTAGCTATGATAACTCTGGCTATCCCGTCTGTTTTCTTGGGGTTATTTTTTGTTAAATCCATGGTGTTTAGTCATCCAGGCTTACTGGGTAATAGTGTTACTGTTTTTCCAAAGTACAACGTACTGAAGCTATTAGGAGAGCACTTTCATGGTGTGGGCTATTTAACCTGGCATGCAATTTTTACTGCACCATTTTGGCTAAGTTTGGCTGGTATCTTCTTTGCGTGGTTGACAACATTGAGTCATGAGAAATGGTGGTTTCTGTTACTTGAACGTTGTCGAGGCATGAGGAAAATCTTGTTACAACAGTATGGATTCGATGCATTTAACGATATTGTCATTGTGCGCCCTGCAATGAAGGTTAGCCAGTTTTTTTACTCGGTCACTGATTTAATGGTGATTGATAACTTTTTTGTTAATGGCTCTGGCCGACGTATGCTCAAGATTTCTAACAAGCTGCGTCGCCTTCAGACCGGTTTTCTGTACCACTATGTCTTCGTCATGATTATTTGTATCTTAACGTTTTTGGTTTGGATGGTTTTTTTCTAAATAGAGTTTAATTATGTTATTTCATTTACCGTTATTGAGTTGTTTAATTTGGGTTTCTGCACTCGGGGCTATTCCGGTGCTAGCTTATTCTGGAGCTGACCAAGCCAATAAAGCGCGTTGGATCGCATTATTTATCTCGCTTTTAACCGTCGTTTTATCAGCCATGATGATCTTGCAGTTTAATTCAGATTCATCAGAGATGCAGTTTGTTGAACAAGCTTCATGGATTCCGAGTTTAAAAATTGACTACCATTTGGGTGTTGATGGGCTGTCCGTGCCTCTTATTGCGTTGACCTGTTTTACCACAGTGGTCGTTGTTCTTGCGTCATGGACGATGGTCACAGAGCGTGTTGCCCAGTACCTTGCAGCTTTTCTTGTCATGCAAGGGATGGTCATCGGTGTATTTGCATCGATTGACGCGATCTTGTTCTATTTTTTCTGGGAGGGTATGTTGATCCCAATGTACTTAAGTATTGGTATATGGGGTAGTAAAAACCGCTCTTACGCCGCTATTAAATTCTTTTTGTATACCTTTTTGGGGTCTGCATTGTTATTGATTATTTTCTTATATTTGAGGATGGCAGGTGGTGATTTTAATATTTTGCATTTTCAGTCCATGATGATAACTCGTCATATTCAAGATATTATCTTCTTTGGTTTTTTAATCGGATTTGCAGTTAAAGTGCCCATGTGGCCGTTCCATACTTGGTTGCCAGATGCACACACAGAGGCGCCGACAGGTGGTTCAGTTGTTCTAGCAGCACTGATGCTTAAAATTGGTGCTTACGGCTTCTTACGCTTTAGCTTGCCAATTGTTCCCGATGCTTGCCATCACTATGTTTGGCTCATGCTTATCTTATCGTTAATATCAGTGATCTATGTCGGAATGGTCGCTTTAGTGCAAACGGATATGAAAAAATTAATTGCGTATTCATCGATTTCACACATGGGTTTTGTGACGCTAGGGTGTTTTATTCCTTTGCTCATGTTAAGGACAGTGGCGAATATGGAAGACGCCTACATGTCTCTTGAGGGTGCTATGGTTCAGATGATAGCGCATGCTTTTGGATCCGGTGCTATGTTTTTAGGGTTTGGTATTTTATATCAACAGCTGCAGTCAAGAAATATTGAAGATATGGGCGGTATCACAAAAACCATGCCTTATTTTACTGCTTTTTTCATGGTGTTTTGTATGTCAAACGTAGGCCTGCCTGGTACCTCAGGGTTTGTTGGTGAGTTTATGATTATTATCAGTGCATTTAAGGCTAATGTCTGGATCGCTTTATTTGCAGCATCTACCTTATTCATCGGTGCCTCCTATACTCTACTGATGTTCAAACGTGTATTTTATGGGCCAGTTGCAAATGACAAAGTAGCTGCTTTAAAAGATATTGGAAGTCTAGACAAGTTTAACTTTGTCTTATTGACTGCTGCGATATTGTACTTGGGTCTGTATCCTAATGGCCTGTTGAATCTCTTGCATGCTTCAGTTGATCACTTGTTACAGCTGAGTATGTCGACAAAAATTGTTTAAGGTGGGTTGATCATGGCTTTTTTCTCGTATGTTTTTCCAGCATCGGTTGAACTATTTATTCTGATAGCGAGTTGTGTCATCTTGATGGTGGGTGTTTTTTTTCCAAAACGCGAATCTTTATGTTACTACCTAGCTCAAAGCACGGTAGTCATCGCAATGGGTTTGACTCTTTGGATGTATACTCAAACAATTGGTGTAAATGGTGTGCCGTTATATGCTTATGCAAATGGCTTTGTGTTAGATAAGCTAGCGGTTTTCCTCAAATTGCTCACCTTGTTGTGTGCTTTATTTACTTTCATCTATGCGCGCGCATACAATAAAATTTTTCACCTACCTGACTCTGAGTTTTATGTTTTGGCATTGTTGTCGATACTGGGAATGCTGGTGTTGATTTCAGGTAATCATTTTATAGTTTTGTATTTAGGTTTAGAGTTATTATCATTGCCGTTATACGCCATGATTGCATTTCAACGTACCCAGGCCAGAAGTATTGAAGCCAGCTTGAAGTATTTTTTAATTGGTGCGGTTGCCTCAGGTTTTTTACTTTACGGCTTGTCCATTCTATTCGGACTGACGCAAAGCATGGAGATTCCTGTTGTTGCTCACTCAGTCGCTACACAATTATCTCAGCAGTGGCATGTTTTGTTATTTGCTATGGTGTTTGTTCTAGCTGGTATTGCATTTAAACTAGGCTTAGCGCCGTTTCACATGTGGGTGCCGGATGTTTATGACGGTGCACCTAATTCAGTCACATTATTTGTGAGTGCTGCTCCTAAAGTTGCAGCGTTCGGATTGTTAATGCGATTACTGGTTGAGGCCATGCCTGCCGCTAGTGCACAATGGCAATTGCTACTGATTGTGATTGCAATACTCTCTATGGCGGTTGGTAATATTGCCGCTATTGTTCAAACGAATATCAAGCGTATGCTCGCTTACTCCTCGATTGCTCACAGCGGGTATATGTTGCTAGGTATTTTGTGTGCAACTTCTAGAGGTTATGCCGCAGCTCTATTCTATTTGCTCAGTTATATGGTGATGACTGTCGGTGCCTTCGGTGTATTAACCTTGTTGAGTTGTAGTGGTAAAGAGATATGTGATGTTGATGACATGCATGGTTTGAACACCAGAAACCCTTGGTTAGCTTTCGTGTATTTACTTATATTATTTTCGATGGCAGGTATTCCGCCAATGGTTGGCTTTATGGCTAAAGTTGGTGTGTTGGAAGCGTTAATTCAAGTCCACCTGACCTGGCTTGCTATTGTTGCGATCTTATTCTCAGTGATTGGTGCATTTTATTACATTCGTGTTATCAAGGTGATGTATTTTGAAACACCTGTAGAAGTAACGCCAGTTGTCTTGCCTCGTGATGGTCAAGCTGCTGCATCAATTAACGGGGTAGCTGTCATATTATTGGGGATTCTGCCCGGATCCTTGTATGCACTCTGTCATTTAGTATTCTAAAATACACGATGATATAAAGCAGTCGCCTATAGGCATAAATAGTGCTTGTTTTTTTGAATCGATGCCATTAGACTACATTCCTCGTTGCGGGGTGGAGCAGTCTGGCAGCTCGTCGGGCTCATAACCCGAAGG
>DCQA01000025.1:34468-38225 GCA_002323325.1 Coxiellaceae bacterium UBA1530 | reverse complement strand
TCAAATCCTGCCCCCGCTACCAAATTTTTATCATAGCTTTATGAATATCCTCACTTGGATTATTCTACCAAACTGATTGATCTTAAAATTCCTGTCCGTATTTTTTACCAGAAATTTATAGCTTCTTTCAGACGTTTAACGGTTTTCAAATGATTAAAGTTTGAGTTTTTTTGTCTTCCGACTACGTTTGCCAATCAAGTTGTTGTTGAATGTTCATGATCTTTTCTTTTTTGAAAATTAATGTCGATTCTTTCATTTAGTTAATTGATCTTTTCAGCAATAAATTTTTAAGTTACTCATACTTTTCAATAAATTCGTTGTTTGTGAATCTTTGGTATATGATCCCAGTCGCTCTGACAGAAGATTACAACCTTCGGATCTTGGCTTAGAGTCTTGCATCATACTCTGCCTCAATTTTCTTGGTGACTGTGCCACATCAAAAGTTTTTTTATGAGATTGCGAGGGTAGCTATCTATATGATTTAAAGGGGATTAAAAATGGTTTAAGGTTAACGCTGATGTATCAGTACATTAGCCTAAAACCCCGTATTTTATTCCTTGTCTTTTATAATTGAAGGCATTAGAATAGCCAAACTAATTATTTGCCTCCTTATTTTCCTGTTCTTAGAATAAGGCGTCATACGAGAGCAGTGATTGCTTCTCGTGTTTATAAAATGTTAGTACGATGAAGAGGGGCCTTGTGCCCTTTTTTGTTGGCTAAGTTATAGTTTAGAAGAGGTTTTGTGCAGCAGCAGCTACAAACATTAATACAGGGTACCGTTGAGTCACTAGGCTATGAGCTCTGGGGTTATGAATTTCGTTCACAGCCAGGCGGACCACTATTGTGCGTCTTCGTGGAGAAAGACACGGGTGTCTTGGTGGATGATTGTTCTCGGATTAACCGTCAATTGCGAGCAGTTTTAGAAGTTGAGACTTCAATGGGTGATCAATTGACACTGGAAATAAGTTCTCCCGGTATTGAACGCTCATTGTATCGCTTGTCACACTATCAGCGTTACTTAGGTGAGAAAATTAAGCTCCGTTTGGCAAGAGCACGAGATAACTGTCGTAATTTTAATGGCGTCATTGAGGATATAGATGAGGAATCTCAGGCGATCGTTTTATCGACAGAGCAAGAGACATTAAAAATTGCTTTATCAGAGATTGAAAAGGCACGTTTATTGGTTGAATTTTGAGGGTAAAGTTTATGACGACTGGAAACAAAGAAATCTTATTAGTAGCTCGCGCCTTGTCGAATGAGAAAGGCGTTGACGAAGGAATTATTTTTGAAGCAGTAGAGGCAGCATTGGCCTCGGTTACTGCTCGTCGTTATGATGAAGAAGCCCTTATACGAGTATCGATCGATCGTGATACGGGTGATTATGAGGCGTTTCGATGTTGGGAAGTCGCAGCGCTTAATGAAGAGGGCGAGTTAGATCTTCCAGATGAACAACTGACATTGGAGCAAGCTACGGAATACGGTGACGATCTTGAAGTTGGTAGTATTGTAGAAGAAGCTGTTGAGCCTGCCGAATTTGGTCGTATTGCCGCTCAACAAGCCAAGCAAATTATTACGCAAAAAGTGCGAGAGGCTGAGCGTGACAAAATTGCAAATCAGTATCGTGAACGTATCGGAGAGCTACTGATTGGTACGGTAAAGCGAGTCACTCGTGACTTTATTGTATTAGATATGGGTAATAACGCTGAAGCGATGTTATCGCGTGATCAAATGATGCAGCGTGATATTTTTCGTTTAAACGATCGTGCCCGAGTTTATCTTTACGGTATTTCTGAGGATCGTCGAGGTCCTCAATTATTGGTCAGTCGTGTTCATCCGCAATTACTGGTGGAGCTGTTTAAAGTTGAGGTGCCTGAGATTGCAGAAGAAGTAATTGACATTGTCGCAGCATCGCGTGACCCAGGTGCTCGCGCAAAGATTGCAGTCAAAACTAACGATGGAAGAATCGATCCGATTGGAGCTTGTGTTGGTATGCGCGGAGCGCGAGTGCAAGCGGTTTCTAATGAATTAGGTGGTGAGCGAGTCGATATTATTTTATGGGATGGTAATCCTGCACAATTTGTTATCAATGCAATGGCGCCAGCTGAGGTTGCTTCCATTATGGTCGATGAAGAAAAAAATACGATTGATGTAATGGTGGCTGAAGATCAATTGTCTCAGGCGATTGGTCGTGGAGGACAAAATGTACGTTTAGCTAGCGATTTAACTGGGTGGTCTTTAAATGTGATGACGCCGGAGCAGGCTACTGAAAAAGAAGCAGAAGAAAGTAGCGGGATGAAGCAAGTATTTGTCGATCAACTGGGTATTGATGAGGAGTTCGCTGAAGTCTTGGTGCAAGAAGGATTCACTAATCTGGAAGAAGTAGCTTATGTGCCACCAGAGGAGCTATTAGAAATTGACGGATTTAATGAAGAGTTAGTACAAGAGCTTCAAAATCGTGCTAGTGATGTCTTGCTAACACAGGAAATTGCTACACAATCCGCTTTAAGCGAGGCAGCACCCTCTGAAGAATTATTGGCACTTGAGGGAATGACATTGGAAATGGCTGTTCAGTTGTCTCAGAAAGAAATTATTACGTTAGATGATTTAGCAGAGTTAGCTATTGATGAGTTGCAAGAAATTGTTGAGCTTGATGATGAAAAAGCAGGTGAGTTGATTATGCTGGCCAGACAACACTGGTTCGAAGAGGAGTCAAGTGTCAGTGAATAAATAGTCTATATATTTTATGGGCGTTACAATTAACTGGATTAGAGCAAAAAGAATATGGCAAAAGTAAGCATTACAGAATTAGCAACACTGGTAAGATTAGAACCTGAAGTCTTATTAGATAAGTTGAAGCAAGCCGGTGTCGAGGTAACGGATACGGACCAACAGATTTCTGATGAAGAAAAGCGTCAGTTGCTGCTATTTTTGCAAAAAAGTCGCACAACTACTGCGTCGTCATCTGGGCCTAAAATTACTTTACAACGAAAAAGTTCAGGAACTGTAAGGCAAGGTAAGAAGAGTGTCAGTGTAGAGTTTCGTAAAAAAAGAACTTTTGTTAGGCCAACGGCAGAGGTTACTCAAGCTGATTCTGAGGTCACCGAGCAGCCTGCTGATGAAAAGATTGAAGAGGAGTTCGTTGTTCAAAGTGCTCCTATCGAATCAATAGAGGTTACTGAGCCACCAGTTAAAGAGGTAGAGACTCAAAGCAAGGTTGATACTCACTCGGAAACAGTGGCAAAAAACGCAAAAAGTGATTCAAAGTCTGCATCTCCACCTGCCCCTGATCGTGCTGATTCAAAACGCCGACGTAAGAAAAAGTCATCTCATGATCGTCATGACAAGAGAGATTTTGATGATGAAGCTTTAATGTTGTCACCGGTTAAAAGTCACAAGCGTAGGAAAAAGTCTGTCGGCCCTGCGTCGATTGAGCAAGGATTTGCAAAGCCAACCGCGCCTGTTGTGCATGAGGTAATGATCCCGGAGTCTATTACTGTGGCTGATCTGGCACAGAAAATGTCAATCAAAGCGGCTGAAGTGATTAAAGTGATGATGGGAATGGGTGCTATGGTGACGATTAACCAGGTGCTCGATCAGGATACTGCTGTGTTAGTGGTTGAAGAGCTTGGCCATAAGGTTGTGTTACTCAAAGAGAATGCCGCTGAAGAAGCTATTTTTGATAGCTATGAGCAATCTAACTTTAAAAAAGGTCCAAGAGCTCCTGTAGTAACTATAATGGGGCATGTTGATCATGGTA
>DCQA01000025.1:34003-34151 GCA_002323325.1 Coxiellaceae bacterium UBA1530 | reverse complement strand
ATGTTGATCATGGTAAAACTTCACTGTTAGATTATATTCGTCGAACAAAAGTGACGACGGGAGAAGCGGGTGGAATCACCCAGCACATCGGTGCTTATCACGTTGAAACACCTAAGGGTATCATTACGTTTTTAGATACACCAGGTCA
>DCQA01000025.1:0-33752 GCA_002323325.1 Coxiellaceae bacterium UBA1530 | reverse complement strand
GAATCACCCAGCACATCGGTGCTTATCACGTTGAAACACCTAAGGGTATCATTACGTTTTTAGATACACCAGGTCACGAAGCTTTCACAGCTATGCGTGCGCGCGGAGCTGGGTGTACTGACTTAGTTATTCTTGTTGTAGCAGCTGATGATGGTGTCATGCCACAAACGGTTGAGGCAGTAAAACATGCTAAAGCTGCCGGAGTTCCGATGGTGGTTGCTGTTAACAAAATAGATAAAGAGGACAGTGATCCAGAAAGAATTAGAACTGAGCTGACTCAGTATGAAGTGGTTTCTGAAGAGTGGGGTGGTGACGTTATATTTCAAAATGTTTCGGCCAAATCTGGGCAAGGTATTGATGAGTTATTGGATAGCGTTCTATTGCAAGCCGAGGTACTAGAGCTTGAGGCTATTGTCGAGGGTCCGGCCAGAGGTGTCGTGATTGAATCTCGTCTTGACAAGGGACGTGGTCCAGTAGCAACGATTTTAGTCCAGCAGGGTGAGCTTCAGAAAGGCGATATTGCTATGGTTGGGCGTGAATATGGTCGTGTAAGAGCCATGGTTGATGATTTAGGTCATCAAACCCATCAGGTAGGCCCATCCATGCCAGTGGAAATCTTAGGTTTATCAGGAACACCTGATGCCGGTGACGAACTCACGGTTGTACCGACAGAGAAGAAAGCTCGAGAGATTTCTCAATTTCGTCAAGGCAAATACCGAGAAGTGCGTCTAGCTAAACAAAAAGCAGCTCGCCTCGAATCATTGTTTGATCATGTGGAGAAAGGTCAGCAAAGTGTTTTAAATGTTGTGTTAAAAGCTGATGTACAAGGTTCTGCAGAGGCAATTAATGATGCATTACTTAAGTTGTCGTGTGATGAAGTAAAAGTAAATATCGTTGTGAACGGTGTAGGTGGAATCACCGAATCAGATGTTAATCTAGCATTAGCTTCTGATGCGATTATATTAGGATTCAACGTTCGTGCCGATGCATCTGCCAGAGAGCTGATTGAGAAAGAAGGCATTGATCTGCGTTACTACAGTATCATTTACGATCTCATCAACGAAGTCCGTGATGCGATGAGTGGTATGTTAGCACCGGCATACGAAGAGAAAATCATAGGGTTGGCTGAAGTACGTGATGTCTTTAGATCTTCCCAGTTAGGTGCAGTTGCGGGTTGTATGGTTCAAGAAGGTGTCGTGAGACGTAGTCTCCCTATTCGTGTCTTGCGTGATAATGTCGTTGTCTTCGAGGGTGAGTTAGAATCTCTACGTCGCTTTAAAGACGATGTCAAAGATGTTCGTAGCGGTACTGAATGTGGTATAGGAGTTAAAAATTACAATGACATTAAGTCAGGTGACCAAATTGAGTGTTATGAAAAAACATTGGTAACACGTAAGCTGTAAGTCAATAATTTAATAGTCACATGATAGTTCATGTGCTGGGGTATAAATGTCAAGTTCATCAAAACGTGTCCGCCGCATGGCAGATTTGATTCAGCGAGAGGTCTCATTGATCTTACGCCAACATGTGGTTGATCCTCGTTTGCAACAGCTAGTGATTACACTGGTCGAAATGTCGCCAGATTTAAAATCTGCTCGTATTCTCTTTACTGTTCCAGACGCAGAGATGGTTGATGATGTTATGCAAGCTTTGACTAAAGCATCTGGATTTATGCGCAGCCAAATGGCTAAAACAGCCGAGTTACGTTATGTGCCCAAATTATTTTTTCAGTATGATGCTCAATTATTACAAGCAGAGCGTCTTTCTAATCTGATTGATCAAGTGGCTCCTTCTGCGGAGCAATAATCGTATATTCTTGGATGAGGTGAATTGTCATGGAAAGTGGTCGTCGCTTACCTCGTGATATTATTGATGGTTTGTTGCTATTGAATAAACCCACAGGTATGAGTTCAAACCGCGCACTGCAGATCACTAAACGATTACTGAATGCCCAAAAAGCCGGTCATACCGGTAGTTTAGATCCGCTTGCAACCGGCCTGTTGCCGATTTGTTTTGGGCAGGCGACAAAGTTCGCTCAATTTTTATTAGATACCGACAAGCAGTACCAGGTAACGCTTAAGTTAGGTGTACGAACAACCACCAGTGACTCTGAGGGCGAGGTGATCTCAGAAAAGCGGGTGCCTGAATTATCTGAGCAGCAGCTTGAGCAATCTCTAGATTATTTTCGCGGTGAAACCGATCAAACACCATCGATGTTTTCGGCGTTGAAATACCAAGGTAAGCCACTGTATTACTATGCGCGTCAAGGATTAACTGTGCCACGACCAACACGAAAGATTACGTTATGGTCTTTAAAACTGGATACATTTAATAAAGATGAAGTGACTTTATCCTTGCATTGCAGTAAGGGTACTTATGTTAGGACAATTGTCGATGATTGGGGTGAACTTTTGGGGTGTGGTGCACACGTAACGGCACTGCATCGTACTTCTGTCGGTGGTTTTAGTGAGTCTGCTATGATGGCTCTAAGTGATTTGGAGGATCAAAATCAGAGAGGTGTGTCATTACGTTCATATCTGTTGCCGGTGGATTCTCTAGTTAGCCATTTTCCTCGAATAGAGCTTACAGATAACCAATCCACGGCAATGCGTTATGGTCAAGTGGTTGAGCTACTCAATATACCAGACCAAGAGTATGCACGCTTATATGACTCTGAAGGTTTTCTCGGTGTCGGGCAATTGGCGGAAGGTTCTTTGATTGCTCGCCGGTTAATGAGCAAAGCATCGTAAAATAACTGATGACCCTATCTTTTTCTAGTAGGGTATGCGCGTGTGAATTTATAGAAATCTTAAGGGTGGATTGCTCTTGTGCATAGAATAGATTTTTGAATAAGGTTTCATTTGTGATACTTCGAGGCCTACTGAGTTTGCTTATTAGGCTTATTCCAACTTTTGGTTATAACTCGTTCTTACTGCGCTAAAGAACACTGTTGTATGGCGATAGTTAAAGTCTCTTCTTCAATCTCAAATTGATGCGGTTGATGAGTCACCTCGCTGACAGTCTCAAGCTTTTCACACAAGGTTTCTTGGCAAATCGTTGTTTGGTGTTTTTCAATCACTGACAAGAGATGTTCTGAGGCTGTGTATGAAATGGTAATGCGATCATCGACATTGAGCCCTTCGGCTTTACGTGTTTTTTGTATGCGGTTGATGACTTCACGCGCTAGTCCTTCGTCGATTAATGCTTGATCTAAGGTTTCATCAAAGGCAATGGTGATGAAGCGGTCGGTGACTGCATGAGAATCGGCTTGGCTTTCCCTGAAGATTAAGATGTCATCGCTGGCAAAGGTTTCATCTTCTAGCGTGATAGTACCGGTTTTTTCTAGGGTGTTAATGGCTTCATGACTTAAATTTTGAATCAATTGACGGTATTGGCCAAAGCTTTTACCTAGTCGTTTGCCCAGTACGGGTGAGTTGGGTTTTGCATATAAAGAAATATAGCGATCCTCTTCGTGATCATAGCGAATCGATTTAACGTTTAATTCTTTTTGAATCGTTGTTTCGTGTTGTGCAATGTCTTGCAGCAGTTGTTGATCTTTATGAATAACGACAAGCTCACGTAACGGAATCTTCACTTTAATTTTGAGTGCGTTACGTTGCTGTCTGCCTAAGGCTAGAATATGTTGAAGCCTAAGCACGGCATCTTCAAGTGATGCATCTTGCATTGATTCATCTCGAGTAGGGAAAGTGCATAGGTGAACCGATTGCGGTTTATTACTGTCTTCACTGTGCAGTTTGAGTAATGATTGATAAATCGTTTCCGACAAGAAGGGTGCAAAGGGAGCCATGCAAGTGGTGAATTCCAGTATGACTTGATACAGCGTGCTATAAGCTTGGCACTTGTCATCATCCAGTGCCTCTGTCCAAAAACGCGAGCGGTTTAAGCGAATATAGGTATTCGTTAAATCTTCTAAGAACGCTAAGAGCTCTGGAACCACTCGATAGAGTTCATAATGTTCCATGTGTTCTTTAATGAAGTGTTTTAAGCTTTGTAAGCGTGACAGTATCCAGCGATCGAGTAGGTGTTGCGGCGCTTGCAAATGTTGGTCTGGTAACCATTGGTCTATGCTCGCATAGGTATGAAGGAATTTAAATGCGTTATGCCAAGGCAATAAGGTGCGGCGTACCATGTCTTTTACACCACTGTCTGTAAAGCGTTGTTCTTCACCTTTAACAAGACCTGAGTTCATTAAATACAGTCTTAATGCGTCGGCGCCGTGCTGCTCCATCAGCTCATCGGGTGCGGTATAATTTTTAAGACGTTTTGACATTTTCTTGCCGTCTTCAGCCATCACAATGCCATTCACAATTACGTGTTGAAAAGCCGGTTTGTCAAACAGTAAAGTTGATAACACCGTTAAGGTGTAAAACCAACCACGGGTTTGATCAAGACCTTCGGCAATGAAGTCTGCAGGAAAGGCTTTTTCAAAAGTCGCTTTATTGTCGAAAGGATAATGGGATTGTGCGTAGGGCATGGAGCCAGACTCAAACCAACAATCAAGTACTTCTTCGACTCGACGATAAGTACCTTCTTCATTAGGCAAGGTAAAGGTTAAATGATCAACGTGATCACGGTGAAGATCAGTAATCGATTGCTTTGTTAGTGTTTCGAGCTCTTTAATGGAACCGACACAATAGCGGTTGTGAGTGATGTCATTGATCCAGATTGGTAGCGGTGTGCCCCAAACACGGTTGCGTGAAATCGCCCAATCACGTGCACCTTCTAACCATTTTCCAAAGCGACCGTGTTGAATGTGTCCAGGTACCCAATGAATCTGATCGTTGTTTTTTAATAGCTGTTCTTTGACAGCTTCAACTTTGATGTACCATGATGGGATGGTGCGGTAAATCAAAGGCGTGTCGGAACGCGGGCAAAAAGGATAGCTATGCACGCAGGTTTTATGATCAAACAACTGACCTAAATTCTTAATGTCTTTGATGATTTGTTTGTCTGCAGTTTTGATGTACTCGCCTTCATAGGCTTTGACAGCCCCAGTAAAACAGCCTTTAAAATCAATCGGACAAGGAAAGTCTTTACGCTCGAGTATTTGTAAGACACGATGATCGTCTTCACCAAAGGCCGGTGCACAATGCACTAAACCAGTACCGTCTTGCGTGGTCACAAAGTCATCGGCAACGATCTTAAAGGCACCGGCTTGTTCCCAGTCAAGGAAGTCTTTGAAAAGAGGTTCATACGTTAGGCCTGCTAAATCAGCGCCGGAGCATTCGTCCAGGATTTCGTGCTCGCGGCCTTGGAAAACCGTTTCAACGCGTTCTTTGGCTACTAAGCAGGGCTTGTCGAGCGACTTATCATGCACAGTGACATAGGTTGTATTGGCATTCACTGCGATACCTAAGTTGCTAGGTAGTGTCCAAGGTGTGGTGGTCCATATCGCGCAGTAGCGAGGATCATCCTTCAGTTTGAACAGGACCGTTACGGCTGGGTCTTGTACATCTTGATAATTGGAGCCAGCCTCAAAATTTGACAACACGGTGCCCAATGCTGTTGAAAAAGGCACGACTTTTGTGCCGTGATAGATATAGTCTTTATCCCAGATTTGCTTGAAGACCCACCAGACGGATTCCATAAAATCGGGTTGCATGGTTTTGTAGTCATTATCGAAATCCACCCAGCGGCCAAGACGCGTGATGGTCTGACGCCACTGCGAAGCATAACGTTGAACAATGTCACGGCAAGCTTGGTTGTAACCGGAAACACCTTGCTCTGCGACGATTTCATCGGTGGACTTGCCATGAAGCTTGTCAATTTCATGTTCAATCGGTAGACCATGACAATCCCAGCCGAAGCGTCTAGGGACATGATAGCCTTTCATGGTGAAGTAGCGTGGAATGATGTCTTTAATCGTTGAAGCCAGTAAGTGACCGTGGTGAGGGAGTCCTGTAGCAAAGGGAGGTCCATCGTAAAAAACATAAGGCTTACCAGATTGCGTTTGCTTGAGAGACTGCTCAAAGATGTGATGTTCTTCCCAGAAAGCGAGTACTCGGTGTTCTGATTCGATAAAGGAAAAGGTGTCGTTAGTCAGTTGGTCAGTCATGGTAGGTCTTTGTTGTCGCTATAAAAAGAACAGCAGTGTAGCGTAGAGACCCCAAAGGGTAAAGACTCCAGAGATCGGCCATGCTAAGCTAATGGCCGTTTGTTCAGTGAGGAGTTGAGTAACATGGAACATCAGCATAGATCAGCGTGGCCTTGGTTGTGGTTGAGTTTAGGTATTGTGGTTGCGGACCAATTATCCAAGTGGTGGATGATGAAGGTATTTACTCTTGGAGAGTCAAAAACCTTATTGCCATTTTTAAACCTTCGTCTAGCTTACAACCACGGTGCTGCCTTTAGTATTTTGAGTGGTGCAGGTGGTTGGAAGTTGTATTTCCTAACCGCTGTATCGTTATTTGCCGTTGTAATTATGTTGATATGGATGCGAACGCTGTGTCGCCGAGATTATTGGGCTGTGATTGGTTTCTCATTAGTCATTGGTGGTGCGCTGGGGAATTTAATTGATCGCTTATTTTTAGGCTATGTCATTGATTTTATTGATTTTCATATTGGTTCTTGGCATTTTGCCACGTTTAACTTGGCCGATAGTGCTGTCAGTATTGGAGCTGTTTTACTCATAATTCATTTTGTCTTTGAAGAGCGTGGATGAATCGCGTGAAGTTTAAAATATTATCTACTTTGGTTACACTCTCTTCTGGTTTATATGAGGTTTTGAATGAAAATTAAGTTAGCCAATCCGCGTGGATTTTGTGCTGGAGTTGATCGGGCTATCAGTATCGTGGATCGTGCTCTGGAATTATTCGGAGCGCCAATTTATGTTCGTCATGAAGTCGTACACAATCGACCGGTTGTTGAGTCACTTGAGGCTCAGGGTGTGATTTTTACTGATGATATGGAGTCAGTTCCAGAAGGCTCAACCCTCATATACAGTGCACATGGTGTTTCGCAAGCTGTTCGACATGAGGCTAAGGTTAGACGGCTGCGTGTCTTTGACGCTACTTGCCCACTAGTTACGAAAGTGCATATGGAGGTGGCAAGATACGCGCGATTGGGACTAGAGTGTGTGCTTATCGGCCATTCAGGTCACCCCGAAGTTGAAGGAACCATGGGGCAATACAACTGTCCTGAGGGGGGTATTTATTTAGTGGAGACTCTGGATGATGTGGCTAACTTGTCGCTAAACAACCCGGAGCGCTGTGCTTATACCACTCAAACCACATTATCTGTCGATGATACGCAACTTATTGCTCACGCCTTGCAGCAGCGGTTTCCAGCTATTATTTCTCCAAAAAAAGATGATATTTGTTATGCCACACAAAACCGTCAAGATGCTGTGAAAGAACTAGCAATAGGTTGTGATGTTGTAGTGGTTGTTGGCTCTCCAACCAGTTCAAATTCAAGTCGACTCAAA
Source organism: Coxiellaceae bacterium UBA1530 (assembly GCA_002323325.1). GTDB lineage: Bacteria > Pseudomonadota > Gammaproteobacteria > Coxiellales > Coxiellaceae > UBA9148. The sequence goes on along the minus strand of DCQA01000025.1, from coordinate 26,308 downwards.
GAGTTAGCAGAGCGTTTGGGGTGTCGTGCCTATTTGATTGATGCTGTAGAGCAGCTGCAGCGTTCATGGTTTGATGATCATCACGTTGTTGGCCTAACAGCTGGAGCTTCAGCAGCGGAGAGTTGTGTTCAGTCAATTATTAGGCAGTTACAGATTTGGGGCGCTAATGCTCCTGAAGAGCTATCAGGGGTCGAAGAAAAGATTGTCTTTGTTTTACCTAAAGAGTTGCGTAAATCTGCTGGGCGTTTGCAAGAGCTTTAATAGTGAGATGGAGCTTTACTGGCCATTACAAACAATTGTTGTTGCTGTTGATGGTGTTGGCATTGTTTACGACGTTGGTAACAAGTATCCGTTTCCAGCCGGTAGCTAGGACTACAAATTGTCTTTTTTGCCTGAAGCGAGCGATGTCGGGTTTGGCAGTTTTCAAGATCATGCATGACATGCTGTTTACAGATGACCGTTTTTTGATCACAAATAGTTTGGTTGGGCTCTGCCAACGATAAGGTTTGTAGAAACATGGTGGAGGTAAACACTAGAGCTAGTTGGCGAATCATCATGTAACTTCCTTGTTTCATGGGTATTCTTAATCATACTGAAAATCCGGTAATTTGTGTAGTTCTGTTACGATTTTATATGGGTTTGAGTATTAGTAAGAGTGAGTACTCGGCATTGATCTGATTTAACGTCTTGATTGCTTGTTGCCATTAAGGTGAATTCATGTGCTTTAAGTTCTTTAATGATAAAACGATACCTAGATTGTTGTTCTAGTTGATGAATATTCATGTTATTGCTATTGGCGCCTAGATAATTTCCATGAAGTGTCGCGTAATGCTCCATTCTGCTGGCTAATTGATGAAGTGCTAATTGACCTACTCGACATTCCGTTCGTTGTATATGACGAATGTAATTTGGATAGCTCCATGCAGCTATGATACTTATTATAGTGATGACTATCATGAGCTCTAGAATTGAAAATCCTAAGCTTTGTTCAAATAACAGTCTGTCGTTGGTGTGCATCACTGAATAATGTCAAACAAGTACCTCTTAGAAAATACAGTGAAAAGAATAGTAGTAGGATAAATAGTGTGATGGAGTGAGTGAATTTTCCAAAAATGGCCTTGTTATTTTTGTTCAAATCAGTATTATGTTCACTCTTCACATGGCATGCGCTATTACTTTTGTTGGGTCGTTAGCTCAGTCGGTAGAGCAGTTGGCTTTTAACCAATTGGTCGCTGGTTCGAACCCAGCACGACCCACCAATTTCTTTATTTTCAGCCATTCCTTCTCCCTTGATTGTTTCTTTGATAAGTAAAGAGTTTGCTATCAAAGCTCTTCTTCCCATAATAAAGCTGGTTAAATTTAGCTCAAAAAGCATGCGGTCATTGCGGGCCACATCAACTAGCAATTAAGAACATGCTCGATCACTGTGTCAAAGAAACCCGGATTATGGTGTTTCATATTTGAATTTTAGTGGGGGCCTACTGGTTGACTTTTTTACAGGCTCAATCGCTAACATCAGCAGACCATGCAATCGTACTATCATCTGATTTTAGTGGCTCCATGTCGTTTAATACGATCTATTTTAGACTGCTATTTATAATGATGCGTCAATGTTTGCCGCTAATACTCCCACGATAGTATTTCTCCACCAATGTTGGTGCTTAGTGATAAGCGATTATTTTTTTGACTATGTTTTTCACTGTCTAACGCATAAGCAGGCTTAGCGTATTAAAAATTTTCTTTTTAGCGTCGCTCACATGCGGTATCATTCATTAACTTAAATTTATTTCTTTGGGGATCTCTTAATGGCATCAACAGAAAGCCAAGCTTCAATGAGTAGTGAAGCGACCAAGGCCGTCAATATTGGTTGGGTTTTGCGCGATATGATGCAGTCAACGGGGGTATGGACTTTTGATCAGGCAGAATTAAGCCTGATGGTCAAACATGCGTTGGCGGTGGGTTTCTCCAGCTTAGAAATTGGTGGTGGCCAGAGTTATCAAATTGCCCTAGAGCACGGGTTTAATCCCTATCAAGTTCTCCGAAATGCTAAGTCCGTGATCAATGCTGAGGGCGCTCGCTTGCCCCTTCAGATACTCATGCGCGGTGCTAATCAATTAGGCTTTCAACATTATGCTACCGATGTTCAGCAGCAAAGCATTGATCTGTTAGTGGATGCTGGCGGTGATAGTGAAAAGGATAACACCCTGATTATTCGCAACTTTGACGCTTTAAATGATGCTGAAAATCTTCGTTTCTCCATTTCATACATGGTGAAAAAAGATCAGCAGGCCGCTGCGGCTAATGCACTCGCGAATAGTAAAGGTCAAGCTGCCTCGGCAAAGCGCGTGCATGTGCAAGCCGCCTTATCCTATGTTCAGCCAGTGAATAACTCCAGTACAGCTTGCTACAGCAGCACTTACTACGTCAATTATGCCAAAAAATTAATTGCTATCGCCGAGCAGGCCGGTGGCGGTTTGGATTCATTATGCATCAAAGACATGAGTGGCCAGCTGACACCGGCTTTGGCGTTAGATTTAATTCCGGCACTCAAATCACTGGGACTACCCGTTTATTTGCATTGTCATAGTACCGACGAAGCGCGTGCACTGGGTGTTCAGACGGTCGCGATTGAAGCCGGTATTAGTGGCATTGAAGTCGCGGTTGAGCCACTAGCGGGCGGTGCTTCACATCACGATGTTGAAAATATCTGCTACCTAAAAGGCGTTATACCGACCAATGCCAATGCGATTACTGCTCTAAAAGCGAATCTCGCTGAGGTTTTTGGGCCGCGTGCGAAAGGCCGACAAGACGCGGCCATTCCCTTGGCGACGCTAAAAAAATTAGTTAGCTTAGGAATTCCAGGCGGTGCTATTCCCTTTATTGTGAAAGACTTACAGGCCAATGTCTGCGGCATGTTTGGGGTCGATCTCGACGAGGCATTGGTTCTATTTGAAGATGAATTGCGCAGGATTCAAAGCCAGTTAGGTTTTGTTCCCTTGGTAACGCCCACCGCCGATATTATTGCAAAGCAAACCATTAAAAGTTTGGGTAATCGTCAGCGTACGACTGCTTATCAATTAGTTGATCCCAGATTTTGTCGTTTGGTACTTGGCCATTATGGCCAAGTGGTTAATCACGCGACAGGCGAGCAGGTAAACGTGGCCGCTGAATTAGTGGAAGAAGTTAAGCAGTATTGCGCTGCCATTGAGCAAGATGCTGACGGCTTTCGCAACAAGGCAGGCCGCATTTTCCCCGAGCCCGATGTGCTGGTTGAACATCCTGCTAAGATTACCATTGATCATGATATTACTGGGGTAGAAGAATACGTCGGTGATTTATTTTCACGTTATCCACAATCCTGTGAAAACTTTGGTACGGTTCAGGAATGCGTAATGATGCATATTATGCGTCCAGCCGGTAAAACGGATCGCTTATTGACAAAAAATATTTTACAGCCAACCGAAGAGCGCTTACGGTTTATTCTCGATCAGACCTTACATTTGCTGCCAGGTAAAGACATACCTGAATCGCGTCAGGCAGCAGCCGATGAGTTGACTGATGAGTTCTTGTTAGCTGCATTAGGTGATTACGACGGTATTGTTAACAGCATTAAAGATTTAGTGCTTAATGGTGATAAGGAAAGTATTCGTCTGCGCACCAATCAGCGAATGACCGAGGTTATAGATCCTATTTGTGAAACTAATGACGATGCACGCAAAAATCGCTATTACATTGAAAGACGTTTTGTCGGCCTTTTTGCGGGCGCGGTATTTTGGGACTTACAGCGAATTTGTCGACGTACTGGGGCAGATTCACGAGCCTCGCTCGATGAGATGACGGCGCGAAAGCTCGACCGTATTATCTCCACAACGCTGAAGCGTCGCCGTCGTGAAGGTGTGGGTCAGGCGCAAGATTTCCTCTCTTAATGAGTTTCGTCTTTATCAGCTGGCCCGTCGACTGACTCACTGGGTATATTTGCTGTAATGTGACCAGCAGCTGATTTCGCGTAAGCTATTTTAATCGTACATTATTCACCTTGTGTTACGCCAATAATAATAAGGTCAGTCGTCATGCAAACAAAAAAAACTTTTTGTTCTATTTGTTCTGCCTTTTGTGGTTTTGAGGCTGAGGTAGAAGATAACCAGATACTCTCTTTTCGTCCTGATACAAACCATCCGCTGAGTGAAGGGTTTAGCTGTACTAAGGGCCGGCAATTCCCTGATCTGTTAAGCGCAAAAAACCGCTTATTGCAGCCTTTAAAACGACAGGGTGAAGACCTCGTTCAGCTGAATAAAAGCGAAGCCTTAGATCAGATTGCCGCGCGATTAATGGCTATTAAAGACCAATATGGCTCTGAATCAATTGCTCTGTTTTCGGGTAACGGTGTGCAGTTTAAAGGTGCGACAGTGCCAGTGTTTCATGCGTGGCTGAATGCGCTTGGCTCGCACAATATGTTTAGTACGATGACCATTGATCAGCCGGCAAAAATCATTGCTACTGGCCGACACGGAGTGTGGGCGGGCGGCGTGCAGTCATTTGAATCCTCGGACGTGGCGATATTGGTCGGCAACAACGTGGTCGTATCGAGTTTAAATCAGTTGAGCGGCCCGCCGGGTTGGCGACCTAAATCGATTAAACAAGCGAAAAAGCGTGGCTTAAAACTTATAGTCATAGACCCGAGGTTGACCGAAACGGCACAGCTGGCTGATCTTCATTTAGCGATTAAACCCGGTCAAGATGCCGTTTTATTAGCGGGCATGATTCGTCTGCTGATTCAGAAATCACTTTATGATCATGATTTTTGCCAGCAATACACTCATGACTTTGCCGCGCTTAAAGCGCAGGTTGATCCTTATGATCTTGCCTTTGTGGCTAAGCAGTCAGGTATTGACGCAATATTAATTGAGCAAGCAGTCGAGCTATTTGGCGGCCAAAAGCGTGGCTGTGTATCCAGTGGAACAGGACCTGATATGGGCCCGCACCCGAACTTATCCGAACATTTGATTTGCGCCATGAATACGATTTGTGGCCGACATAATCGTATTGGCGATAAAGTTAATACCTCTTTATTAACCCCGAATATGCCGCCGATGGAAGCGGTCATACCTTGGGATTTTCTTCCTCCAACACTTAATCTTCAGGCAAATAATCGACGCTCTCGGGTTGCTGATGCGAGACAGGTGTATCAAGAGATGCCCAGTTCAACCTTAGCTGATGAAATTTTGACAGCCGGTCAAGGGCAGGTTAAAGCCTTAATCGTGATTGGCGGCAATCCTGTTTTATCGTTACCAGACAAGGCTAAAATTAAACAAGCGTTAAGTGCGCTTGATCTATTGGTCTGTATTGACGTAAGGCACACCGATACTACGGCATTGGCGGATTATATTTTACCAGCCAGTTATGGCTTAGAGCGGCCTGAAATTACCAGCTATGCCGATTTTGTATTTGATAAACCCTTTCACCAGTTTGCCGAAAAGCTCATCGAACCGCCCGGTGAGGCGAGCGAAGAGTGGATCTATCTTGCCGAACTGGCTAAACGAATGGACTTAGTGATTGACTTGCCTGGCGGTCAAGTCGATAGCCAGCATTCGAATGAAGACTTTATTGGTTTGTTAGAGAAACTTTATCCTGCCGAGGCAACTAAAGTGCCAATTGCCGATATTGCGAGCCATCATGGCGGTAAACTTTATTCAGAGTTTTCTGATGTGGCTGTCATGCCAGCTATTGAAGGTATGGACGATAAGTTTCAGCTAATGCCTGAAGGGGTGGCGCAGGAATTTGCGGTATTGGCGAAAACATTAGCGGATCAAGACAGCCGTGACGATCACTTTTTATTAATTTGCCGACGAAATAAATACGTTTACAATTCAATGTGTCATGAATTACCGAAGTCGGTTACCAGTAACCCCGTATATATGCATCCCGATGATATTCTCGCTCTCGGCGCAGAAGTGGGCGACAGGGTAGCATTAGAATCTGATTTTGGAAAAATACTCGCCATGTTGTCTGCCGACGTGACATTACGGCGAGGCGTGGTTGCCAGTTCGCATAATTTTGGCGGTGATAGCAATGGTCAAAATAATGAAAGTTTTGCTTCAGTATCGGAATTGCTAAGCATGGAAAACAGTAATGATAATTATGCCCGAATGCCGATTATGACAGCGGTACCTATTACGGTTGTTAGGGCTTAGACGGCAAAAAATAAAACTTCACAGACTAAAAATTGGAGATCGATCGATGAGCGAAAAGAGTCAAGCGCAAATTCTGTTAGAGCGCTATTGGGAAGAGGCCAGTAATCAAGGCAACTATGAGTTGGTACGTGAACTGTGTGCCGATCCGATTATTCGTCATGATGTCGATGGTGGCGTCACAGAATTAAGCCATGATGAGCAAATTGCACGAGTAAAAATGGGCGTTGAAGATTTCGGCGTGCATATTGATCGTATCATTACCCATGCTGATGACACTTATGTGACGTCAATCTGGGAGACTAAATCAGCCAAAGATGAAAATATGAATCTTTGCGGAATAGAAGTATTTAAAGTTGAGAATGGCCGTTTAGCCCACTGTTGGAATGCGCCTTATGGCAAAGGAAAGTGGGGTTAGCTTGGTACTAAAAAAACCGAGCGAGCAGTAAAACCACTTGCTCGGCTATTGATGCTAACTTGCAACAGCGGTTTCTTTAGCCGTGTCGAGTGCCACAATGACTTTAGCATTGTCGAGCATGCGATTAGAAAAGCCCCACTCATTATCATACCATGCTAAAACTTTAACTGTGTTGCCAATTACTTTAGTCTGAGTACTATCAAACACTGAGGAAGCAGGGTGATGATTGAAGTCAGTTGACACTAATGGCAGCGTGTTAACAGCAAGCACGCCTGCTAACTGCTGTTCGGCAGCTGCAGATAAAATAGTATTGACTTGTTCAACCGTGGTGTCACATTTAGCGGAAAAGGTAAAATCAACCAATGAGGTGTTGATCACGGGTACACGTACTGCTAGGCCATCAAGTTTGCCTTTCATTTCTGGAATTACTTCACCGATCGCACTGGCTGCCCCCGTTTTAGTTGGAATCATTGAGTGAGTGGCTGAACGCGCACGACGCAAGTCAGTGTGATAGACGTCAGTTAGGACTTGGTCATTAGTGTAAGAGTGAATAGTAGTTGCAAGCCCGGATTCAATACCGATAGTATTGTTTAACGCATAGACTAACGGTGCAAGACAGTTGGTAGTACATGAAGCATTCGAGATTAAGTGATGCTCTTCGGTAAGAATATGGTCGTTAACACCAAATACAATAGTGGCATCGAGGTCGGTACCAGGCGCAGAAATCAAAACGCGTTTGGCACCGGCTTGAATGTGTTTTTCGGCCGCTTGGCGCTTGGTGAATAAGCCTGTGCATTCAAACACCACATCGATGTTCATCTCAGCCCAAGGTAGGTCACTGGGATTTCGTTCTGCCAATACTTTAATATTATCGCCGTTAACCACTAAGTTATTATCAAGCACCGACACTTGTCCGGGAAAGCGGCCATGAGCCGTGTCATACTGCATAAGATGGGCGTTGATATTTGCGTCACCAAGATCGTTTAAAGCAACAATCTTATACGGTAGCGATTCGCCCGCGTTCAATCGCTCGTAGTAAGCCCTGAGTACATTTCTACCGATACGACCAAAACCATTAATAGCAACTCGAAACATTTTTTCTCTCCACTGGTATTCTTAACCGGGCCATTCTGACGGGTGGGCAATTAAATTCTGCGGTACTAGACGTGGTGGTGCTCGCCCAAATATGAATGGCAGGGTGCTGTAATTTATTCAGGGTAATAAAATTACATATATCGGCGCGGCTGTCCATTTATTTAGACTCTAATGTAATAAAATTACAATAAAGGCCGATTTTTTGCCCATTTACAGCTTTTTGTTTGTTTAAGGCTGCTTCGAGAGGAATATATCGAAATAATTGACTAGTTTTCTTTGGTCGTTTTAGTGTTGGCAACGCTGCGTTTTACATCAAGTAAATGAGAAGAAAACTCATTGCCCATTTCTAACGCGGTGCCTGCAACAAGAATATCAATCAGTGAAAGCTGCGCGATGCGTGATGTCATCGGGGTATAGGTATCGGTATCCTCATCATTACCGACTTCGAGTACCTGCTGACAATGCTGTGCTAGCGGTGAGCCTTGACTGGTTAAGCCAAGAATATGAGCGCCGCTGTTAATGGCTAATTCTGCAGCCTCAATAATGATACGTGTGCGACCCGTATAGGAGATAAAAACGGCAACATCATCTTGATTAAGATTGGTTGCAGCAATACGTTGGTTAAGCGCATCAACATGGGCTACGACTGGTTTTTTAAATCGCATAAATTTATGCTGAGCATCAATGGCCACAGAACCGGATGCACCATGACCAAAAAAGTAAATCGCTCGCGCGTCAGTTAGAGCGGTGACGGCGGCCGTGATCGAAGGTATATCGCAAGCATTTTGTGCCATGGTTAGACTGGCATGGGTAGAATCAAATACTTTACTGACAACTTCGCTTAAATTGTCATCAAAATTGATGGTGCGACTAATCTTACCTCGGCCACTGGCTAATTCGCCCGCTAATTTAACCTTAAAATCAGGATAACCTTTACAGCCTAAGGCTCGACAAAGGCGATTCACCGTTGGCTCACTGACTTTAGCACGTCTAGCCAGTTCAGCAATCGGTAAACTGACAGCCGCTTGCGGATCTTCGAGGATCTTAATCGCAACAAAGCGGGCGGTTTTACTGAGTTGATCGTGCTGATTTAGTTGGTGTAATAAGCTCATGACGATTTAATTCCTTTAACGAACACCTATGCTAACCTAAACCTCTTGCAGGTACTAGCGCACGTTTTGCACCGCTTGCTATCAGGGTGTTCCCTTTGAGTAAAATACTAATCTTTGCTATACGATCGGTGAAAGTGAATCAATCAAGCCAAGCTGATTAATATGAGCTTGCTTGCCAACTAAATTGCTGTCCAATGACTGCGCGATATGATCGGCATTTGCGCTGTAACAGACACTGCGCTGGCCTTCAGGGTACTGGCTGATAATAACCAATTTTTGTGCTTGGTTTTTTTCAAACAAAACCGTGGCGGCAACAATTTCAACAGTGCCTGCTTGAGGCTCGATAAGTTCAAGCGCTTGTTGTTGTTCGTTTAGCTCGTCGCTCACGTCATCGAACACAAAGGCATTGCGATAACCTGCGGATGACCAGATACCGTAACCTTGTTTGGTAAACATGCCGCTAACACAGCTAGCGATCGCGTAACTGCCTGGATTTTCACGCAGCAACTGCGCCAGCTTTACCGTAGCTTGCAAGCAGTAATTATTTAATGGGCCGCCGCCGTAGGGCATGGCACCGGTAACGGTTAACTCTCTGTCTACAGGAATATTTAAGGCTTGTATATTTAGGTTTACAGCCGATGGAAAACAGCTATAAAGATCGATAAAATCTATCTCATCAATCGTTAAATCAGCAATTTTTAAGGCGCGCTGGCCAGCCATTTCAGCCGCTATTGAACGGCCCAAATCAGGCCGCTGTGAAACATTAATAATTTGATTTGACTCCGTGCTGGCTAAGGGGAATATCCATTGTGATTCAGGAATTCCGTATTCGCGTGCTTTACGCACTGAGCAAAACAATAGGGCACAAGCTTGATCAACATTCCATTGACTATTGTGATGCTTCGTATAGGGAAAAGCTAACATGGCATTTTTATCGCCAGCATTACGAATAATCTCAGCACTTAATGCAGACTCAGCCCAACCGTCAGGGTTAGCGGTAGCGGTTTCACTAAATCGAGCATAATGCGAGGCAATATTGTCGCGATGTTGATCCATGCTAATACCTTGTTGATGACAAATAGCACTTTCGATCAACGCATAATAACCAACTGGCATGCCTAAGCCGGCCTTCGACTCAATTTCAGACCACAGCTCGGCTTCGGGTTGTAAAAAAGAATCGGGCTGACTGTCTTGTTGCTGCGTTTCGGTGGCTTCGACATTTTGAATCATGGCTTGCAATTGTCTGTACTTCGCTTCGCCGCCCACAACTAAAGCAACCTCAATATCACCAGCGGCAATTTTTTGGCAGGCTTGACCTAAGTTGGTCTGTTGTAGAATGCCGAAGTCACAAAATTCGGTGACGGCGTTTTCGGCTCCCACTGCTTCAGCGATTAATGCGGCTGGATTAGTGTATTGCCACATGCCTTTGGGTACACAAATATGCTCGATTTGTTTTGCTATGGTAGGTGCTTGGCTATCTTTCAAAGCAGCGTTCACTGCATCAATCATTAAGGTGATAGGCTCTTTAGCTTCAGCAATGTTGGTTTGCTTTTGCTGAACGGCGGCGACTGCCACTAACACAGGTGCATTATCCGGTGGGTTCATAAATTAATTACTCATGGTTGTGGCTAATATACATTAAGCTTAGATTATGGTTTGTTGTTTTGGCCAATAACTATCACGAAGTTTTTTTCTTTGCACCTTGCCAGCTTCGCTACGTGGCAGCTCGGAAATAAAATCAATCGAACGAGGTATTTTTTGTTTGGCTAGGTGCTTTGCGGTAAATTCAATGAGCTGTTCAGTTAATTCTGCAGAGGCAATCGTGCCTGATTTAAGCTGTATAACGGCTTTAACCTCTTCGCCCCAGTCAGCGTTTGGTACGCCTACGCAGGCGGCATCTGCAACCGCACTGTGCTTAATAAGAATATTATCAATTTCCTGTGGGTATATATTAACGCCGCCACTGATGATGACCTCGGCGCTTCTACCGGTTAAAAATAAAAAGCCATCGTCATCAAGATAGCCGATGTCACCGGCAGTAAAGTAGCCGTTTTTGACAGCGGTTTCAGTTTTGGTCGGATCTTTGTAATAATTAAATTGGCTATTTGGTGGATTGATTAAAAATAGCTGGCCAGGCGTTGAGCCTTCAACGGGCTGACCATCATCATCTAAAATGCGAATTTGATCAGGGCCGGGTTTGCCTACTGTGCCTGGCTTGGCAAGCCAATCCTGTGGACTGACAATAGTACCAGGGCCTTCGGTGCCGGCAAACATCTCCCATATAATAGGCCCAAACCAGGCTAGCATTGCTTGCTTAGTTTCCATTCCGCAAGGTGCGGCACCATGAATGATAAATTTTAGAGAGCTGATACTGTACTTATCTTTGATAGCTTGATCCAGCTTTAGCATTCGAACAAACATGGTTGGCACAAAAAAAGCATGCGATATTTTATGTTGTTCAATCAGTTTCAACGTTTCCTCTGGGTCCCATTTATCCATTAGCACAATACCTATGCCAGAGGTTAACGGGGTCGTCATGCACAAATTAAACGGTCCTGAATGATACAACGGTCCCGGAGTTAATGCTTGGTCAAGTCCAGACTCCGTGTCGAATTGAAAAACAGCAGTTAGTATTGCTTGCATGTCTGCTGCTTTAGAGGAATCGGGTTGTTCGCGGTAAACGCCTTTAGGTTTGCCAGTTGTTCCTGAAGTATAAAGCATGGTGTTGCCCAGCACCGGCTGACTAACATTATCAACCTTTTCCTGGCTAAGCGTATCCCATTGATCAAAGTTGTCGATCGCGTCACCAATAGCAATTTTGACAATAAGCTGCTGACTATGTTGTGCCGCAATAATGGCTGCTTGTTTGACTCGGGCATCGGCAAATAAAGCTTTGGCGTCACAGTTGTCAATAATATAGGCGGCCTCCTCAGGTGCGAGATGCCAGTTAACTGGTGTTAAGCGAACACCTATTCGATGGCAAGCAAACCGCACAGCAACAAATTCAATGCGGTTGCTACAGAGCAGAGCAACCGCATCGCCCGCAGTAATGCCTGCGCGTAATAAACGGTGGGCAATTTGGTTGGTAAGTTGGTTGAGCTGCTTAAAACTGATTCTTTCTGAGCCAAAGGTAATAGCCACTCGATCAGGCGTTAATGCGGCAACGGCGGCAATCTCCATACCCACATGCGCATTGGCACTTGCTGCTTCAAAGACACTTTTTCCATGATTGCCATGCAAAGGATCAAACTGTTTCGACATAAAATACCTTAAGGGGGAAGCTGCCTTTTATTTGCCTTTGAAATTGGCTTGTCGTTTTTCCTTAAAGGCTTTGTTGCCTTCTCGTGCATCTTCCGACAGGGTTGTTAGAGCTGACTGTTCCATTTCATAATGAAACGCATCGTCCCAGCTCATCGTATGGCTTGCTAATGCTGTTCGCTTGATGGCCTGTGTTGCAAGCGGAGCTAAAGCAGCTATTTGAGCAGCGGTTTGTTCAGCGCGTTGCTGTAATTGATCCGCTGGACAGATTTCGCTGATCAGGCCAAACTCGAGTGCCTGTTGGGCATTAATGGGTTCACCACAGAGTAATATTTTCATTGCATGTGCCCAAGGCAGCTGTCTAGCGAGACGAACCGTTGATCCACCACCGGGTATTAGCCCAAGTTTAGGTTCTGGTAAACCGAAGGTGGCATGTTCAGCCGCAATTCTGACATCAGTTGCCTGTAAGATTTCGCAACCTCCACCTAAGGCGCGGCCATTAATGGCCGCTACAATCGGTTTATCAAATGGCGTGTGTTTGAGTAAGGTTTTATCGACTATTTGAGGGTCGGCTAATAGTTTTTCTTCAATTGAATTTTCTGGCTTTTTGGTGCCCATCCAAATAGGAATAACACTGCTAAGGTCGCCACCACAACAAAAGTCAACATCACCCGCTGCGGTTAATACCGCGACGCGAATATGATCATCGTCTTTTATTTCTTGCCAGGCTTCAGACAGGTCGACGAATATTTCTGCATTTAAAGTATTTTTAGCTTCAGGTCGATTCAGTGTTAACCAAGCGACATGATCTTTTTTTTCAAACAGTAGTGCGGCCACGGTTGTTACCTTTATTAGTATTGCAATCGATTTTTTGCTTAATCAAAAGCACCTGGCATTTGCATATTTAAAGCATTTAAGCCGCCATTAACGGCAATCACGTCGCCAGTTAAATAAGCGGAGGCAGGTGAGGCTAAGTAGAGTGCGCAGGCCGATATATCTTCAACCTCACCCAGTCTTGCCATTGGCGTTAAGCGAACCATATTGCTTTCAACCTCTGGCGTTAAAACGCTCTCCAGTGCTTGCGTTTTGGTCGAGCCAACACCAATCGCATTGACACGAATTTTAGGTGCGAATTCTTGTGCCAGCTCTTTTGTTAAAAAACTCAATGAAGATTTCGCTACGCCATAGGCGGCAAATTGCGAGCAAGGTTCTTTCCCTGCTACCGAAGAAATATTGATGATAGAACCTTCGCCTGCCGTTTCAACCATTTTTGGAATAGCCAGTTGTGAGCAAACAAAGGCACTGGTCACATTAAAGCGAAAGTTACCTTCAAATTCTTTTACCGATGTTTTGAGCGTGGGTTTAGGGGGGGTTCCGCCACCCGCATTATTGACTAGAATATCGATTCTACCAAAGGTTTCAACGGCGGTGTTAATCAGGTTTTCACAGTCCTCGGTGACCAAAACATCTAGTTTTACGATTTTTGCTCGGCGCCCCATTGCTTCTATTTCACTGGCAACGGATTCAAGTTCGCTGATGGTTCGAGCGCCGATCACCACATCGGCACCGGCTTCGGCGAAGGCTTTCGCGCAGGCAGCGCCTATGCCGCGACCGGCACCCGTGACCACTGCGACTTTTCCATCAAGACGAAATTTATCTAAAATGCTCATATTTTAATCCTAGAGATGTTTTTGTTAGATTTTCTATTAGCGTTATTAATCTTAATTATACCTCGATCTGCAGTCATGGTAGCCATTACAAATCCATTCAGTTTAGTCTGCCATATGACCTTTTTATCCACTTAGACTAATGAGAAATGAATTGTTAGACCCTTAGCTTAGTTTAAGTGGCCTTGTTATCGCTTGCGAAGCACCACTTTGCCTGTGTTACAATTACAGTCCTCTGATCAACTCGCTGATTTACGAAAAAAATTTGCCCATGACTGAATCTTCACATCAAACGGCTGATGCCGCCAAGTCTCAATCAGCGAACCTATGTAGCACAGTTGATGCCTACTCTGGTAGTGCGGAGGATATTGTTAAGCGTCATTTATACGAACCGGCGCCGCATGCTTATACAGAGGCAGAATATCAGCGTGTCAATGAAAATATAAAATCAATGCTTGAGCGCGAAAATGCTGCCATCATTGCCCATTACTATACTGATCCGTTAATTCAACGCTTGGCTGAAGAGACCGGTGGTGTGGTTTCTGACTCATTAGAAATGGCGCGATTTGGTGCCAATCATCCTGCTGAAAATTTAATCGTGGCAGGAGTTAAATTTATGGGTGAAACGGCAAAAATACTCAGCCCAGAGAAACGCGTGTTTATGCCGACACTCGAGGCAACCTGCTCTCTCGATTTGGGTTGTCCCATTGAAACGTTCTCAGCTTTCTGTGATGAGCATCCCGATCGAACGGTTGTGGTTTATGCTAATACCTCGGCGGCAGTCAAAGCCCGAGCCGATTGGGTTGTTACTTCAAGTATCGCTTTGGATGTCGTTGATTTTTTAGATGCTGAGGGCGAAAAGATTATTTGGGCGCCGGATAAACATCTTGGTGCCTATGTGCAGAAACACACAGGCGCTGATATGCTGTTATGGGACAGCGCATGCATTGTGCATGATGAATTCAAAGCAAAGGGTATTCACGATTTAAAAGCAGTCTATCCCGAAGCCGCCGTGTTAGCGCACCCAGAGTCGCCAGAGTCGGTGTTGGCCCTAGCCGATAGCGTTGGTTCTACCACCCAAATCATTCGCGCCGCGGAGCAACTGCCGCACGATAAGTTTATTGTGGCGACTGATCAAGGTATTTTTTATAAATTATCGCAATTGGTACCAGATAAACAGTTCTTAATTGCGCCCACAGGTGGTGCTGGTGCAGGCTGTAAGAGTTGCGCAAACTGTCCTTGGATGGCGATGAATAACTTAGATAATTTAGCCAGTAGTCTGACACAAGCGGGTAATGAAATATTTGTTGACTCGCAGTTGGCTCAGCAGGCGTTAACACCGTTGCAACGAATGCTTGATTTTGTCAAAACTCAAAATTAATCCCCTTACTTCAGAATGATCTTGCTTGCCGTTCTAACTCCATAACAAATGATAATCGCTGTTTTATTTTTGCCGAACGCTGAAAATCTTTTTGGCTTAGATGTAAGGCCTGCCGGTAATGCATTTTAGCCTTGCTGAGATTTCCACGTAGAAGAAAAAATTCAGCCCTTGACTGGTGAAGGCCATTTATATCCCCTGCGAGTCCTTGGCTTTCTGCCAGCGCGTACCAAATGTCGGCTTGCGCTGGCCTTGTTTTTGCTAAATTGCTTAAGACTTTTTGTGCATCTGTGGCTTTATTATTTTTGAGTAACACCGCGGCCAACTGCATGCTGATTGCGTAGTTATTAGGGGTTAAACCGCTTAGATCTCGAAGTCTATTTTCTGCGACCTTGGTTTTGCCTGAATCGCTATCAATGTCGATATCTAAAAGGCTGTAAGTGATTCTTCCTGGTATTTGCTCTAACAGAGGCGCTAAAGTCTTTCTGGCTTTGCGCCATTGCTGGTCGCGTTGATAGGCGAGTGCAAGGCCATAGCGTGCTGCTTCAGCATACAGGGCTTCTGATGATGGGTGTTCAATCGATCGCTTGACAGAAAGCTTTTCAAGTTGCGAAGAAAAATGGCTAATGCTGTTTTTATTCGATGACTGGGCGAGCACATAGGCACGTGTCTTAATCAGTAAGTAGTTTAGATGCAGTTTACTGGTTGGGGAATTATATTGTCTGGCGCGATTTTTCGCGTCAGCGATGCGTGATTCAGTAATAGGGTGCGTGAGTAAAAATTCAGGCGTTTTATTGCCATACAGTCGCGATGCATTGAGCATTTGTTTGAACATCGCTGCTGCTGAGTTTGCCGAGTAACCTGCATCGACTAAGGTCTTCATGCCCATTCGATCGGCTTCTTTTTCGTGCATGCGACTGTAACGTAATTTTGCATCCAAGGCGGCGGCCTGTGAACCAATAATTGCCGCTTGAGCCGCTTCACTTTCATTGGCAATAGCGAGTGCTATACCTGCGAGCATGCCTGTCAGCGTGGTCAGGCTTGTGCCTTTAGCGGCTTCGACGCTGCGGCTAAAGTGGCGCTGTGATAAATGGGCCAGTTCATGGCTAAGCACTGAGGCCAGTTGCCCTTCTGTCTCGGCATAAAGTAAAAGCCCGCTATTAACACCGATCACCCCACCTGGCACGGCAAATGCGTTGATGTTTGGGTTCCTAACTACCACTAAATGAAGGTCTTTGTCGTTTAGTTGGCTGTAGCTGGCCAGCCTAAACAGTAGGTTTTCTAAGTATTCAAAAATAATGGGGTCGGATTCAAGTGTCACGCTGCCACGAAAAGATTTGAGCCAGGATTGGCCCAGTGCTTTTTCATCCTTGGCTGACATCAGGCCTGCTGAGTTGTCCCCCAGTTCAGGTAATACAATCGCCTCATTGACTGCTTGGCTCGATACAGACAAAAGGGCGAACAGACTGCCGATCAGCCTCAGCGTCTTCTTTAGCAGTTTCTGATAGCAGCGAAGCCATTGCAGGAATTGAATTGGCGTTAATTGACAAGTCATTCGCGTAAACCTGTTGTTTTCATTAGGCCGTCGCCATGTCTGCTCTGTTTTTGGGTCATTGTTCGTTTAAATACCAATATTAATGGGTCTTACTGATACAGTACCCCTCTTTCAATGGGCTTATATTAGCAAATGATGCAGTATTTACTGGCTATCATATGGCAAAAACCAGCGTTTTGTTTATACAATTCAAACAGCAAGATATTTTTTTTATAGTTTTGCGGGTAACTTCGAGTAACAATGCGTTGCTAAGTTCCATCTCAACCCTTTCAATACAGGGTTATAAGCGCATCAATGCTTCGTTCATTAAGGGTAAATAAGCTTATGTTGCAGGTATTAAAAAAATGGTATGAACGGCATTTACATGATGAGCAAGCGGTTGTTTTATTATTGTTACTGATAGCATTAAGTACGGTCATTATTTTTTTCGGCGGTATTTTAGCGCCCGTCATTGCGGCATTGGTTTTAGCCTTTTTACTGCAAGGGGTGGTATTTCAGCTCGAGCGACTTAACTGCCCTCATCTATTGGCCGTAAGTTTAAGTTCAGCGTTTCTAGTGCTTTTGTTGATTATTGGTTTGATTATTGTTTTGCCACTGGCGCTGGATCAATTGACCAATTTGGTTCAAGAGCTCCCTAGTTTTATTGTTGTTTTGCAGGAGAAATTAGTGCTGCTGCCTGAAATGTACCCAGCCCTAATTTCTGCGTCTCAAGTGCAAGAGTGGACGGAACTGTTAAATCGTGAATTAGGTGGGCTTGGCCAGTCAGTGCTGTCTTTTTCGGTGTCAAAGATCCCGAATTTGTTTAGTTTTATGGTCTATCTGGTGTTAGTGCCTATTCTGGTGTTTTTCTTTCTGAAGGATCGTGTCGTCTTACTGTCTTGGTTTGCCGATAAACTCCCCACTGAACGACCGTTATTGAGTTCTATCTGGCAAGAGATGAACGCTCAAATGGCCAATTACGTGCGTGGTAAGGCAATCGAAATATTTATTATCAGCGTCGCTTCTTATGCGATTTTTGCTGGATTTGACCTTAATTATGCCGCATTGCTAGCGATTTTAGTCGGCTTATCCGTTGTTGTTCCTTATATTGGTGCTTTTTTGGTCACATTACCAGTGCTGTTGGTGGCCTTGCTTCAATGGGGGTGGGGGAGTGAAGTGATGTGGTTAATGACGGCTTACCTGATTATTCAAGGTCTCGATGGTAATGCCTTGGTACCGCTTTTATTCTCTGAAGCGGTTAATTTGCATCCAGTCGCTATTTTACTGGCTATTTTATTCTTTGGTGGTTTGTGGGGTCTTTGGGGAGTCTTTTTTGCGATTCCATTAGCAACCTTAATAAAGGCCGTGCTCAATGCATGGCCCAGCAGTCTTCAACCTTCTGCAGTTGAGTAGGCCTGCTGGGAGCGGTTCTGCTTGGCTGGCCATGGCTAATCCGAATGACTTAATCGAAGAGTACTTCTATTTTTAGATGTTATTCTCCATTACTTAGCTTATTTTATCTTCGCTAAAACCCTCGATAATTAAATCCTATTGTCCAGATAGCAGACTGTTATCGCTCAAATAACGAGCAAAATTGTTGCTTTGATAGTTTATTCGGTGGATTTTACCGATTTGGCTAAAATATTAAGACAGTTGGCTTAATTGGGCTAGATACCCCAGCTGAGTTGACCTAAACTGCAATGAATGCGGTTTTTGGTGGCCAAAGTAAGTGACACACGACACCCCCTAGGTCATCGCTATCAAGCTACTGAATGAAATGTATTGAATAACCCAAAGCGACTGTTAAGGAAATGCCGATATGCATGACAACGATAAAGACCCATCAGAAACCCAGGAATGGTTAGATTCTATTGAGTCAGTTATCCATCATAGTGGGCGAGACAGAGCCGCCTTTTTGTTGCAGCAACTTTTGGATCGTGCGGTTGATGCCGATATTACCATGCCGCCAGCCATCACCACCCCCTATCGCAATACTATTTTACCGGTCAATGAGAAGTTGATGCCCGGTGATTTATTTATGGAGCGAAGAATTCGTTCGCTCACTCGCTGGAATGCATTGGCCATGGTAATGCGTGCTAATGACAACGATGAGGGCTTAGGGGGTCATATTTCTAGCTTTTCTTCAGCTGCCACGCTTTACGATGTGGGTTATAACTATTTTTTTCGCGGCGCCGATGATCAGCAAGAGGGCGACCTCATTTATTACCAAGGCCACATTTCGCCCGGTATTTATGCCCGCTCTTACCTAGAAGGTCGCTTAACTGAAGAGCAACTGGATAACTTTCGACGGGAAGTGGACGGCAATGGCTTGTCGTCATACCCCCACCCTTGGTTGATGCCTGATTATTGGCAGTTCCCAACCGTATCGATGGGCTTAGGACCGATACAGGCGATTTACCAAGCCCATGTCATGAAGTATCTCGATAAACGCGAGTTAGCACATCGTGACAATCGAAAAGTCTGGTGTTTCTTAGGCGATGGTGAGTGTGATGAGCCTGAATCGCTGGGTTCTATCGCCATGGCGGGTCGCGAGTCACTGGATAATTTGGTGTTTGTGATTAACTGTAACTTACAACGTTTAGATGGTCCTGTTCGTGGTAACGGTAAAATTGTCCAAGAGTTAGAGGGTGTTTTTCGAGGCGCAGGTTGGAATGTTATCAAGGTGCTATGGGGCCGCCGCTGGGACCCACTGTTAGAGCGGGATAAAACGGGTTTGTTGCAGCAGCGAATGAACGAGGTTCGCGATGGTGAATTACAAAATTATAAGTTTAATGGTGGCGCTTATACCCGCGCGCATTTCTTTGGTAAGTACCCAGAGTTATTGGAGTTAGTCAAAGATTTGTCCGATGACGACATTATGAATCTTAATCGTGGCGGTCATGACCCCTACAAAGTTTACGCCGCTTATTCACAAGCGGTTGAGCACACCGGCCAACCAACTGTTATTCTTGCGCAGACCGTTAAGGGTTATGGTACGGGTGAGGCGGGCGAAGCCAATAACGAAACACACTCACTGAAAAAATTAGATACGCAGAGTTTAAAACAGTTTCGTGATCGTTTTAATATTCCTTTGTCAGATAAAGAGTTAGAGACTGTTCCTTATTATCGTCCTTCGCCTGATAGCCCAGAAATGACTTATATGCGTGAGCGGCGTGAAAAACTGGGTGGCTATATTCCTCGACGTAGAGTCAGTTTTGATAAATTAGAAACGCCTGCATTGGATGCGTTTTCTGCACAACTAAAAGGTTCCGGAAAGCGTGAGATTTCTAGCACGATGGCGTTTGTTCGTATTCTTTCAAGTTTGGTTAAAGATAAAAGTATCGGTAAGCGCATTGTGCCGATCGTGCCGGATGAGGCGAGAACATTTGGTATGGAAGGGATGTTTAGGCAGTTGGGGATTTACTCATCTCAAGGTCAGCTTTATACGCCACACGATGCTGGCGGCATTATGTATTATAAGGAAGATGAGAAAGGTCAGATTTTAGAAGAAGGTATTAATGAAAGTGGTGCGATGTCGGCATGGTTGGCTGCGGCAACATCATACAGCACCAACAATACTCCCTTGGTTCCGTTTTATATTTTTTATTCGATGTTTGGTTTTCAACGAGTGGGTGACTTGGCTTGGGCAGCTGGTGATAGTCAAGCGCGAGGATTTTTAATTGGTGCGACATCAGGTCGAACTACGTTGAACGGCGAAGGTTTACAGCACCAAGATGGCCATAGCCATCTTATGGCATCGACAATACCAAATTGTGTCTCTTACGATCCTACTTATGCTTTTGAGATGGCCGTTATTATTCAGGATGGTTTAGACCGTATGTACACAAAGCAAGAAAACAAGTTTTATTATATTACCGCGATGAATGAAAATTACAGTCATCCCGAAATGCCGGTGGGTGTTGAGCAAGGCATCATTAAAGGCATTTATCGTCTGGTAGATAATAACTTCAAAAGTGCTAATCGGGTTCAGTTAATGGGCTCAGGGACTATTTTACGCGAGATTGAGGCAGCGGTAGCGCTGCTTAATGATGACTGGTCAGTAGCTGCTGATGTATGGAGCATCACTAGTGCCAATGAATTGCGTCGCGACGGTTTGGCTTGCCAGCGTTGGAATATGTTGCACCCTGAAGAGACACCTAAAGTGCCTTATATCACTGAACAGCTACAAGAAGCAGAAGGCCCTTTCATTGCTGCAACGGATTACATGAAGCTGTATGCCGATCAATTGCGACCCTATGTGCCGGGTCGATTTAATGTCTTAGGCACTGATGGTTTTGGCCGCAGTGATACCCGAGCGAAACTGCGTCATTTCTTTGAGGTGAATCGTTATTTTATCGTTATTTCAGCGCTATCAGCCTTAGTTGATGAAGCAAAACTAGATCCGTCGGTTATTAAGCAAGCGTTGAAAAAATACGGAATCTCTGCGGACAAAGTTGACCCGACAACCGTATGAGACCGTCAAATAAATCAGCATTGATTTAAGCGATTTTTTATTATTCTATTGAGTGAAGGTGAGTACATTGACAAAGCAAACGGTAAAGATTCCTGATCTTGGTGGCGCTGCCGAAGTAGAAGTAATTGAAATATCAGTTGCGGTCGGTGATGAGGTCAGCGTTGACGATTCAATCATCGTGGTTGAATCTGACAAGGCCTCAATGGATATACCTTGTCCTGTCGCTGGTAAAGTAACCGCTATTTCTGTTGCCGAAGGATCGATGGTGAAAGAGGGCGATGCACTCTTAGAATTAGAGATAAGTGCTTCTGACCCTGCCTCCTCGGAGTCAATGGATGCTCAATCGGTAGCGTCAGAGTCAGCGGTAGCCATAGCGAGTGAAGCGCCAGCTCAGCTTGAGTCAGCACCAGCTGTTGTACCAGATCAAACGCCAACAACAACGCCTGCCACCGCAACAGAATCCGTTTTTGTGCCCGATTTAGGTGGTGCTGATAAGGTTGAATTGATTGAGCTGATGGTTGCCGTAGGTGATCGCATCGATGAAGGCGATGGCATTGTATTAATGGAATCAGACAAAGCGTCGATGGAATTACCCTCGCCCGTCAGTGGCGTAATCACCGCCCTGTATGTCAATGAGGGTGACTCTCTAGCAGAAGGCGATAAGGTCGCTGAACTTGAAGTGATGGTGACTGATACGCAAGCTGTGACGGCTGCCGGTGATAATGCAGAAGCTGTCTCTGCCACCGAAGCAAGCACGACATCTAAACCAACGACATCTGAGCCATCGACCTCAGTCCCCGTTTCATCTTTCTTAGCCAGTTCCGCCACCAATAAAAGCCCATCAAATTTAGACACAGGGAATACCCAAGGCGCTGATGATCGACGCCGTAAAACTGATGTTTACGCAGGGCCAGCGGTTCGCAAATTAGCCAGAAAATTAGGTGTCGATTTGAGTCGAGTGAAGAGTTCGGGTCCTCGCGGTCGCTTAGCCAAAGAAGATTTGCATAGCTATGTTAAGCAGTTAGTGAGCTCGCCTGACACCATGGGCGGCGCGATACCTAAGGTGCCTGAAGTGGATTTCTCTCAGTTTGGTGAAATCGTTACTGAACCTATGTCAAAGCTGCATAAAATCACTGCCGCTAATATGCACCGCAGCTGGTTGAACGTGCCGCATGTGACACAATTTGATGATGCAGATATTACCGAGCTAGAAGCCTTTCGCCAGACATTAAAGGATGAGATGGCTAAGCGTGAAATTAAAATCACCCCCGTGTCTTTTCTCATGAAAGCGGTCGCTGCTGCTTTAGAATCCAATCCCGCTTTTAATGCGTCTTTATCAGCTGACGGTGAATCAATTATTTATAAGCAGTATGTGCATATTGGCATGGCGGTTGATACGCCAGCAGGCTTGATGGTGCCAGTGGTGCGCGACGTGAATAAAAAAGGCATTTGGCAGCTATCCGAAGAGATTCGGGAACTTGCCGATAAGGCGAAAAGCCGTAAGCTCAAACCCAATGAGATGCAAGGCGGTTGCTTTACTGTCTCCAGCTTAGGCGGTATTGGTGGCACCGGCTTTACGCCGATCGTTAATACCCCCGAGGTAGGCATTCTTGGGGTGTCTAAACTGGCGGTCAAACCGGTTTTCCAAAACGGCGAATTTGTACCGCGTAAAATGCTACCGCTGTCACTTTCTTATGACCATCGGGCCGTTAATGGCGGCGATGCGGGCCGTTTTATGACCGAGATAGCCGCTCTCTTGGCCGATGTACGCCGTTTATTGCTCTAACGACTGTAGTGAAACATCACAAGCAGTTTTTCTTTAAGTTATTGATTTTATGTATTTATAATTAATATCTGTCTATTAGACTATACCTGCAATGCTTGCAAGCTCGCTTCAATAACTTCTAGTTATGTCTTTTTAGTCTTTAAAACTATTTTTTTCTAAGCGCTTAATTTTTTGTGAAATTAATGGTGTTTAATAAATAATCGGTCTAGTCTGTTCATTAATGACACAGCTTCAGGCTAATAATAATTAAATTAAGCTGGGTTATTAAAAAAATGACATTCGTTTTTGGTTTGAAACGACTGGAGGTTATGAAGATGTCTGGACAAGTAGCAACGATTTCCACCAACAGTGCTGAAGTAGGTGCCAATGATCAAGCTAATGATATCGGGCTCGATATCGATGATTTCGTCGTTGAAAGCGTGGAAACTTCGATGGATAAAGATGATGGCAAACCGGTTAAATTTGCTAAATCGACTGATATTCGCCGGCGGCTTGAAGAGAAGCTTGAAGTAAGGCTCTTGCAAGACCAGTTGGGTATAGATGACCTAGGTTTGTAATGTATTTACACCCTTAGACCTCAGGCACCATTAAAAACAACAATAAAGTGCCTTTGGTTTTAAATTCTCTTCCTTTACGAACCTCTTCGTAACAGCTTTCGTTTTACTTTTAAAACTGAATTTATCGCCTGAAAAATGCTTATCGATTTCGTCAGGTTTGCTGTTGCAACCGCTATGCTAGAATGTGCTTTTAACGATTCTTATTCAATAGGTCGATCGTGTGGCAGTGAGTTCGTCGATGACAGACGGTAGGATATTCTTTAGCGTTATTTTTTTAAATGCGCTGATTGATTTAGGGCATAAAATTGCTTTGCAGAATACCGTATTCAAAGTGTATGACGGCAGCCAACAAATTATTTTAGTGGCGATCATTAATGCCTGCATCTTATTACCTTATATTGGCTTAGTGATGCCGGTTGCTAAACTGGCAGATACGCACAATAAAGTTAAGATTATGCGCGCAACGGCTGCTGCATCGCTGATGTTAACACTGGCTATTACGGTCTTTTATGGCGCCGGTTGGTTTTGGCCTGCAATGGTTATGACATTGTTAATGGCGATTCAATCAGCTTTTTACTCACCGGCCAAGCTCGCTTATTTAAAGTTATTTTGGGGAGAAGCGCGATTAAGTGAGGCGAATGGCTGGGCGCAAACAGCGTCTATTAGCGGCATATTAATTGGCACATTGGCTTTTTCAGTCGGCTTTGAATATTTATATGCGCGCCATGCAATCGTTTTGGCTGATACCAATGCTCTTATCGCTTTGCTTTGGCCCTTAGGCTTAGTTCTCGTGAGTTTAGCGATGTTACAACTTTATTGGACATGTCGTATTCCACTACTGAAAGAGCCGGCGATGGAACAGGGCGCGATCAATAGCAAGACCAACACCTCTTCAGTGTCGCGTCAATCATTGTTTGAGTTATTGTCTCATCGTCGGCGATTGCTGCCCATTTTATGCTTGGCATTATTTTGGTCTGTGGGGCAGGGCATGTTGGCGGCTTTTCCTGCTTTTGCTAAAGCACATGCTGGCATGACCAACACGGCAGTGATTCAAGGGGTATTAGCGACGACTGGCTTAGGCTTAGCATTGGGAGCAACGTGCGTCGGACGTTTATCGGGGCCGCGTATTGAGCTGCGCTTTGTGCCGCTCGGGGTGGTGATAATGACGCTGGGTTTAACGTCATTGAGTCTTTTAAGTACCGCAACTGCGTTTGCTATGGTCTACTTCATGATGGGCATTGCCTCGGCGTGTTTAATTGTGCCGCTCAATGCTTACCTGCAAAAAAATACCCCATCAGAACAGTTAGGTGGTTTGATAGCCAGCAGTAATTTTCTTCAGAATATCGCCATGTTAGCCATGCTATTGCTGACGATTGTCATGGCCTTATGGGGTGTCGATAGCCGTTATTTGTTGCAGCTGATGGCGGCGCTCACGGCTATTATAGGCGCTTATTTGTCCATAGCTATTGTCAACGATAGCCGATCATAAACAGCCAATAGAGCGGCTAAAACCGCTAGCTTGACAATAAATACCACGCTTAGACTATTAATCTTATTCACTTAGATGCCGTATAATGTGACTTTATCATTGGCTTGGGAACGACTTGTATCCATGACTGTAAGAACACGAATTGCACCTTCACCGACCGGCGATCCTCACGTAGGCACCGCTTATATTGCGCTATTTAATCTTTGCTTTGCGAAACAGCACGGCGGCCAGTTTATTTTGCGCATTGAAGATACCGACCAACAACGCAGTACCGCCAAGTCAGAGCAAATGATTTATGATTCCCTGCGTTGGCTTGGGCTCGACTGGGACGAAGGACCCGATAAAGGCGGCGATTTTGGTCCTTATCGGCAAAGTGAGCGCGGAGATATATACCAGCAGCATGCGCAACAATTAATTGACCAAGGTCATGCGTTTAAATGTTACCGCACACCCAAAGAGTTAGATGAGCTGCGCGCCGAAATTAAAGCGGATGGTGAGAATCGTGCGTTGAAACCGTTTGACTTATTGTTGAGTCAAGCAGAACAGCAGCAACGCGCTAATGATGGCCAACCGTTTGTGGTGCGTATGCAGGTGCCAGAGTCGGGCACCTGTGTGGTAAACGATTTACTGCGCGGTGCTATTGAACTCGACTGGTCGATGGTTGATGCGCAAATATTACTGAAGTCAGACGGCATGCCCACCTATCACTTGGCCAATGTGGTGGATGATCACCTCATGCAAATTAGTCATGTGCTGCGCGGCGAAGAGTGGATTAATTCAGCCCCTAAGCATCAGTTACTTTATCAATACTTTGACTGGCCCATGCCGCAGTTGTGTCATTTACCCCTATTGCGTAACCCTGACAAAAGTAAACTCAGCAAGCGTAAGAATCCCACCAGTATTCTTTATTACCAGCGCATGGGTTATTTAGCCGAAGCGGTGGTGAATTATCTCGCGCGTATGGGTTGGTCAATGCCTGATGAGCGCGAAAAGTTCAGTCTTGATGATATGCTAACGGCGTTTGATATTCAGCGTGTCTCGCTGGGCGGACCTATTTTCGACTTGGATAAACTTAACTGGTTAAACGGTTTGTGGATTCGTGAATCCTTGACCACTGAACAGTTAGCCGATCAATTAACGGCTTGGGCGCTGAACCGCGATAACTTATTAACCGTATTGCCGCATGTACAAGCACGCATGAATACCTTGAGTGATTTTATTCCCAAGACCGCCTTTTTGGCTGCCGGTCAATTAGCTATCACAGAGGCCGACTTTACTGCCTTAAAGCTTGACGCTAGTGAGCAAGTCAAAATCTTGCAATTTTGCCTGTGGCGTTTTGAAAGTCTTAATGA
>DCQA01000049.1:36956-56243 GCA_002323325.1 Coxiellaceae bacterium UBA1530 | reverse complement strand
CTGGTTGTTTCATCATCAAATGAGGCTAAAAAGTCACTGGGGAATTCCTCAAAGGACGTTGCTTGTGTTCGATTCATTGTTGTGTCGTTAGATGGTGTGGTCATGTCGTTCTCAAAGGCTGTCAAGAGGTCTGATGTCTCGGGGTTGTTATATGTCGATGTTTCGACAGGTACTGGCTGTTCTAGATTGATTTTCTGGCTAGAAGTATCAACAGTGTGATCCTGTAGAAGCTCGGCCAGTGGTGGAAGTGGGTGATCGATATCTTCAAGAGTGGTTGGTATTGCGGGTGCCATCAATATAGCGGGTTCTTGATGGTCGGGAGTTGGTAGCGTTTGTGTTTGTGGCCCTATTGATGCCTGATGTTTAGTCGCACGAGGTAGGTAGATCCATAGCAGTAGATAGATCACTAGAGTGAACTTGAATAGAAATAAACTGATTAAAAACGCTATTCTGATCCATGATGGGTCAATATTAAATACCTTGGCAATGCCGCTGCAAACACCCGCAATCAAATGATTGTCTTGTGACCGGGTGAGAGGTGTGTAGGTGGTATTGGGATTCATAAGACTCGCATTAGGGTAAAATAATGAACAAATTAAGTGTAGAGGATTTGAGCAATTAGGCCAACGCCTGCCGGCTATTTAATGTTTTTTTAAGGTGAAATTGATAGTATTTTGACTATATTTAAGGTTATTTTAATCTATCTCGCGTATATTTGACGTTTAGAGTCAAAAATTCAGAGTTTTTCATTACCATGCGTCATTCTTCTTTGTCACACAATCCATCGAGTCTCAACGTTGAAAAACCTCCAGCGTCCCCCACAAGGAACTCTGACCCCATACCACTGACAAAGCTTATCAACATTCAAGGCAATAATCTCACAGCTTATCGACCAAACCCCTCTCCTGAAGCAAGTGAACGCATGTCTAAGGTAGAGCTTTGCCCATGGCTGAGATATAGAGGCGACCTTACTAAAATTAACACATCACTGAGTCAGATAAGTGGTGAACAACCGATATTGAAAAGCGGTTCATCATCAAGTGATAAGCGTCAAACGCTGAACTTAGGCGGTAGTGATATCATGCTATATCGTTTTATTGTGACAGTTGAGGGTCAGTTAATTTGTGCTACAAATAATCCAGATTTTGAAGAGTTTTCACATATCTCTATAGCGAATAGATCAAATACAGAGGATGCACCTTACTTGTTGGCAGCAGGTGAGCTTGGATTCGATCACTCGGGCAAATTGACTTTTGTATCTAATCGGACTGGCCACTACCGCATTCCCTCAGAAACACTGCATACCGTCCTACTGCCATGTTTAGAATGTCATGGCTATTCTGTTGAAGACCTACAGCAGCTTTATGTTCGGCCATGTTCTATAGAGCAACCTACCGGTGGTGAGCCAGCGCAATTTTTTTTAGATTATACCTCTTCCTCTTATACCGAATACTTCAATCAAAAGGTGGGGGATACACCGACATCAATAGTACCTGAGAATAATCCGCCTAACGAGTTATTACCTAGCGATGATTCTACTACCCAGCATCAACATTGTTCGACACAGAGTCTTTTGCGTCATAGAGATAATAAGGAGAACCGACCTCATCGAAGACAGCCAACGGCGTTATTTTCATCAACTGGAGGGTCGAGGGCGACGATACCCCCGCCTAATTTTTACAGCGCCTTCTCTTCAAAACGTCGTGGTTTGTTTGGAGGTGATGAAAAGTTTCATGATAGTAAGAGATCTCGTGCAAACAGCAGTTCATTAGTGGGTCAAGACCCTTTACAACTCAAAAATCAGATATGAAGAAAGACTTATCTTGAAATTAAAGACAGAGTATTACGGGTATAACCCATTGATCATGGTATGTCGATTACAAGAGATTATGAAGTTAGGTTCTTTATTGAAATTAGACCACGGATAGATTTTATAGTTTATTTTTTCAGGTCGATTTGATCGTAAGTGTCACGCCAGGATTGCCAATGGGATTTTGATAATGAATGAGGCATGCTTAACCTTGATGATGAACAAAACAAAAGGCTAGCGTCGATCAATTATTTGATTGTCAGTCTTTACTAAATGTACGTTTTGTAAATGCGATATAAATTTATCTTTCAGGGGTGGTGCTTATTATCCATCGGGTGACGTAAAGATATTGTTATGATCTTTAGGTTTTTTTTAAAGAAAATCCTGGATACTTTCTATAGGCTTTTTAAAAGAGCACGTGTTTTTTATTGTGTGTCAACATATATTCTTCATCGTTCAGTCTATTGTCTCTTCGTCGCTCGTGACGATCACTAAATCACTAGGGTTGCTGTTCATCATGGATTTGATGATTACGTATCACCCAATATTAACACTTCGGTGAGTATTCTTAGTCCATTAATTTGTTTAAATACTGCAAGACTGCCGATCTATTTTCTCGTTTAGCTTCGTCATATGGTGTTGCTCCCCAGCGGTCACGAACGTATAGCGGATGACCATGGCCAACTAGATAATGAACCGCAGCTAAGCTCCCTTCTGCGGCAGCTAAATGAAGTGCTGTACGTGAGTCATAATCACCAGCATGTACCGGTACTCCTTTTGCAACCAACTGACGAATACCGTTCACATTATTCTCAGCAGCAGCGAACAAAAGCTCGATAACCATCAACTCATCATCAAAGGTGGTCATCTGATCAGTTTTACCATGAATATTCTCTACAAAGTGTACTGGTTGCGTATATACGATAGGGAGTCGATTGAAAACTTCAATGATTTTATGGTGATTATTATTTTGTGCATCCGCAATAGGGAAGCCACCCCAGCGATCAGCGATGGGTTGAACACCATGATCGAGTAGAAATTCAACTACTTCCAAATGACCCTCAGCAGATGCCAGGTGTAGTGGCGTTCGGCGATCATAATCGCCGGCTTGAAGATCTCGTTGCTGACTCACTAAGCGTTCCAGTGTGCGCATACTTCCATTACTTGCTGCCCAAATAGCTTCTGAACAACTGTTTGCACGCCAACGGGCAATAGGGACTTTGGGGTCAATACGACTGGTATCAGTCATAGTGCCATCGAATAAATGGACTAGATATTTCGATGTGATACGCCGTGCCATCTCAATACCACGCACACTATTCCCATGTAGATCAAGTCTCGGTGAAAAAATACAAATTCCCATTAACTGAGGCACCACTAACATAACACCCCCACCGACACCACTTTTTGCGGGTAAGCCAATCTCTTGAAAAAAATGTCCGCTACTATTATACATTCCACACATTTGAAGAACTGGCATACAGTTCCTTACTGTTTCTTGACTAAGAACTCGATCTTGTGTGATGGGGCAGACACCACTATTTGCGAGTGTAGCGGCAGCCATCGCTATATCAGTGGCGGTCATTTCTATGGAGCAAATACTAAAGTATAATTTGAGAGCTCTTGTTACGGCGGGTTCAACGTAGAAGTCAAACTCATCGAGGCTGTCCTGGTAATTATCATCAGGTAGTTGCAACTTAGAGTGTGGTAGATTTCCGGTTGCCATTAGCAAAAATGCTGAGGCAATATTGTTGTAGCCTTTAAAATTCTCTTGTCGTGCCATAACTTTGTTGAATCGTGGCAGATCGATGGTTGAATTCCCTTTTTCTTGCCATCCTATTAATCGACCAAATTGCTCTTTAACAAAACATAATCTCTGGCTATTTGATAATTCGGGTAGTATCAGTCCAGCGGTCATAATGGCGCCTGAATTGACCATTGGATTAAATGGAACTTCGCTATTTCCTTCTTCTAAGTTATCTTCGGAATTCCTCTGCATCAAAGTGAGATCATTAAATTGGCGACCCGATGGCTCTTGACCAACGTGATGATGCACTGCTTGTAATCCTAATTTCTCCATGGCAAAACAATAGTTAAAGGGCTTACATATTGACTGAATCGAAAAGTCCACACAGGAATCACCTCGCTGATATATCTGACCGTCTATCGTCACTATGGCTACGCCAAACTGATCTGGATTGACTTCAGCCAATGGTGGTATGTAAGAAGCTAAGTCACCATTGATAAAGGATTCTACTTCATCAAAAATGAGATCCATATTTTTTGAAAAATCAATGAAATCAGGAACGGCTAACTCACCCCTCAAGGCTTTCTCACCTAGTAAACCTGAGGTTCTTAATATGCTAATAAAATCATCAAAATTGATATTATCTTCGTGTACATCTAATTCTTCAAATAGCTTTCCTAATCGATCATCGTTTGTTTGTAGTCCAGTTTGTATCAGCGCTTCTTTGAATTCTTCTTTTAAGACATACTCTTGTTCACCCCTACAAAGAGAGAAAAATAAATTTGCTTCGCGCTTATGTTTTGACTTTAGCCATTTTAATTGTGGCATTTCATCAGAATGCTTAGGTGTTTTTTCATCTGCCATGAGTTAATCTCCTTTCTGCAGAGTGTCAGCAGCTTTACCGTTGTCAATGTCGTTACTCATTCCTTTAAATATAGTAAATCTAATGGCATTTTTTCAAAATTTTTTAAAAAAATGATAAGAGATCAGTGATACGATGTATTCTGATAAAAAGAAATTTGATTTAACACTCTGTTTTGTATTGGAAAAAATCAATTTATCAGGTCATAACCATAAAATATTTTAAATAATTTACTCTTTCACTCCGCATGAATAGAACTTAGGCTCGCCGCTCTAAGTGTACTGCTACACTCACACTAGGACCTTTGATAATGCCTGTCTGCCAAGCCGGTTTTTTTTAGCTATGGGTCGTGGTTCCTTCGCCCTTAATTGCTTGCAGTATCGATTCCTGATGAAACGTAGCTTTTATTGATGTTTGTCGTTGTTGATGATTATTGGGGTGTGCTGTGATTCGTTCTTTTAATTAACTGAGTCAAAAAAATACAATATTTAATGATTATGACTTATACAGCATGCTGTAAATTTTAATATTAATAATCAATTGCTTGGCATGTTTTTTAGCATTATGAAAACATTTTTTTGAGCATTGAGCTTGTTTCTACAGTGTTTTGTACTATCATGGAGAACGTAGTGAGAACTAAAAGAGAACGACAGGAAAACTATGACTCAACATTGGCCACGTATTATTCTTCATGTCGATATGGATGCATTTTTTGCTCAGATCGAGCAGCGTGATGAACCTCGTTATCGAGGTAAGCCGGTATGTGTTACAAATGGTCAATTGGGAAGTTGTATTATTACTTGCTCGTATGAAGCACGTGCATTTGGGATTAAAACAGGCATGCGACTGACCGAAGCGCGTCAATTATGCCCGCAGCTTATACAATGCCCATCGCGTCCCTCTATCTATGCGAGTGTATCGACGAATATCATGACTATCTTAGAAACGGTATCGCCAGACTTAGAAATCTTTTCTGTGGATGAAGCGTTTATTGATTTATCGCGTTGTCGTCATTTATACACACATGCCAAGGCTGTCGGAGTACATATTCAGCAAGCCATCTTCTCAGCCACAGGGTTGACGTGTTCAGTAGGTGTTAGTGGCGATAAAACCACGGCTAAAATTGCCTCAAAACGCGATAAACCTAGCGGAGTTACTGTGATTCCACCTTGGCTATCAGCCAGTACCTTAGCACCACTCAAAGTCACCGATATTTGTGGTATCAATAAAGGTATTGCACGCTTTTTAGCACAATATGGTGTGTACTATTGCGGTCAAATGGCAACATTGCCGATCGATGTTATGGCTAAACGATTTGGTTATTTGGGGCGTCGTTTGTGGTACATGTGTCTTGGTCAAGATCCAGCACCTGTAACAACGCAGATTCAACCCCCTAAAAGTATGGGTCATGGAAAAGTCATGCCACCCGATACACAAGATCGAGCGGTAGTTTTAAGTTTTTTAGGTCACATGGCTGAAAAGGTGGCGGTACGATTACGTGCACATCGAATGACAGCACAACAGTTTTATATTGGATTAAGACTTAGTGAAGGTTGGTTAGTAGAAACCTATAAAACGGTTCAAGCAACAGATGATGGTGCCTTAATTTTTCAATTAGCAAAAGCGTTAGTGGAACAACACTGGCAAGGTGAGGGCGTTTTTCAATGCCAGGTAACAGCATTACGTGTGCAGCTAGGTAGTGGACAACAAGATTTATTTAGTCCTAATGCGGTAAAGGCATCCGCGGTTAATCGAGTCATGGATCAAGTCAATCAACGATATGGTGTAGGTGGTGTTGTGCGTGCCCATTGTTTACAACGATTAGCCATGCCGGATGTGATTGCTCCTGCGTGGCGTCCAACGGGACACCGTGCATCGATTAATCTTCGTTCTGACCAATCATCATCACAATCGTAAGGTGACAAGACTCTTGTGTTACGGTTTAATGAGACCAGTAGTAGTAAAGGATAAAAAACTTATGAGTCTTGCGTGGCTAGTGATCGGATTTATTTTAGGCTGCGCAGTACTGACATGGGGTGCTGATCAGTTTGTGAAAAGTAGCACAGTGATTGCAAGACATTACCAGGTCGCACCCTTGGTTGTTGGTATGGTTTTAGTCGGTTTTGGCACATCATGCCCTGAATTAATTGTATCATTATTGGCATCTTTGAAAGGTTCGCCGGACATCGCTATCGGTAATGTCTTGGGGTCTAATATCGCGAATAAAGCCCTAGTTGGCGGAGTGGCAGCCTTACTGATGCCATTGACGATCCATTCGCGTGTATTATTTCGTGAATTTCCTTTCTTAATGGCTGTCACTCTGTTAGTAGGTGTGATGTTTTATATAGGAGCTTTGACGCGTATTGAAGGAGGAATATTACTCGGTGTATTTGCTGGTTATCTTACTTGGATGTTGATTATGGCTAAAAAACCAATAGCCCAGCATGATGAGTTAGTTGAGGAAATGGAGCATGAGGCTCCTCATATAGCTATGTCATTAAGATCAGCTTTGTTCTGGTGTGTTGTTGGTTTAGTGTTACTGCTCGGTAGCGCTGAAGTTGTGGTGACAAGTGCCTCTGGTATAGCAGCATGGTTTGGTTTGAGTGATTTGATGATTGGTTTAACGATTGTAGCTATCGGGACATCCTTACCAGAATTAGCTGCTACCTTAGTCAGTTGTTTGCGAAAAGAATATGACTTGGCCATTGGTAATGTCGTTGGCTCTAGTTTATTTAACTTGTTACCTGTGTTGGCTATGCCTGCTTTATTTTCGCCAGGACAATTATCATCAGATCTGGTCACTCGTGACTATCCAGCACTGCTTGGTATTACTCTGTTATTCTGGTGTTTTGCTGTGATGCCGCCGCGTCGAGGTCGTATTGGTGTGTGGGGAGGTCTATGTTTATTATTAGCCTATATAGCTTACATTGTTATTTTAGTTATCACCGCAGTGACGTAATTTAAAGACAATACTTTACATAGAGAATCAGCCGCCCTAATAGTCGTTGATACCAGGGGCGATGTGTTTTCCAACTTTCGAGAGATAACTCCTGAGAATCGCTAAGATCAGCGAGAAAGAGTTGTTTGACAATATCTTTAGCAGTTTGATTACGTAATCGAACATCAACTTCAAGGTCATGAAGCAAGCTGCGGTGATTGAGATTACTGGATCCAACTAATACCCAGTTATCGATGATGACCGATTTAGCATGTAAAATTGAGGGAAGATATTCATATATTTTGACACCTGCATGGAGTAAGTTTTGATAAAATATGGCAGAAGCCCAAGGCAAAGGTAGAAGGATATGACATTTTCGTGGAATTAGAATGCGCACATCAACACCACGTTGAGCAGCCTGACATAAAGTTTTTAACATACGATGGTCAGGGATAAAGTAAGCATTTGTAACCCATAGACGTTTGCGAGCGCTAGTCATTTTGGTGAGAAGTTGTTTATACAGGACACGTCGACGATGTCGAGAATGATTCAACCGAAAGAGAGGGTCGGTTTGAGTCTGAGATAAGGTTTCATGTAAACGATCTTTGAGCGTTTTATGCTCCCATGCATAGTCAAAAGCCTCGGATAATGGTGCGAGATTACAATGTGTTATTCTAACGGCAGTATCGCGCCATCCTAGGCCATTATCGGTCGTCATTAGATGATTGCGTACGGCATTAATGCTACCAATATAGGCAATATTGTCGTCAATAATACAGGTTTTTCGGTGGTTACGAGAATTAATATTCAGTAATAGATAAATCCATTTAACCACCCGTGGTATTTTGACCACACAGCGACTCCAATTCCAAATTTGCCATGGAAAGGGGTGGTAGACGCGAGTTTGTGCACCAGATTTTTCTAATGGACGAGCAAATTGTGCAGACCAGTAAGGACTACCGCAGCCATCAACCAGTATTTTAATCATAACACCGCGCTTGGCGGCTTGCTGGAGGGCATCAGCAAGACGACGACCCAAGTGATCATTCATAAAAATAAAGGTCTCAAACAAAATCTGATGTTGCGATTGTTGAATATCGCTAATGAGTGCATCAAAGAAGCTAGACCCGTTATCATATATGACCTCCGTCTCTTGGGAAGAGGAAAGACTAAAGTACTTTTTTGTTAAGGTGAGTTCAGTGTCAGTCATGAGTCAGATTCATTAGAGTTATCATTACAAATTTTGAGATGATTATTTTTTGCGAAGTCTAAAATGGATTGATATAAAATCGGATTGGAAGCTTTGAGTTTAGGGTCAAGCACTACACATTGATGACCATTTTGGGTGGTTGGTTGTAGTAAAGGGGAGTAGTGAATACGTCGTTTGTTGAAAGTAGACATGGATTCACTCATGCGCTCAGCCCAGTTACTAGGGCGAAAAATTTCTCCGCTGTCAGCATCAACGCCTTCAATAATAATTTTTTTTGATTTTTTGTTCATTTGTTCTTCCAGTGCGTTCACTCATCGCTGATGGTTTTACTCTGGGTGGGGATTCGTTTAGAGTATGAGCCCACTAGGTCATGTAGATGATTAAGTGAATAGGCCTCGAATTAAGATATCGTAACACTGATCAATCCGTTGCGCTAGATTGAAGCAGAGGTGATATTTGAGCGACTGATGAAGCGTATCTAACCAATGTTTTCGATGGTTTTTTTTAGTTTTATTATAGGGTTATATCTGAGGTGTAAGGTATGAGTGAACAAAAGAGTCACAGCAAGCGATTTAGACGTGGTATTTATCTACTACCAAATTTGTTTACGATGGGCGCTATGTTTGCTGGATTTTATGCCATTATCATGGCGACATCGGCTCACTTTGTCAAAGCCTCGGTTGCTATTCTTGTGGCAATTGTGCTGGACGGGCTAGATGGACGTGTGGCTCGTATGACGCGAACGCAGTCCGAGTTTGGTGCTCAGTTAGATAGCTTGTCGGATATGGTTTCTTTTGGCATTGCCCCGGCCATTACTATGTATGTTTGGTCGCTTTATGCTCTAGGGAAGTTGGGCTGGTGCGTTGCGTTT
Source organism: Coxiellaceae bacterium UBA1530 (assembly GCA_002323325.1). Taxonomy (GTDB): domain Bacteria; phylum Pseudomonadota; class Gammaproteobacteria; order Coxiellales; family Coxiellaceae; genus UBA9148. The sequence goes on along the minus strand of DCQA01000049.1, from coordinate 46,805 downwards.
ATATTTGCTGTTTGTGGTGCATTACGACTTGCGCGGTTCAATTCAGAGAGTAGCGCTAATAAACGTTTTTTTTATGGCCTAGCAATTCCATTGCCTGCGGGCTTAATTGCAAGTGCTATCTGGTTATGTCATGACTATCAAGTTACCGGTGCTTGGATACCCTATCTGTTAGCATTCGTGGCATTGATCTTAGGTTTTCTAGAAGTCAGCGTTATTCGATATCGTAGTTTTAAAGATCTTGATGTGGAAGGTAAGGTGCCGTTTCAGTGGATTGTGTTTATTGTTTTGGTGTTAGTTTTCATTGTATATAATCCACCTGTAGTAATTTTTATCATGAGCTGTTTGTACGCTTGCTCTGCACCAGCACACTGGGTATGGAAGCGATGCTTCAATAAAAAAACTACACGGTAAGCATGGATGGATTAATCCGATTAAATAATGTTCCTTGTTGATGGATTAGGAGTGATAGTGAAAGCGATACGCTCATTATACAACCGTCGGATGCGAGCAGTTCTGCTGACGAGTTTTGCATCAGGTTTGCCCATTGCTCTAACAGGAAGCACACTCCAAGCTTGGTACACCGAATCGAACGTTAATTTAATGACGATTGGATTATTAAGTTTAGTGGGCCTCCCCTATTTATTGAAAGTCTTATGGGCACCCTTGATGGAGTGCTATGTCCCCTTTAAAGGTGGTAAGCGTGCTGTTTGGATGATGGTATGGCAATCCTGTATTGCTTCATGTTTATGGATAATGTCTTATTTATCACCTGCTACAGTGCCTGATTTAATAGCTGCTGTGGCCTTAGTGGTTGCTTTTGCCTCCGCTTCCCAGGATGTTGTGATAGACGCCTATCGAACTGATATTTCCCGGTCTTCTGAACGTGGATTTGCGGCAGCGTTACTTTCAATTGGCTATCGCTTTGCAATGTTAGTTTCAGGCGCATTTGCATTAGTCATTGCTAGTACAATGGGGTGGGTGGTTGCCTATCGATTAATGGCATTGTGTATGTTGATAAACGTTGTTGTTAGCTACTATCTCCCACGAGCCCCCAACGAGTTAAATCGACCAGCTTCATTAAAAGAAGCTGTTGTAGAGCCTATAGTCGATTTTTTGAGACGTGATCATGTGCTTTTATTACTTACCTTCATGGTACTTTATAAAATTGCAGATGCTCTCGCGCTAGCACTAAACACCACTTTTCTTTTGCGGGGGGTAGGCTTTGACTTAGTCACAGTTGGTCTATGGAGTAAAACAATAGGGTTAGCTGCGACATTAATCGGGGGAGTTGTTGGTGGGCTACTTTATCCTTGGTTAGGTTTATATCGATCCTTGTTCGTGTTTGGTTTTTTGCAGATGAGCTCAAACCTACTGTTTGCCGCACTTGCGATTGTGGGAAAGAGTCATGCCTTACTAATTGTTAGTATTTTCAGTGATTATTTCTGTGGCGGTGTCGCAACAATAGCTTTTGTTGCTTTTTTGATGTCGCTGTGTCACCAACGCTATAGTGCAACGCAATACGCTCTATTTTCTGCTATTGCTTCAGTCGGCCGCATTATATGCGGTCCGTTGGCAGCAAGTATGGTGAGTGTTGTGGGCTGGGCGCCATTTTTTGTGATTAGTTTTTTAGTTGGGCTGCCTAGCCTATGGTTGCTGGTTATACTGAAACACTATAATTATTTTGAAATCAATCCAGTTTTGTCGACATCTTAGTGTTTTTTGAAACGCTTAATTAGGTAAGGTATCGAGCACCATCCAATCAAGCCTTCAATCAGTAATATGATACCTACAGCCATAAAAAAATGTAGACCTAATCCAAAGTAAGCGCCTAAAAATAAAAAAACACCAATGATGGCACGATTGATACGGTCGGTTTTATCGATGTTACAGGTTTTTTTAAACAAGGCATTCTCCACTTTTGAATTTGAATGATGAGTTTATGATAAACTTAGTTGATGGTTGTTTTATCGTGAGATTGTATATAGTGCATGAGTAACTGAGTCACCTGTTGGTGACGATGGAGAAGTGATATTTCCACGGGAATTTGTCCATCAGGTTCGGTTTTCGCGAATAGATTAGCGCCCGCGTCAATGAGTAGTGGAATACAGTTTAGGGCATTATGTTGAGCGGCATAGTGCAAGGGCGTTACATTTGCTTGATCTAACGGACGATTAGCATCAGCACCTTCCTCAAGAAGTTCTTTGACTCGTTCGGCGTTATTTTCCAGAACAGCGCTGATAAGATCGTAGGTAAGTCTGTCATGGTTCATGTGTCTGCTCTTATCAATGGTATTGTATATTGATCAATAGGTTATGGCTAATGTTCTATCGTGTACAATATATCAATTCCGTTGCTGTTGTCTAGTGAGTCTGCCTGAGTTTGTATAATCCATTGAGGCGTAATGAAATACTTGAATTGTAATATATCATTGCTGTCCATCAGTCCTTGGCTGTACCGTAAATATAACTTGGGTGCAATAAATTTACCAAGTACAAAGTAGTCTTGTTGAGCAATTTCATTACCGACAGCATCGACAGTTGAACTCGTTTCAACACCTAGTTCATTGAGCCCTAGTGTTTTTTCAATATTATTGCTCAATCCACTTGAGTTAGTTGTTGAAAGGCCTGCCTGAGCAAGTTTTAATGTGTCAAAAATATTTGCAGTATTGTTCGAATATTGCTGCGTAGGATCACTAGATGCTGCATAGTTAGATACATGTCCTAAAATTAAATAAGACAGGATGTCTGATTGTGAAAGATTGGCCGGTATCGAAAAAAGGCTTATATTTGGTTGGTCTAACAAGCCAGTCACTTCAACACCGACTATGATGTTATTAGCAGAAAAATTTTGCTGATATAATTGATTGGAGTTTGTAATGGTTTTAGTGGCTTTTAAGTTAAGTATTGGGTTAGTAATAGGACTGTTATTGTAACTTAACATAGAGTGAGGCGAGACTTTTAGTTTATGCCCATAAGCTTCGTATAGACCATCAATAAAAATATTACCATTACACAGTGTGCTGCCTTGAGCAAGTTTACTAACAGTTAGGTTACCAGTGGCTTTTCCATTGATGCCAATAATATTGATATTGATGTTACTTCCAAGATTGAGGTCAACCTTACCATGAACTAGCCATGGGTTTTTGACACTTTCAGTGTAGTATTGAATGTCGTTATGAGGTAAGTGCTTCACATTTTTTGCGCGATATGGAGCAATGATAGCTCTTGGAATATCAATTTTACCATTGATATTTATATCTTTATTGGCAACATTGACTGTTAAGTCAGGACTGGCTGAAATGGAATATTCTTCGTTATTAATTAGATTGAAATCTGCACCATATAAGTGTAATGACGATAACCACTGATCATTTTTAAATTGGCTGTTGCCTTTAAAATTAAGAGCAGTATCGTTTGAGTGGATAGTCCCTGAATAGTTCGTAGTATGGCCTTGGTTGAATAAAGAGAAATTCATATCAGAGATTGCTAGTCCAATCTTTGGTAGGAAAACTTTTATATTTTTGAGAGATGATTCTCCTTGAATACTTGCCGATTTAATCGGCCCTGAGATCTTCAACGAGGAGTTTATACTACCTTTTTTAATGTCGATATTAGGTATGAAAGGGTTGTAAGATTGTAAGTCATCCGCCTTGATACTTAATGACCCCTCAATAAGTTGGTTAACTTTGGGCATGCTGAGTCGTGAGAAGTCTTTAATTGTAAAATCAGTTTGAACACTATTATTTGGTTCTAAAGTGAGGTGAATTGTTGAATGTAACTGTTTTGAGTGATAGTTACTGTCAATCTTGGCCTGATTGATAGGGATAGTGTGTGATACTGTCCGGTCATGATAGGTGATTTTTCCTTGATCAACGGATGTTGTTAGGGAGAGTTGGTTGATATTCTTTCTAGTTCCCGAAGCTTGAGCATTGAGTTCTAATAGCCCTGATAGAGTTGTGTGATCCGGTAAAAACGGCTGCGTGAGTTGAGTGATAGTAACGCCATGACTGGATAATGTACCTGACCAGTTTTGATTGGATTGCCAATGCGCTTCAACACAGCTTTGATTACTTGGATGGTCGGTGAGTGTAAAGCATGCAGCATCGGAGTCTATGTGAGATTGAGTTTTTGTGATAGTGAATGGATGGGTTAATTTCCATTGACCAAATTGTGAAGTTTTGAGTTGGAGTGTATTAAAGTGATTCTTCCAGTTACTGGGCAAATACGATCCTTGAAGAGCGATAGATAATGTTGCAAGTTGATGTTGAATTATTCCAGTAAGGCTGTAATTTTTAAGAGTACCATTCGCTTGTAGTTCGAGATCCTTGAGATCATGATTGTAGCCATTGAGAGAGGATGCTTTAATTTTAAGATTGGACGATCTTTTTTGGCTTAAATCAATAAAGACTGTCGATGCTAATGATTTAATCTTTGATTGCTTGTATTTTAACTGTGAAGCCGTGATCGAGGCATCAATAGTTGGTTGTAGGGAAAAACCTGTAATTGTTCCATGGGAAGTCAAGGTCCCAAATAGATCAGGTATAATCTCTGATAGCTTATTGCTCGTGATATCCCACGATAGATGGTTCTGAGTACTAATTTTTCCTGAAATAGAGAGATGATTATTCGGTGTATTACCTATAGCGGATAGTGATATGTTAGGTTTTTTATTTTTAATAGTCCCTTGTGAGTGAATGTTAAGGTTGATTGGTGAGGGCCATGTTGAGTTCCATGTGCTTGCTAATATGTCTTTTGCATGGATATCTAAGTTCCATGATAAGATGGGTGCCCAGCGGAAATCGATTTGTGATGTCATACTGCCTTTTGCAAGAATATGATCACTGTTTACGAGTTTAATGCCTGTCTGGCTTCCTGTACCATGCCAGTGTAGGTGTGAGGATCCTCCTTGAGCATCGATCTCAATATTGTAGTCATCCGGTGCTCCATGAATATCGATCTTATATTGATTAATGGTGGGTTTTATCAGTTTTCCTTTAAAGCTGAAATTAATCTCTTTATCGGATTGTGTCGACTTAAGGTTGATTGGCTGAAATACAAAACTGTGCTGAGATGGTGTATTAAAAGTTAATCTTCTGATGAATACACGTTTTATTGACCAGTGAAGTGGTTTTCGCTTGTGGCTCTTCGCTTTAGGTAGGCTCAATATAGCTTTATTCTGATGGATAACTATATTTTTGCTACGTACGTCGTCAATCACTATTTTACCAGATAACAGTTTGCTTGGGCTCCAGGAGATATAGACTGACTGTGCATTAATGCAAGCCTGTGCACTACAAGTATAGAGATGTTGAATTCGAATAGGCCCTAAAATATTTCCGTGAATACGTCTGTACTGAATAGGGTTATCGCTGTAGTGATTATGGATAGAAATGATACCTCTTAAGCCTATGGGGCTAAATAGTAAAATTAATAAGACACAGGCTAAAGAAAAAGAGACGAGTAAGACTGAAGTGAGGATCTTTTTCATAGTGTTGGCCCCATTGAAAAGCTCACATGAGCACCCTGGTCCTCTTTGGGGATAGGAAATGCTAGGTCAAGTTCCATCATGCCTAATGGCGACAACCAAACTAGACCGAAGCCTACGCTACTTTTTAGATCATCTCGTATATCGCTGTCTGTCACATTACCTGCATCAATAAAACTCGCCATATACCAGGAATTCAAGTGGGGGAGTGCTTTTTGAAATTCTACAGTTCCTGTCACTAGATTATCGCCAGGCCCAATAGAGTTATAACCATAGCCTCGTATACTTCGACTACCCCCTGCAAATAATTGCAGCGAGAGAGGAAGTTCAGATAAGTTTTCAATCTCTGTTCTTCCGATACTATTACGCAATAATATCCGAAAAGTATTATCACTGAAGCTATCGAGAAAATTTGTGTCGATACGTATTTGTGAAAATCCAGTATCTTTAGAGGATAGAAAAGAGGGAGTACCAGATGCATTAATAGTGGTTGATAAACCATGCGTTGGGTTTAGGGTACTGTTAGCTTTTCTTCGTGACCAGTTAATACTAGGAAATATCATACGTGCATCGGTTTTTGGGATATCTGTGATGTTGTAGTCTTCATCTAAGGCGCTCAGTGAAATGATTCTGTGCCATTGTCTTTTTTTCGTGACATAGCTGTAGGAAACTTTCTGAACATCGCTAGTTCCCGTGTCTTGTTCAATATGCCCAAATGCAACACCAAATAAGTTTTCTTGGCTGGCTGGGTGATTTCCTGGGATTTTATATGTTGCTGTGATACTGCTGTTATATTGTGATGCTTGTATCAACGATTCTAGTTGATGGCCATTGCTGTTTATTCGACGAAAGTTAGCACCTAATGTACCGCGAACACCTGTATCAGTACCATAGCCTGCTCCCAGGATATATTGAACAGGTTTTTTTTCTTTCAGAGTGATAGTGGCATCAACGGTTTTTGTTTGTTTATCTTTTTTTTGAGTGGCAACAATGACATTTTGAAACGCGTTAGTGTTAATCAGGTTTTTTTTGCTGTGTTCGATGAGCTTACTATTAAAATATTGATTAGGTTTGATAAGAATGAATTTTTTTATAAACTTTGGGTTGTAATGATTTTCATTGATCGTAATGTTGTTGAAACGATATCGTTGCCCAGAGTTAAAGTGAATAATGATACTTGCTTGGTGCTGTGGCTGGTTGATAATAATCTTACTTTTGGTCATAGACGCTTCAAAGTATCCTCTCATTGCGGAGAGATTATATAGCTGCTTTTTAAGGTTATCATAATCAGTAGTGTTCAATTGATGATTAACCTTAGGGGAGAGTTTTCGTATAAGCTGTTCAAACTCAGGGTCATGTTTGGCATCACCCCTGATCTGGATATCAACAGCGGAGACTTGGATTGCTGGCCCCGGTGAAATCTTAATGCGTAAATGCACGCCATCTTCAACAGTAGTTAGACGAGTGTCTGTCTTTGCTTCAAAGTATCCGTATGGTTTGAGTGCCGCGTTAATTTGCTCGTTAGTTCGTTTTATCATTAGCTGAGTGTTTTGAATGTTAGTGTCATCATGAAATTTCGCTTTAAGGTTTTTTAAGACAGCCGTGACATTCTCATAGTCTGGACCTTCCTTCAGTCCATGGATTTCATAAGTAATAGACAGAGCATAACTAGGAGCCCAAAAAAGCGCAGTCAGTAAGGTGATGCTTATGGTTAGTATTCGTTTCATCGGTCTGATTATACGGAATTATTTTCTCATCAGCCACCGAGTGTATGGATTCTGTTTGAAAGTTTTGAAAAGGACTCTACCCGAGCATATACTGACATTTTGTCTATAAAATTATCCGTTGAATTTTTTAGACCAGGCCGATAAGTGTCAGGATTTTTGATGAATTATGTCTCTCGAAAACATGGGTTATGCCACGCAGTCGATGTTAGTCAACTTCCTTCAGTTGAACCGAATAGTTTTGCTCATTTGAACGGGTTGGGGATTGCGCATGACGATATAAAAGATATTTTTATTCCGCTAGCCGCCATGATATGGCGCCGGTATCAATGTTGGCATTCGAATTTTCCGATGATTATTGGTGTTACTGGAGCTGCGTCTGTCGGTAAAAGCATTTTTACAGAAGTACTTTTTACCCTTTTAACCTCTTGGTGTGAAAGGGGTGAAGTCAGTTGTTTTACAACGGATAATTTCTTATTCTCTAGTCATGCTCTAGAATCGATGGGATTGAGGCATCATAAGGGATTTCCAGAAAGTTTTGATCAAACGGCCATGCAGCAATGTCTATCAGATATCAGAGTAGGACATTCAGTGATCATACCGGATAACGATCATAAGTTAGGTGGTCGAAGGTTGAATCTTTGCCAACAAATTGATCACCCGAATATCGTGTTAGTTGAGGGGGTTAATGCAATATATTTTGGGCATTACTCGTCTCAGGTTGATATAGGTATTTTTTTAGAGGCTCCATTAGAGGCTATCAAATGCTGGTTTTTGAAGAGATTAAAGAGTTTTATTGGCACGTCATGCTGCGATTCATCTTCATATTTCCATGCATTAAAAGGGTTGTATCCTGAGCAGATGGATGAGTATCTATCGAGAGTTTGGGAGGAAGTGGAGCTTGAAAATTATCACCTTAATATCCTTTCACAAAGAGATTCTGCTGATTGGGTAATTGACAAAAAATGCGATCATGCCATTAAAGGATTATGGCTTAAAGGATAATAAGTCGTTACAATGGCACAATTTTCAAGCTGCAACTTTTTTTGATCATCGGAGGTTCTATATGGATTCTACGACTGCGGTACGTACTCGCTTTCCCCCTAGTCCAACAGGTGATTTGCACCTAGGTGGTGCGCGAGTAGCGTTATTTAATTATCTGTTTGCTCGCCACCATGGTGGTCAGTTTATTTTACGCATGGAGGATACGGATCGTGAGCGCTCCTCTTCATCATCCGTTGAGTCGATCCTAAGGGGTATGGAATGGTTGGGGTTAGAATATGATGAAGGGCCGTTCTATCAAACCCAGCGTTTAGAGCGGTATCAAGCAGTTATTGATCAATTACTAGCTGAAGGTAAAGCATATCGATGTGCTTGCACAAAAGAACGTCTAGATAATTTACGCGCGACACAGCAAGCAAATAAAGAAAAAATGGCTTACGATGGGTATTGCCGTGATTTATCTGTACCAGCAGATGTCCCCCATGTTGTTCGTTTTAAGACGCCGCAATCAGGACAGGTTATTTTCCAAGATCAGGTACTTGGTGAGGTGATATTTGAAAACGGTGAGCTAGATGATTTGATTATTGCTCGTAGTGACGGTTTTCCTACTTATCACTTGACGGTGGTGGTTGACGATTTGGATATGGGTATTTCACATGTTATTCGCGGAGTTGATCATGTTAGTAATACCCCAAGGCAAATTCATTTATTGCAGGCCTTAGGCGCAAGATTGCCCGTATATGCTCATTTGCCCATGGTTCTGGGTTCAGATGGTAAGCGTCTATCTAAGCGTCACGGAGCAGTGGACGTGACTCACTATCAACGTGCCGGGTACTTGCCCCAAGCATTACTCAATCAATTAGTGCGATTGGGTTGGTCTTTTGGCGACCAAGAAATCTTCACCGTGGAAGAGATGATTAAGGAGTTTACTTTAGATGCTGTAACTCGTTCAGATGCTGTGCTTGATATGGATAAATTGAACTGGCTGAATCAACACTACATGAAAGCACTATCAGTTGATGAGGTTTTGCCCGCATTAACCCAGCAATTTATTACATTAGGTATTGATTGTACTCAAGGTCCTGTTTTAGAGGATGTTTATAAATTACAGATGGATCGCTACAAAACCCTACAAGACTTGGCAGAAGATAGTCAGTACTTTTATAAATCTGTTCAAGGCTATTCCCCAAAAGGTGAAAAGCATTTAGTAGAGGATGCGTTACAGCCCTTGTTGTTGGTTTTACAACAATTAGAGGCATTATCCGTTTGGTCGGCGGATACAATTAAAGGCGTGCTTAATCAAGTTGTAGAGACGACGGGATTAAAGTTTGGAAAGGTGGCTCAGCCTATTCGTGTTGCTGTCACAGGGGATACGCGTTCGCCATCAATGGATGTGACATTACTCCTATTAGGACAAGAAGTCGTTGCCCAACGGTTAAAGGCTGCAATCGATTATATTAGTGCTTGACATGTGCGTAGCCCCTTTCTAGAATGCACTTCTTTTGGGGCTATAGCTCAGCTGGGAGAGCGCAACACTGGCAGTGTTGAGGTCAGCGGTTCGATCCCGCTTAGCTCCACCAAAAGAAGAAACATAGGTCCCCATCGTCTAGAGGCCTAGGACACCGCCCTTTCACGGCGG
>DCQA01000049.1:6218-36624 GCA_002323325.1 Coxiellaceae bacterium UBA1530 | reverse complement strand
CGGCAACACGGGTTCGAATCCCGTTGGGGATGCTCTTATTGTTTCTTTCTTATTCTCATGCTTGTCGTATCGAGTCTCATCCAGTGATATTTTCTGCTATTATTTCGAGTAAGCATAACAAGGGGGATGAATGAAGCTGTATTGTATGCGTCATTGTGAGGCATTATCCTCTCAAGAAGATCCAGAGCGGGCCTTATCCGCACATGGTCGCCAAGATGCTGACACAATGGCTAATTTTCTGAAGTCTAAACAGGCAATCATTGGTCATGTCTTGCATAGTTCCAAATTGCGCACCAAGCAGACAGCAGATATCATTGCTCTGGCATTACCTATTGAGAAAATCACAGAGTGCGACACTTTATTAAGTGAAAACATGGATGTCATGCCGTTAGTGGATATGATACAAACGTGGGATTCTGACACTCTGTTGGTGGGGCATATGCCCTTCATTCCACGTTTAATTGCTACATTATGTCAAATAGATGCTTATGTCGTGATTGAGCAGTTTTCAACAGGTACTCTGGCTTGCTTAGTTCAAAGTGATGAAGGTAGTTGGCAACTGAACTGGGTGCAATCTCCCGAGGATTTGCAGCAGGTATAACTCATGGTACGCTGATAGTCATATTTAGGAGTCAGCAATATGCCAACACCCTCAGCTTCCATGATCACGTTACGTCCCTCACGCTTATTAGTCTGCTTGTGTTTTGTGCTTGTGACTGTCTCCTGTGGAGCTTCTTGGCAGTCTCAGCTATCGTTGCCATGGCTCTTAGTAGCGACACTCAGTGCAACTGGTTATGGGGTGTATCTAATGTTGCGCTATGCACTGTTAAAGCACCCATTGAGTATTACCGCGTTGAGCTTTCAACGTCAGAATCAATCCTGGATGGTATGTTTGAACCGGCATCGTTGGTTGTCAGTCAAATTACTACCGGAGACTTGGGTGACGCGTTTTTTTATTGTGTTACAAGTTCAGTGTGAGGGAAAACGACACGTCGCCTTGTTGGTGCAAGACAACGTGATGTATGGTTTATTTTCAACACTGCAGCGACAGTTGCTGTTTTGTGTGTGACTCTTTAACGACTTGAAGAGGGAGGTGATGAGCTGGTATTCCCCAAAAGAGGCTCTTTATCATCACCTTCAACCTGAGACCGTCTTTTTCGCATTGCTTGAGTCAGCAGCTCTGTCACGCTGGGTGTGTTGAATGGATTGTCTGATGAGGTGCTCTGAGCTCTTTCCTCTGCCTGAGGCTTGTTTAATCGATCTTTACCTTTTCGGAGTGCTTCAGCAAACAGCCCACCTCTGGCTTGAGGATGTGATGTATGACTGGGTGCCACATGCTGTGGCTGCTCATCCTGATGTATAATATCGGTTTCAATAGCGAAGCCTCGTGTGACACCGCTTAACCCATCACCACCCTGACAAGTCTGTGAGTTTTTTGGAGGCGGAGGCGGAGGTGGACGATGGTTGCTCATTGTATCGTTGTCACTTGCGTTAGTTTGTGCTGGTACAATCTCATGTTCGAATAAAGGAGGTGTTGGAGGTCGCCCATTTGGTGGCAGTGGAATACTGTGGTTCATTGCTAAAAGGTGTTTTTGATCAGCTTCTATAATTGCAGCATCTTTTTCGGTCAATGGTGGTGTTATGGGATGATTTTTTGGAGGAGGAGGAGGTCGATATGTGGGAGCTCCGAGTATCTCGTTGGAGTGCTCTGTATCTATTTCATTCTCATCATCCTGCTCATAACCACTGTCCTCTTCTTCCTGGGGTTGAGTGATCAAAGTCCTCGTTTTGGGCCATAATGGTCCCTGAGAAGGTTGTAAAAGATCGACCCCCTCTTTGAAGAAACGTTGTCCTTTAGATAGATCATGCATTCCAAAGCACCCAGGGACAACTGCTGATTTTATAATTTCTGGATCAATATTAGGTATGAAATAATTACTGGAAGTGATGCCTTTTGTATTTTGATCTATAACATAGCGCCAACAGAGTTCAGAAATTTGGATGGCTGTTGGTAAGGAGGATTCAATAGTATCTATCATGCCTTGACATGCAGCGCGCTTATCAGCGCGGTCTTTGTTAGCTTCATCTTTGTATTGATTTAAGATGCCCATTTTGAGGTTCCGGCGTTTTTCACCGCTGCAATCGAGTAATATTGTTCTGATAGCTTGTATTGATTGAGTACTTTCAAGTTGAATTTCTTGCGGAGGCATGGTGTGCCATTTCATATGAAGACTGAGGGGATCTTCTGTATGGCCAAAAAATCGGAGTAATTCATCATTCAGGTCGCTGCCTATTAGATCAAACCTTTGATCAATCTTAAGTTGTATGAGGTCTTTGATCTCTCGTAGTTTATCGCGTTCTACTTCTGATGTCGCTGGAAGCGTCGAGGCTTCTTGAATGCAATCTAATACCAACGCGATACGATGGATATTTTTAATTTCCGGTAATAAAAAATTATAGAGATGTGTGCATAAGGCATGATTAAACTGTTCATCAGTGTTAGGGGTAGTTGACTCCCACAAAGGCTGTAAGCTGTTGTAAAATGATAGCCAGTAACGATGTAATAGTGTTTGGAAATGTTCGCTGTGTTGATGATGCCGCCAATGTTGTTGAATGAAAGTAAGTACAAGATCGGGATTAGTGTTGTCTCCCTGATAGAAAAAAACTCCAGTTGAAGCTAAGTCTTGTTGTTGAAATGTTTGAATGGTAGCTTCAATAGCCTCTTGGCATTGTATGAAGTTTTGGTGTTTTTTTCCGTTATAGGTGGACGTTCTTTTTTTGGTTTTTCCATGTTTATTTTTCGGAGAGGTCCTATCTTGCATTTCAATGCAGCAGGTTATAAGTGCTTCTCTTAGGTGCTCTGCAGGTTCCGAGTTAAAAATACTGAACTGATGACCATGTAGATACTGGCTTAAAATCAGTCGTATAAGTTTTGAGAAGGACTCTTTTAAATCCTGCGTGTCTGTAGCTGATAGTGTTGAGCTTTCTATAGGTGCATTAAAATAGCTGAGGCAGGCATCATGTGTTAATTGAATTAAGGCTATCTTGTCGTTCAAGGGCAAGTTGGGTGCTTGAAAGTATGAGTCAAGGTACTGTAGGTGTTCTAGTACAATGAGATTACTGCATAAGCTCTGTATTTTTTCATAACAGCTGCTGAGGTCGTCTTTTTTCATTTCGTGGTAGTACATTAAATCAGCGAGTAGGGTTTGGTAGTAGTGCTTGAGCGAGAGTGCTGGGGCGTGAGGTTGATCTTCCGGCATAGCGCTATACAGTCGGCCAAAGCGGCGATGGGATGGGAACTTATTCTGCCAAATTTCTAGAACATCTATAAATGTCTTTTGGGTGCTGATGGATTTAAAAGCTTCTTGACTGAAAAGAGCGTTATCGAGCTGATCAAGCTGAGCTTGATTCAAAGCCACTAGAGCACTTTTTAAGGAGGATATAGCCGAGGAGGGGATTGGATTGTCAGGGTTCAGAAAACCGGTAATTCCTAGTTTTGCTAGGTGGTTTTCAACGTAACTAAATAGTTCTTCTTTGAGGTGATTACCCTGGTAAGTCTTCATGAAATGCTCAATAGCGGTAAACAGGAGTTCTGCATGGCGATCATGTATCAATTGATTAATTGGGTCTTTTATGAGCGCTTTTTGTTCGGCAAAAGATTCAGTGCTGAGTTCAGGCATGGTGTTATCCTTGCTGGTGAATATTGAGAGGAAATATCGCATAAAATGCAGGTAATTGCTCTTTTTGCGTGAAAAAAAAGCTTTAAATATTACAAATAGGCATTTATTTATTTTATTGGTTCATAAAAAGATACAATTAATGGGTTGTATTAAGGTATATGACAAGAAATATATGCAGGCTCATAGCAACATTCTAGATAGTCGGTATGATTTGCTGAGCCGCTATTATTGACATTATTAGCTTGTTTGGGAGTTTATCTTCACCTATCTGGTGCTGGCAATTCTTCGACTAGAATACGGTAAGCATTAGGATCACTGAGTTGGGTATGCTGATGGATAAGAAAACAACGCGCGACTTAACGGTATAAGGTCAGCAAACACTCTGTCGTGATTTGTGCTGGTATTATCGACGTAAGCGCTAAGAGTATTTAACCGTATTGTGTTGACAGTACTTACGCCAGGTGTAAAGCCGTTACGAGTGACAAGATTTCAAGAATACCCATGAGAGACAAAAATCTATGTGTAAAGAAACGCCGCTGATTTTTTATACAGTGGAAAATTCTTGGGGTACTACCCCTCAGAGTATGGTTTTCTGGCTAATAAGTATGAGGGGATCTACAAGCTTAATGCTCTTCGTTATTATCCATAAAGCTATGTAGCTGTTCGGCACGTGATGGATGGCGGAGCTTACGTAGTGCTTTAGCCTCAATCTGTCGAATCCGCTCACGCGTCACGTCAAACTGTTTGCCAACTTCCTCAAGCGTATGATCAGTATTCATATCAATTCCAAAGCGCATACGCAGTACTTTTGCCTCACGCGGTGTAAGTGATCCTAGAACATCTTGAGTGGCTTCCTTTAATCCCGCTGCCGTAGCAAAGTCCAGAGGTGCTTGTGCAGAGACGTCTTCAACAAAATCGCCTAATGTGGAATCTTCATCTTCACCAATGGGAGTTTCCATCGAGATAGGTTCTTTGGCAATTTTAAGTACCTTACGAATCTTATCTTCTGGCATCAACATGATTTTTGCTAACTCTTCAGGCGTTGCTTCTTGTCCGGTCTCTTGCAAAATTTGACGTTGGATGCGGTTGAGTTTGTTGATTGTCTCAATCATATGCACAGGTATACGAATAGTCCTGGCCTGATCAGCAATCGAACGAGTAATGGCTTGACGAATCCACCAAGTAGCATAGGTAGAGAATTTATACCCACGACGGTATTCGAATTTATCAACCGCCTTCATTAGACCCACATTACCTTCTTGGATAAGGTCAAGAAATTGTAAGCCTCGATTGGTATACTTCTTGGCAATTGAAATGACAAGACGTAAGTTGGCTTCAATCATTTCTTTTTTAGCACGACGTGTTTTGGCTTCTCCAATAGAGACTCTTCGATTGATTTCTTTAATTTCGCTGATTGCAAGATTAGCCCTATCTTCAATATCAGCAAGTTTACGTTGGGCTCGTTTGATTTCTTTTTCGAAGGAGTATAGAAGTTCTGCATGTTGGCTGTGTTCTTTTACGAACTGATCAAACCATCGTGGGTCTGTTTCATTGCGTACAAAAGAGTTAATAAAAGGCTTACGTGCCACTTTAGCACGAGTAACGCAGTAGGTTTGAATGATTTTTTCTTGGTCACGTATTTCCCGTAAATAAGAGCGAAGCATGTGTGTTTGACGAGAAAAAGGCTTTATCGCTAATTTAAATAAGGTATATTGCTCGGTGAGTTTCTGCAGATTTTTTTGTGTGGTTTTATGTTTCTTGTCATGTTTAGCAATGGCTTTGACGTATTGGTCATGGTACTTGCGAAGTAACGCTATTTGCTCCGCTGTGTAAACTGGATCAGGACCAGTTTCTGCTTCTTCATCTGATGAGTCGCTATCATCATCGGACTCTTCATTACTTCCGTCAGATTTACCATCTTTCTGTTCTGACTTCTCGTCTTGATTAGTTTTTTCTGAAGACGACTTTTCAGGTGCTGCTTTTTTTTCAAGCGCTACTTTTGGTGTGATTGGTGTATTGATTTGTGGTTCATCGTCAAAAAAACCAATGATAATGTCGGATAAACGCCCTTCGTTTTCTATAATTTCGTCGTATTGGTCAAGTAAGCTTTGAACGGTTGCAGGATAATGCGCTAGTGCACTCATCATTTGTCGAATACCGTCTTCGATTCGTTTTGCGATGATAATTTCGCCTTCTCGTGTCAGTAGTTCAACCGTGCCCATTTCGCGCATGTACATGCGAACAGTATCGGTCGTGCGATGAATGGCCTCAATTTCAAGAATACTTTCTTTGATGTCATCTTCAGAAACATTAGCACGCTCTTGTAACTGTTTGAGACGCAAGTCATCGTCTGAGGGCTGTGAATCAAAGACATCAATGCCGCGTTCTTGTAAGCTTGAGATAATGCGCTCAAGATCATTGTTGGAATCAACTAATTCGCTGGGAAGGTAGTTTAGTAAGTCTTCATGCAAGAGGTAGCCTTGCTCATTCGCTTTTTTAAGTAGTGCGCCAATACTGCGATTATCTTCGGACATTTTTTGACCAACCCTGTTCTGAATATAATAAAGAAAGACAGCGCATTTTACAGGTAAGTGGTCAATCTGGCTAGTATTATTCTATTTTGTTTTCATTGATTTGCATTAATAGCTGTTGTAGTTGTTTTTTTTCATTTAGGCTTAAGCCTTCTGTTTTTGAGCGATGTAATAATTGATCGGCTTTTTCCTGCTGTTGTTGCTGTTTGAGGTAAGCAATGGTTTCCCTAATTGTGTCTTGATGGTTAATATTCTCCGGTGGAGGGGCGGTGCTCGCTAGTGCCGAGGAATATTTGGTATAACGGGTCGTTTGAAGCAGGGCAAATAGCTGACCTGTTGTGAGATGAGGCTTTTCACGAAGTGTGATTAGTAGGTAATTTAATAGGCCAAGTTCATCGGTATTGGTTTCTAAGACCGTAAATTCATTATCGATTGTTTGAACTAACGAGGGATTATGCAATAGAAGCCAATTCGCTTGCTCAATGGCTGGTTTAATTTGAATTCGTCCGTGATGCGTTGTGATAGAAGGCGGGGGCTTTGTTGGCTGATGAGAGTCTTTTTTGTGTGTGAGTTGTTCCAGTTGTTTACGTTCTAATTTGAGGCGATCAGCAAGAGCGTTTATCATTAAATCATGGTAGAAGCCCTCTGGTATCAGTTGTATACATTTAAATGCCTCATGAGCGAATTGTGACTGATGGGCAATGTGGTCGAGTGGGTAGCGTAGTTCTAATTCGTTAAAAAGCTTTTCTGGTAGACGTGGTGCTTTTTCTAGTGCCAATTTAAAAGCATCACGCCCATGTTCACGCAGGAAACTATCAGGATCTTGTCGATCAGGTAACGACAGAAATTTGATATCGATACCCTCGGTAAGTGATGGGAGTATGGCGAGCAAGGCTTTCCATGAAGCCTTTTGACCAGCAGCATCACCATCAAAGCAGATCACCATACGCTTGGTATACCGCAGTATTTTTTTGACGTGGGTAGCATTCACTGCAGTGCCTAATGTTGCGACACCCATAGGGAATTGATATTGAAACAGCGCAATGACGTCCATGTATCCTTCAACTACGATAACGTAAGGCAACTTTGGGTTAGCTTGTCGAGCTTCATAAAGACCATAAAGTTCTTGGTTTTTATGAAATACGGGTGTCTCAGGCGAATTGAGGTACTTAGGTTTTGCGTCGCCCAATGAGCGACCGCCAAAGCCAACAATCTTGCCTTGAATATTCTTAATGGGGAACATGATGCGATCACGAAATCGATCGTAGCGTTTTTTATTATCCACCATGAGGCCGCAAGCCAGCAATTGTTCCTCTGTGGTTGATGAGTTGTTGAGGGGTTTTAATGAATGCCAGTCATTGGGAGCATAGCCAATGGAGAAGTGCTGTTGAGCTTGGGTATTAATACCGCGTGATTGAAGATAGCTTAAAGCTTGTTGATTGTGTGGTAAGCGTTCTTGAAAGAGTGCAGAAGCTTGAGAGAGTAATGTATACAGCGTGTCATACTGAGCAGTTTGCTGATGGGTATTTCCCCCTTCGTAAATGACTTCTAGGCCGGCCCGAGCTGCAAGCTCTTGAACAGCTTCAGGGAAACTTTGATGATGGATAGCCATAAGAAAGCCAATGGCATTTCCATGAGCTCCACATCCAAAGCAGTGATAGAACTGTTTTTCAGTGCTTACAGTGAAGGAGGGAGTTTTTTCCTGGTGAAAGGGGCAGCAGCCAGAATGGTCCTTACCTTTTAGCTGAATGGTGACATGGGCGCTAACGACATCAGCGATATTGGTCCGTTCTAAGAGATCTTGAATGAAGTGTTGTGCAATTCGCCCGCTCATGTTTGCTTAATCAATCTGTCACTGAAAAGAGGATATAGTATGCAATGTTTTAAGCGCTGAGCCTAGTCCTGACATGTTGGCTGACTACGCTCATGTCTGCCTGTCCTTGGAGTTTGGTTTTTAGAGCAGCCATCACGGCACCCATATCTTGGATGGATGAGGCTCCTATAGACTCAATGGCTTGATCGATGGCTGTGAATATGGCGTTTTCATCAAGCTGCTCAGGAAGATAGGTGGTTAAGAAGGAGATTTCTTGTTGTTCTTTTTCAGCCAGTTCGGGGCGATTAGCCGAAAGGTATTGTTGAGTCGACTCTTTGCGTTGCTTTATCATTTTGTTGATGATAGCTAGAGCATCCTGATCAGTTGATTCGGTCTGTGTATCAATCTCTCGTTGTTTGATAGCAGATTTGAGCATACGCAGGGTGGTCAGCCTATCAGAGTCTTTAGACCTCATCGCTGATTTAATGTCTTCGTTAATCTGTTCGATAAGCATAGTCGTCATGATAGTGATCGCTTAGTATCTTACGCGCTCACGATCTCTCGTTTCTTGCTCTTTTTGAAGCTTTTTAGCGAGGCGTTTAACCGCTGCAGCTTTTTGACGCTTGCGTTTTGAGGTGGGTTTCTCGTAGAACTCCATTTCGCGGAGTTTGCTTGGGATACCGGCTTTTTCACACATACGCTTGAAGCGGCGTACTGCAACGTCAAATGAACCTTGTTCTTGAATTTCAACTTGTGGCATGAGAAGTGCTTACCTTATGTAACTGGTTGGACAATAAAATAAAGACGCAATCATAATCACTTTATTGATGAAATGCAAAGTATCTTTGACGATTAGCTGATTTCGAAAAAATTTTTGCGTAAGCTATCATCAATGAGGGGAGTATATTTTTAAAAAAGTTATCATTTTCAGTGTGTTATAGAACTACCAAAGGAGAAAGTATTCGAGTTTTCGGAGCAGCCAAAATGCGGTTTCGTAAAAAGGTGAGTGTTCAAAGTCACAAAAGGGTTGCGTGATATAAACACCATAACACCCTGCTTGAGTGGCAGCTAGCATACCAGTCAGCAGGCGATCGTCGACCAGCGCAATTTGATCGGGGGGTATTTGTGTTTGTTGTGTGATCGATTGTAGACCATCAGGGTAGGGTTTTTTCTTGTTGGGATTGAGTATTTGCATGTCAGGAAAATGTCTTTTAAGAAATCTAAGTCTCTTGTCTAGATTATTGTTAGAGTGTAGATAAAGATTTTTCTCCTCAAAAACATCACAGCATTGTTTCATCCACGCTAGAACCGACGGCGTGACATGCGAAGCATTGTGGATATTAAGCACACCATCAAAGTCTAAAGCTAGTATTCTAATGCCCTCACTCTTCAGTGCCTCGGGGTTTATGGATAATACAGTGGAATAGCAATGTTGCTTATTTTTGGTGATCCCTCGTAGTTCCGATCTAAATTTGAACAAATTTTTCAATGTGTAAGCGAGCATAATACATTCCGTGATTGTATTCGGTAAGTAAGAATGACTAACCTGGATTGACCATGGTTTTTCTAGCGAGAGGTGCAATCGTTGAGCCTTGAACAATCAGTGCAAAGGCTACAACAGCGTAAGTCAGTGTCATAATGAAATTACGATATTCGCTCACTGGAAGTGACATGGCTAATGCAACAGCTAGACCTCCACGTAATCCACCCCACGTCAGTATGGAAATGGTGTATGGACTTTGATCTTTCAGATAACTGATAATTCGCATCGGTATACCTGTAGTAATCCACCTAATAGTGAGAGTAATTGGAATGATTAATACGGCTGTAATAATCTCAGCAGTGGAGGCATGTAAACTTAATAACTCAAAACCAATCAGTAGAAAAAGAATCGCATTAAGTAGCTCGTCGATGATTTCCCAGAATTTCTTTAAATCATGGAAATGTATTTCGGGGATTTTGTGATGAAGCGTGCAGCTCACGTAGATACCTGTTGTTACCATAGCCAGTGGGCCCGATACGTGTAATTGTTGTGCAAGACAGTAGCCTCCTGAAACAATACCAATGGTGAACAAAATAATCGCATTAGCTTCTTTTAGGGGTTTAGCTAATGTGGTTGTTAACCAACCTAGAGCAATACCAAAGATAATACCGCCGAGTGCTTCTTGGCAAAATAGTAAGAAAACTTGGTGAGCAGTAATCGAAGCATTGGATGAGGTGCTGAGTTCGAGTAAGGTAATGAATAAGACAATTCCAACACCATCATTGAATAATGATTCACCAGCAACGCACGTGGAGAGTTTTTTTGAGATACCTAGTCGTTTGAAAGTGGCGAGGACAGCAATAGGATCAGTGGGTGAAATTAATGACCCGAATAGAAGGCAGTAGATAAAAGGCATGGGTAGCTGTAACGCACTCGTTAAATAGAAGAGAGCGGTGGCAATTAGACAGGCGGAACTGATGGTGCTGACTGACGCTAAGGTGACAATTTCCCATTTTTGAGATTTCAAACTGTTAAAGTCAATGGTTAGGGCGCCAGCAAAAAGAAGAAAACTCAACATGCCATTGAGTAACAAGTGTTCAAAATGAGCTTGTAGTACTAAATTTTCAGCGTGAACGTATAAGTTAGAGATGCCTAGGTGCTGAAGGATAATTAATGCCGTGGCAACAATAAGGGAGCCACTCATAATCGCAATGGTAGCTTGCTGTTTGAAAATTCGTTCGTTGAGATAGCCAATAAAAATAGCTAATGCAACGATGAAAGAAAATAGAGTGTAAGAATCCATCGCTACTTAATACCTTAAAAAAAAATCCTTGTCTATAGGCGGAGGTTAACTGTGAGATTGTTATTTGACGCTAGAGTGATTATAGTGCGTTTGAAGGCATTGACCGAGCGGCAGTGACCCGAAAGATGTATTTTTAAAAAGCAAACCTGTTTGTTTTGTTAATGGTAATGCTTCACTACTCCACTCTGCTGCTTGACGTCGTTGTTATTTTTTTAAAATTGGTAACAGGTGGTGATCATGACAGTCAACAACATTTATGCGCGCTATCACGCCAAGTCAAAAATTAGCATGGTCACTTGTTATGATTATACGATGGCAGTGTTAGTGAATGGCACCCCCATCGATGCCGTGTTAGTCGGTGATAGTGCAGCCATGGTCATGCACGGACACGATACCACATTGCCGATCACGATCGAACAAATGACCTGGCATACTGCTGCGGTGGTAAAAGGCCTATCTAATAAAATGGTGATCGCTGATCTACCATTCCTATCTTATCGGCAAGGTATTCAAGTAGGAATGCAGGCTGTGGCCCGTCTGATGCAAGCAGGCGCTCATGCCGTCAAATTGGAGGGCGCGTCAGGTAACTTGGAGTTCATCAAGCATTGTGTCGAGTCAGGTGTACCAGTGATGGGGCACATTGGTTTAACCCCGCAGTTAGTCCATCAGTTGGGTGGTTTCAAGGTGCAAGGAAAAACCATGGAGGCTGCCGAACAGTTACAGCGTGATGCACAAGATCTACAACAAGCAGGATGTTTTTCACTTGTCCTAGAGTGTGTACCAGCTGAGCTTGCTCTGACCGTTACAGAGTCGTTACGTATTCCGACCATTGGTATCGGTGCAGGTCCGGATACTTCTGGGCAAATTTTAGTGTTACAAGATTTATTGGGAATGAACAGTGCTTTTTCACCGAAATTTGTTAAGCAGTACGTTGATGGTGCAAGCCTGATTCAAGATGCGTTGGTGGATTATGATAATGAGGTAAAATCTCGAAGCTTTCCGATACTTGGGCAACACACATTCAAGCAATCCATCGCATTGTCGGAGAGTGAACAGTGATCATCCTAAAAACACCTGAAGCCCTTCGACAGTATCGAGAGAGTTGTCTTGCCAAAGGATCATCAATAGGCTTGGTCATGACCATGGGTAACTTACACAAAGGTCATGCTTCATTAGTTCAACGATCGTTAGTAGAGAATTCGGTGACTATTGTTAGCATTTTTGTGAATCCTACACAATTTAATCAAGCATCGGATTATGAGAGTTACCCTCGTACTGTTGAAGATGACATATGTCTGCTGAGGTCTTTGAATGTTTCTGCAGTCTTTATGCCCGAGGAGTCGGCAATATATCCTGACAATGCGCATTATTGTGTGGATGAATCGGCATTAAGTCATCTGATGGAAGGTCAGCATCGCCCAGGACACTTTAAGGGTGTGCTAACCATTGTCATGAAAGTGTTATTGCTGTCTTGTGCTACTCGAGCTTATTTTAGTGAAAAAGATTATCAGCAATTACAACTTGTACAAGGTATGGTGGAGGCGTTTTTTTTAGAGACGCAGATCATAGCATGCCCATTTCTACGTGACGAAAAAGGGTTAGCGCTCAGTTCGCGCAATGCACGTTTAACAGAACAAGAGCTCGAGCTTGCTCATAAGTTCGTTGCTCGCTTCCATAGCATGTCTTCATCTATTTCCGTTAAAAAGGATTTGGAGGAGATGGGAGTTAAAGTGGATTATGTGACTGACTGGCATGGACGTCGTTTTATTGCTGTAAGGATTGGCTCTGTTCGTCTAATCGATAACATAGCTATCGGCTATCAACCTGTTTTAGTAAATTAAGGAGTCTTTTGATGTTAATCAACGTTTTAAAGTCAAAAATAGCTTATGCCACGGTGACACAAAAGGAGTTGCATTATGTCGGTAGCATAACTATAGATAGGCATTTAATGCAAGCTGCTGGCTTGGTTGATAATGAGCAAGTTCATATTGTGAATCTGAATAACGGTGAGCGTCTTGTGACTTATGTTATTCCAGGTGAGGCATACAGTGGGGTGATTGGGTTGAATGGACCTGCTGCCCGTTGCGTTGAGCACGGCGATCCAATTTTTATCATTGCCTATGCTCAGGTTGATGTATCAGTGAAGCCATTTCAACCTAGGGTTATTCATTTAAAGCAACATAATCAAATTGACGAAGCAATTGAGGTGTAAGATGGATTTATGTTTGGATGTTGGTAACAGTCATGTGGTTGCAGGAGTCTATTTGTTTGGAGAGTTACAAGCTACTTTTCGCTATCCAACGATTCAGACTTTAGTTACTTCAGATCAGCTAGGTTTATTTTTACTGCAAGCTTTAAGAGAACGTGATTTAGATCCTAAAGCGGTTAAGCGTATCGGATTATGCTCAGTCGTTCCTTCTTTAGATTATTCGATTCTTTCCGCATGTCAAAAGTATTTTAATCAGTCGGTCTTTGTTGTAAAAGCCGGAGTGAAAACAGGATTGAATATTCGCGTCAAGCATCCCCAGGAGGTTGGTGCTGATCGTATCGCAAGTGCTGTAGGTGCTCTACAAAGACTACCTAATAAGAATTTAATCGTCATTGACCTGGGGACAGCTACAACATTCTGTGCTATTTCAAAAGAGAAAGACTATTATGCGGGTCCAATTACTGCTGGGCTGAGATTAAGTATGAGTGCATTGCAGCAACATGCTGCACTATTACCCGCAGCTAATATTGTCCCTTGCTCTAGTGTCATGGGCACAAATACTGAAGAAAACATTCAATCAGGTTTATTTTTTGGCCACTTAGAAATGATCTCGGGAATAGTCTCTAGAGTGCATAACGAGGTCTTTCTTAATGAGTCTGTGACCATTGTCGGAACAGGTGGTTTTGTCGGTTTGTTTGAGCAAGAGAAAATATTTGATGAGACCATGCAGGATTTAGTCTTACAAGGGATTGTCGCATTGTTGGATAAAAACTCTCTGTAGGTTCTCAGTGCTTTCGCTTTGTTGTTTGATTTGTAATAATCAGTGACAAGTTTTACCGTATCAAGCAGCATAATAATAAGGACCGTGCATGCGCATTAAGATGTTAAGAGAGTTCATCGTTTCAGAAACTACAGCTGGATTTTGTCTTTTCCTGGCAGCAGTTTTAGCCATCATTGTGGATAACTCGTCTTGGGCGCATTATTATCACGATATTTTGCATCACGTGTGGACGCTACATTTGCATGTGGTCGTTTTGTCTAAATCGATACATCATTGGGTGAATGATGGCTTGATGACTATCTTTTTTTTGCTAGTGGGTTTGGAAATTAAGAGAGAATTATTTGAGGGCGAGCTGAGTTCATTATCTCAAGCATCGCTACCTGGTATTGCAGCTATTGGTGGGATGGTCGTCCCGGGCATGTTGTATTGGATCATGAATCATACAGATAGCACGGCTTTGCGAGGTTGGGCTATACCCACTGCAACAGATATTGCTTTTTCTTTGGGTATTTTATCATTACTTGGCCGACGGGTGCCTCTGTCTTTAAAGGTCTTTTTAATGGCCTTGGCAATTTTTGATGATATGGGTGCGATTATTATCATCGCTATTTTTTATACACCCCATGTGCATGTCTATTTGCTCGCAGGTGTTGCTGTCATGTTCGGCGTGTTGATCGTATTAAATCGACTTCGCATACACGCACTCTCTTTGTATCTCATCATCGGTGCTATACTTTGGTTTTGTTTGTTACGCTCTGGAGTGCATGCAACTTTGGCGGGTATATTGCTAGCATTTACGATCCCTTTAAATCATCATAATACGCACCGAATATCGCCATTACACCGTTTAGAGCATGCACTTAACCCCTGGGTAGCCTTCTTGGTGTTACCATTATTTGCTTTTACTAACGCAGGTATTAACTTTTCAGAATTACCATTGACTCAAGTCTTGTCTGCTATACCGTTAGGGATTTTTGTCGGTTTATTCATTGGTAAGCAAATTGGTATCACAGGATTTGCATGGCTGGCTATTAAATGTGGTGTGGCGCGACTTCCCACAGGTGTGAAGATGTCTAGTTTGTATGGAGTGAGCTTGCTGTGTGGTGTTGGTTTTACCATGAGCTTATTCATCGGTAGTTTAGCTTTTGATTCATTTAGCGAGTCTTATGAGGCATTAGTCCGAGTTGGTGTGATCGGTGGCTCACTGATATCTGGGTTGTTGGGTTATGTTATTCTTAGGTGTGTTTCTCGTGAGCCGGCGGCCTCTCATAGTAATGCCTAGTCGATTAAGTTACTATGTTGCTCTGTGATTAAACGCAATAGTTAAGTGAGTTTTCATGAGTAGTAACCAGTCAAATAACACTATCATTTATCTTAAAGATTATCAGCCAGCAAATTTCTTAATCGATAGTGTTGATCTTCATGTTGATCTCCACGAAGATCATACCCGTGTAGTCAGTTCGCTATCATTACGTACTAATCCAACAGCCGAGTCTTGTAGTGAACTATTTTTAAATGGTGAAGACCTCTTGCTAGAAGCCATTGAGTGTGATGGCGCTCCTTTACCTAAAGATGCTTATACCGTCAGTGAATATGGAATCTTATTGCACGACTTACCTTCACAGTGTCAACTGACAACCACAGTGGTGATTCATCCTGAAACGAATACGTTATTAATGGGCTTGTATCAATCAAGTGGTAATTTTTGCACGCAATGTGAGGCCGAAGGGTTTCGACGTATCACGTATTTCTTAGATCGACCCGATGTGATGTCTCGTTATCGTGTCACGATTGAAGCTGATCAAGCACGCTATCCCATGTTGTTATCCAATGGGAATTGTTTAGCAGAGCGTCAGTTGCCTAATGGTCGTCATGAAGTGGTGTGGCAAGATCCTTCACTGAAACCTTGTTACTTGTTTGCTTTGGTTGCTGGGGATTTTGATCTCATTGAAGATACGTTTATCACCTGCTCAGGTCGTTCAGTGGAGTTGCGCTTTTATCTTGAGAAAGGGTTTAGAGAGCAAGGTTATTTTGCACTGGATGCTTTGAAGCGCGCGATGCGTTGGGATGAAGAGGTCTATCGTCGCGAGTATGATCTGGATATCTACATGGTGGTTGCAGTGAGTGACTTCACCATGGGGGCGATGGAAAATAAAGGACTTAATGTCTTTAATACCTCTGCTGTATTGGCTAAGCCCGATACCGCAACCGACAGAGATTATGCTTGGATTGAGGCGGTGGTTGGTCATGAATATTTTCATAACTGGTCCGGTAATCGGGTGACGTGTCGTGATTGGTTTCAATTAACCTTAAAAGAGGGCTTAACGGTCTTTCGAGAGCACGGTTTTTCCATGGACATGTGTTCGGCATCCATGATGCGTTTGCAGCAAGTGCAAAGTATGCGAAATGCACAGTTTGCTGAAGATGCAGGTCCGATGGCTCATCCCATTCGTTCAGCTTCGTATATTGAAATTAATAACTTCTACACATCAACCGTTTATCAAAAAGGTGCTGAAGTGATCCGTATGGTTGAAACATTTCTAGGAAAAACGGTTTTTCAGCAAGGCATGGACCTGTATTTTTCTCGCTTTGATGGACAGGCTGTTACCACAGAAGATTTTATTGCGGTGATGGAAGAAGTGTCAGGTCGTGATCTAACACAATTTAAACGCTGGTATGATCAAGCCGGTACCCCCGAGTTAACAATCTCCCAAGATTATTCAGTCGATGATCACACTTGGACGCTACATGTTAAGCAGCAATGTCCAGCGACGCCAGGTCAAACTGATAAGAAACCCTTTCATTTGCCACTTGCCATAGGAGCTGTTGATCATACAGGTCAGCCAATTGAGTTGTCACTGGATGCGAGTAATGAGTCATCAGAAACGTTAGTGTTAGATGTTACTCAGCCTGAACAATCGTTTACGATTGAGGGCGTGTCATCTCAGCCAGTGCCCTCGCTATTGCGCGAGTTTTCAGCACCTGTAAAAGTGCATTATGATTACACGGTGAATGAGCTGTCTACCTTGATCCAGCATGATTCCGATCCTGTTGCGCGTTGGGATGCTGGTCAAACATTAATGACTTCGGCACTGACGGTCATTGCGCAACAATATGAGTCGCAACAAACGCTAGTCATGGAGCCCGCATTGACTCACGCGTTAGGTCAAGTGATAGAGCGTGCTGATGAAGACCCTATGATGGCAGCACAACTGCTGGCTTTTCCTTCCATGACTTATCTTATGCAAACGGACTCTACGATAGATGTTTTGTCGTGGCATGAAGCGCGTCAGTTTGCTGAGCGAGTGGTGGCAGATGTTTATGAAGACGTCTTATTACAAGCTTATCATCAATCTCAATCCACAGAGCCTTATCAATTCAATGCCCAAGACTATGCTCGACGTTCTTGGATGAACACCTGTTTAGCTTATTTAGTTAAAACAAAGAAGGTATCACATCTAAAGCGTGCCTTTGATCAATATGAGCAAGCCGATAACATGACAGATACCATGGCGGCTTTACAGGCATTAAATCATCAACAGACGGATTTGCGTGATAAAGCTTTAGATACCTTCTATGAACAATGGCAACACGAGCCTCTGGTTATCAACAAATGGTTAGGCTTGCATGCGTCTACCACTTTGCCGCATTGTTTAGAGCAAGTCCGCGAGTTAATGCAACATCAGGCCTTTCATTTAAGTAATCCCAATAATGTGTATGCCTTGATTCGTGGTTATGCTGGAAACCCCGTTGGTTTCCATAGCCCCGTAGATGGTCAGGGCTATGCTTTTATCGCGGATCAAGTATTAGCGTTAGATTCTATCAATTCTCTCGTAGCTGGACGTATTGTGAGGGGGTTGATGAATTGGCGTCAGCTTACAGATGCTCGTGGTCAGTTGATGCGTTCGCAACTCGAACGTGTTGCCAATACTTCAGGCTTGTCGAGTGATGTCTATGAAGTGGCACATAAGAGTTTGTGAGTGTGTTTGCTATCAAGTCAGGCTGAAATATTATCGGAAATTGATGCGGCTAGAATGTGACACAATGCCGTGTTTAAATTGCGTAGTTGTTATCTAAAAAATCAAGTCTAGTATTGATTCAGTGTGTGAACGCAGCGGTCTAATATTTCTAACGGACGTTTTTTAAAAATACCAGTTTTGTTGTGATGTGTGCGTAATAAATCGATCGTATGCTTCGATTTTGGAATGATGACATCTGACATGGGGTGAGCGAGAGAGTCCTGTTGATGTGAAAATAACTCATCTCTGGCTAATAAAATTTCACATGCGACAATAACGCTGTGTAAAGCTCGATCTAATGGAATGGGTACGCCTCTCATGCCAGAGGTGATTCTTTCTTTTTTAGCTATGTCGTAGTCAGTGAAATAACCATGAACATGTTCATCAATAAAAAAGGCAGTGTGTGTGAATTCATGAATTAATACTTCTTGTAAACCTATGTTATTGCCTAATAAGTCCTGATGGATACCTATGAATCCAGGGTATTTCGGGTTGCTGGAATTTCCACCATAAAGACCGTTTGTATCAGAGAACACCGCATAAATCAGGATATCAAATAATCTGGTGAATTCGTTATCGTGTTTCTTTAGGCTATCATAGGCTTGATGAATTGCGTGAAGTCTTACCTTCGGATTTTTGTATGGCCATGTAATATCATTAACTTCTTGTTGAGAGTTTTCTTTACCAAAGTTAACAAAATAGTCCTCGATACCTACAGGCGTATAATTAATGAAGAGCGGTAAGTCAGTGCTGGGGTAAGAGAAAAACCCCAGCTGGGTAAGGTATTTGAAGTACGCATCACGCAAAAGATGATCATTATAATCGTCACTTTTTTTCAGATATGGAAAAGATAGCTTTGTTATATTTCTTAAAATATCATTTGTGGAAAAAAGCCTCATGATATTACCTTACAGTTTATTATTTTATCAGGCTCAACAATCAGGCCCCCCGGTCCACCCCACACTAGTAGTATGAGACGATATTTCTCGTGAATTCTGTTGTGCTTGATGAATCTCTTCCTCTTTTATAGTTTTTAAAATAGTGTTTATTTCAGTAGACATGATTTTTCTCCTCATAATGTAATGTACAGGCTTGTTATAGTAGAAAATTTTACTTTCGCTGAAAAAAATCATTAAGGTGATGATTGTATTGATTTTTTTATGAAATATCGGTGCTGCCTACATGCTCGAGTTTGAGGTTCAGTAGTGCTTAGGTAATAGGGCAATCCAGTCTTTTGCACAAAAACCTAGTGACAAATACTGGTATTGATGGCTAAGGCTTTCTGCTGGTCAAAGGCTCGAGTTGCTTGATCGGGATCTGGGAATTCGGTGTCGGTGAGTTGATTGTTATTAAAAGCTACCATTCGGTTGCTTTTATGTTGCAGTAATAACTCAACGGCTTCAGCCCCCATCAATGAGGCGATGACACGATCCCTGCCTGTTGGAGAGCCGCCTCGCTGTATATGCCCTAAAACGCAGACTTTATAACTCATGTTGCACTGAGCCTCGATAGCTTTGGCGAGATCAAAACTACGTCCAGGTTTGTCAGCTTCTGCAGCGACAATCAAGTGGGTGAGTTTTTCGCGAGTTTTTTGAAGCGATTGGCAGATACCTTGCATGGTCAGTTGCTCTTCTGGAATTAAAATCAGTTCAGCACCTGTAGCAATCCCGACATGCGTTGCAAGAAAGCCAGAGTTTTTACCCATTACTTCAATAATAAAGTTTCTATCATGGCTTTGAGCGGTGTCCCTAATATTGTCAATAGCACGGATGGCAGTATTACATGCCGTATCAAAGCCGATACAGTACTCTGTTCCTACAATATCACAGTCGATGGTGCAAGGTATGCCTATGACTTTTAGATCATTATCTTTGGCTAGATGGTAGGCGCCTTGAAAACTCCCATTTCCTCCCAGTACAACTAAGCCATCAATGGATTGTTGTTTTAAAAAATCTCGAGCACGTTGCTGTATGTTTGTACTTTTGAATTCAGGATAACGAGCTGTTTTAAGAATGGTACCGC
Organism: Coxiellaceae bacterium UBA1530; assembly: GCA_002323325.1. Taxonomy (GTDB): domain Bacteria; phylum Pseudomonadota; class Gammaproteobacteria; order Coxiellales; family Coxiellaceae; genus UBA9148. The sequence goes on along the minus strand of DCQA01000049.1, from coordinate 16,783 downwards.
CTCGTTGAATAATATTCGCTACCGAGTTAGTGGTGAATTCGAAAAGTTGCTGGTCATTTAAACCCGCAAAGCCACGCTCGCAACCATAGACTTCAATACCACGATGTAAGGCTGATCGAACCACGGCTCGAATAGCGGCATTCATGCCCGGGGCGTCACCGCCAGAGGATAAAACCAGTATTTTTTTAATGGGTGAGCTCATGTGTATAGTCCTTAACATCTTGATTCAGTTGAGATTGGATCCAATCAAAGAGAGATTTGCTGCTATTGAAGTAATAATCAGCGTTCCAGTCTGCTGGGTTGTCAGTTGGTTTGTTGTATCCATACAGTACGGCAATGCTCTTCATCCCAGCTCGTTGTGCTGCTAGGCAATCCGTATAAGTGTCACCCACGTAACTACATTGTGAGGGCTGTAAAGTTAAAGTTTTACAAGCATGCAACAAAGGTTCTGGGGAAGGTTTAGGGTTGGGTAGGCTATCGCCAGATAAACAAATATGAGCTTTTTGTAGTAAAGGAAATGCATCTACTACCTTATGTGTTAAGACGCTTGGTTTGTTGGTAATGATTCCCCAATGTATGGAGTGTTCAATGAGAAGTTCAAGCGTCTTTTCAATGTAGGGATAATAGTGTGTTTTTTCTGCAATGCGATCGAGATAATGAGAAAAGAACTGTTCGCGTATGCTGAGAAAATCTGGATCTTTCATCGACAAATTGAGTAATGATGCGAGCAGCTCACAGCTTGAGCCAAATAAATGATAATGCTGATCAATATCTTGATGCATAGGCAATCCGCGTTCTTGCAAAGTTTTTTTCATAGCATTAGAAATATCAGGTGCGGTATTCAATAACGTGCCGTCAAGATCAAAGAAAATAGGTTTTAGGGTGTTATTGATCATCGGATTAAGTTTTTTGGTAGCAAGTTATGTAATTAGTATGAATAGAGTCTGTGAGTTTCATGGTTTTTGTTAATGGGTTAAAAGAAACTCCTTGGATATGTTGAAAAGATAGATCATGTTTGTTTGCCCAAGCAAATAATTCAGATGGACGAATAAATTTCTTAAATTCATGGGTTCCTTTAGGTAGCAACTGTAAAATATACTCTGCTCCCAATATGGCGCCAAGAAATGCTTGTGGTGTTCGGTTGATCGTTGAAAAGAAAATTTTACCACCAGGTTTAAGCGCAGAAGCACAAGCTTTTATGACAGCTTCAGGATTAGGAACATGTTCAAGCATTTCAAGACAGGTGATGACATCAAAAAAATCAGGTTTTTCTTCGGCCAGTGCTTCGGCTGTCATCTGGTGATAGTTAATTTGCAGACCTTGATTTTTTGCATGTTCACTGGCCACTTGAATAGCAGAGTGATTCATATCAATGGCTGTTACAAAAGCATTTTCATTCGCTAGTGCCTCTGACAGAATACCACCACCACAACCGATATCTGCAACTTCCATCGCCTTTAGTGGTGTTCGAGAGAGTATGTATTCGAGACGAAGAGGATTCATTTTATGCAACATTTCCATGGGGCCGGCTTGGTCCCACCATTGTGCATTTTCATTGGTGAATTTTTTTATTTCTGTATCATCAACATTGTGGTTGTGCATAGTGGAATATCGCTTGCATTGAGTGATTGAAGTATAAACATAAACGGCTGAGATCGCTAGTGATGTCGCCTGTGGGTACTAGGTGGTCGGTAGATAGGTGCCTTTAAGGATAGCCTCGGTTGTTCTATCAATTTCCTGAATCAGAGATTGAAGTGTGCCTTGACTTAGAGGGGAGGGTTTGTTCTGTAGTTCTTGTTCTATCTTAGCGAGCAGTTCTTGCAGTGTATTGGCTCCACAGCAGGCACAAGCACCGTGTAACTTATGAATATTTTGCTGCATCTCGGTAATAGAGCGATTTTTATGGGCTTTAAGAATAGCTGCTTTATTGCGTGGTAGTTCTTTTGCAAGCATGTCTAGTAAGTCACGTGCTAGAGCAGCGTTGTTATTACACCGCTGCAAGCAGTTGTTCCAATCAATGGGCAGAGAGGAATTGTGCATATACGCAATCCTTAGTTAACACTTAGGATTTTTAATACTATCGACTCTTGTATTAAATTGCCATGCCTAATAGTTGATATAATCTTGACCAGGCTGGCCTCGTAGCTGCATGAAAAGTTGTAGAGCGTTTTGAGGTCCTTGCATTAACCGCTGAAGAAACGACTTTCTTAGTTCATAGTGGAGTTCAAATAGGTCGAATTGTTCGTGAGCTTCGAGGATAAAGTCATCGCTGGTTTTTATTTGGTCAATTAATTGAAGATCGATTGCTTGTGTGCCATACCAATGTTCACCAGTAGCTACTGTGTTTAAGTCCAGTTGCGGACGGTACTGACTAATATGCGTTTGAAACAATTGATGTGTTTCTTCGAGTTCCTCTTGTAGCTTGATGCGCCCTTCTTTGGTATTTTTTCCAAAAAAGCTTAATGTCCTCTTATATTGTCCAGCACTGACTTGCTCAAAATCAATGGACTGTTTGTCTAGGAAACGGTGAAAGTTAGGGATTTGTGCAAGTACACCAATTGAACCAATAATGGCAAAAGGAGCAGCTATGATGCGGTCAGCTACAGAGGCCATCATGTAGCCACCACTTGCAGCAACTTTATCGACGGCAACTGTGGTGTGAATATTAGCTTCACGTAATCGTTGTATTTGAGAGCTAGCTAATCCATAGCTGTTTACAAGCCCACCACCACTGTCTAATTTGATGAGCACTCGATCATCAGTTTTGGCACTCAGGATGATGGCAGTGATAATTTCTCTTAAGCTAGTGGTTTCATTAGCATTGAGATCGCCATTAAAATTGACAATGAAAAGTCTTGATTTATCCGACGACGCATGATTTTTTTTTCTCTTCTTTTGTGTAGAGTTCTTTTTAAGTTGTTTGAGTGCTTTTTTTGATAACGTGTTTTCTGCGATGAGATCTTTGGTCTCTTTAAACTGCGTATTGAGTTTTTTGATTGTGATTTTTCCAAAGGATTTTTTTTTGCCTTTACTAGAGATGGCAAAGATGCTTGCTAGCGTGATGACAATAGCAATGACGAGTGTGGCTACTTTAGCAAGAAAAAAGAGGTATGCGAGCAACATGTTCATGTGAATATCCTTTTTAGTCTATAAATCGCGATCAACATATTAGCACAGCGCATGTCGATAAAGGAAATGCCCAGTATTCACTAAGCGAAGCTAGAGGCATCTGATTTTTCCCAATATTCTTTGTAAAAAGGGTGTATATCTTTAGACAGAAAATTTCCTGGCTCAATGAAGTTATAAAAATAATCACAGGTTGTAGACTTCCCGTTGGGTTCACGAATGTGAATTAAGTGTGCATTGAGCTCCTCTGGGTGATGGACTCCCATAGCACCCAACATTTCAAGAAAGCTATGAATAGTATTTCGATGAAAGTTGGCCACCTGTTGAGACTTTCTTTTAAGCTTTATGGCATAGGCGCGGGATTTTTTAGTCGTGGCAACGCCTGTTGGACATTTGTTAGTATTACAAGAGACAGATTGCACACAGCCAATAGCAAATAGCATGGGTCTGGCAAGGTTGCAGGCGTCAGCACCCAGGGCAATTCTGCGAATCATATCAAACCCAGAAACAACCTTTGCACTACTGATTATCTTTACGTGTTGTCTGATATTAGCCCCGACAAGGGTGTTATGCACAAAAGCCACAGCTTCATCACCGGGCATGCCCATGTAATTAGTGAATTCTACTGGCGCTGCACCGGTCCCCCCTTCCGCGCCATCAACAGTAATGAAATCAGGGAAAATATTTGTTTCAAGCATGGCTTTACAGATCGACATAAATTGACGTCGATAGCCAATACATATTTTAAACCCTACCGGCTTTCCGTTAGAAAGTTCTCGAAGCTGTTGAATAAATTGCATCATTTCAATCGGTGTCGAGAACGCGGTATGTGTGGGTGGTGATATACAGTCTTGCCCTCTCTCAATACCACGTATCTCAGCAATTTCTTTGGTGATTTTGGCAGCAGGGAGTACGCCTCCATGAGAGGGTTTGGCACCTTGAGAGAGTTTAATTTCAATCATCTTAATAGACGGTCGTTGAGATTTTTTTTGAAAAGTCTTTGGGTCAAAATAACCGTTTTTATCGCGCGTTCCAAAATAAGCCGTACCCAGTTGCCAAATTAAGTCTCCACCTTCTATCAGGTGATGATTGCTCAATCCACCTTCACCGGTGTTATGCGACATTCCTGCGAGTCTTGCGCCACGATTAAGTGTACGTATGGCTTTAGCGCTTAATGATCCATAGCTCATAGCTGAAATATTAATGATGGATGAATGATAGGGTTGTTGGCATTGCTCATTTCCGAATAAAACCCTATCAGCATTTTTAGAGATCGGAGCAACCTGCAAAGAATGTTGAGTGTATGTGTAGTGAGGGTCTTTGATGTTCCTCTCTGTTCCGAACGGATGTGTGTCAGTGACATTTTTTGCGCGACGGTAAACCAGTGAGCGTATTTCTCGGTCGTAAGGCTGGCCATTGGAATTGCTTTCAACAAAGTACTGTTGTATTTCGGGACGAATAGATTCGAAAATATAACGCAGATGCCCTGTAATTGGGTAGAGTCTAAGTATATTTTTTGATGACAAGAAGTGATCATACAGGCCAAGAAGGATAAGGAAACCCATCGAGGCAGTGAATAGATACCCATGTCCTCTATGAATGCAGATCAGTACTCCAACACTAAATAAGCAAAATACTAGGAATAATACAATAAATCGTGACATAGCCAATCCTTTGAGTACAAATTTTGTCTCAATTATAGTTTGACTGTATTAGAGGTGTAAAGATTTGTAAAAAAACGGGGGTTTAAAAATGTCGTAGTAGAGCAAATTCGACTAAATCCAACATAGATTGCTTGTATATTGATTCTGGAATGGTATGAATGGCGTTGATAGCTTTCTGGCAGTGTCGTTCAGCTTGCTCATGACAGCGTTGAATGGCATCTGATTTTTGTATAAACGTCATAATATCCGGAAGTATCTTTGGTGAGGGGTTGTTGATAGCTTGTTGAATTGTCTGCTGCTGCTTCAAATCAGCAGTTTCTAAGGCATAGATGAGTGGTAATGTTATTTTTCCTTCAGCAAGATCATCCCCAACATTTTTTCCTATGTCAGCACTAGATCCGGTGTAATCCAAAATATCATCAACAATTTGAAAGCAGAGGCCTACGTGCTTTCCATATTCCGCTAATGCTGATTGATGCGGAGTTCCAACTGCCACTATTTCGGCAGAAGATTCGAATAATTTCGCTGTTTTTCGATAGATGACATCCAAATAAGTCTCTTCAGTCAGTGAGGTGTCCTGACGATTCATCAGTTGAAGGACCTCTCCTTCAGCTAGGGTGTTCGTGGCGTCTGCTAAGATGCGCATTATATCATTGTCGTTAATTTCAGTGAGCATTTGAAAGGCTCGTGAATACAGGAAGTCTCCCACTAAGACACTGGCAGAGTTTCCCCAAACGGTATTGGCTGTTTGATGGCCGCGACGCTGATCAGACTCATCAACGACATCATCATGCAAGAGTGTTGCTGTATGCACAAACTCAATAATCGCAGCCAGTAACAGGTAATCTTTAGGAGGTGAGGGATGGGCTGTGTGTGCGCTTAGTATGACAAGCAGTGGTCGTAAGCGTTTAGCGCTCCCTCTCAGGATATGTCTAGCCACTTCTTGAATGAGGGGAATGGAAGAAGTCATTTGTTGGACGATGAGTTGATCAAGCTGTCTGAGTTCGCTAACGCAATGTGCTGTTATTTCAGCTAAAGTTGGACATTTTTTGATAGCAGCTGTGTTCATCCGACAATCCTAGGAGTATCGGTGTCTGCTGTCAAGAAAGGCGTGTTCCATTTAAGCTTGAGTCGTTGCGCAGATTAACGCGATAATAGCTTGATTGCGGCGATAAGATTCCGTACAATCCTGCGACTTAATAGTCAGAACGTGATGAGGAAGGCTTATGTACGCAGTAATTGCCAATGGTGGGAAGCAGTATCAAGTCGCTGAAGGTGATGTGATTCGATTAGAAAAGTGTGCTGCACAAGTGGGTGAGCAAATAGAGCTACCAGAAGTATTATTAGTTTCCGACGGCGAAACGCAACATGTTGGAGCCCCACACGTCTCAGGAGCAACTGTGACTGTTGAGGTGGTTGCACAAGATCGTGCTAAGAAAGTGCATATCATAAAGTTCAAACGTCGTAAGCACCATATGAAGCAAATGGGGCATCGTCAGTATTACACAGCGGTGAAAGTTGTCGGCATCAGTGTTGCTGCTTAACTGAACAATAAGGTTTAAGTATTTTTTTATAAAGGGGTAAAGTATGGCTCATAAGAAAGCGGGTGGTAGTACTCGTAACGGTCGTGATTCGAATCCTAAGTATTTAGGAGTTAAACATTTTGGTGGTGAGTCTGTCATTGCTGGAAATATTATCGCACGTCAACGTGGCACTCACTGGCATGCAGGCGTAGGTGTTGGAATGGGGCGTGATCATACGTTATTCGCACTGATTCCAGGCAAGGTGGTTTTTTCTGTTAAAGGTCCTAAGCGTCGTCGTACAGTTTCTGTTGAAGCAGTCAACGCTGCCTAGTTTCTTTTATCGATTATTTAAAAAAAGCCTCGTCATTCGATGAGGCTTTTTTTTATCTATTCCAAGAGACGGGTCTACTTTTAAAGTTTGGGGGGGTGTATGAAGTTTGTTGATGAAGCTTTAATTCGTGTTGAGGCAGGTAACGGCGGTGCCGGCTGTTTGAGTTTTCGTCGTGAGAAGTTCATTCCTCGGGGTGGTCCAGACGGTGGCGATGGTGGTGATGGTGGCAGTGTTTTTCTCGAAGCATCGGAAGATATTAATACTCTAATTGATTATCGCTATAGTCGTTTATTTAGGGCTAAAAATGGCCAGCCTGGAATGGGGCGTGAGCGAACTGGTAAAGGCGCAGACGATCTGATATTGCACGTTCCAATGGGTACCGTTATCTATGATGCAGACACCGGAGAGTGCATAGCTGATTTATCGGATCCTAATCAACGTGTGCGTGTCGCTCAAGGGGGGTTTCATGGATTGGGTAATACGCGATTTAAGAGTAGCGTCAATCGTGCACCGAGACAAACGACCAAGGGCTCACCAGGAGAATCCCGTAATCTGAAGTTAGAAATGAAGGTGTTAGCTGATGTTGGATTATTGGGTTTACCTAATGCCGGTAAGTCAACATTCATCAGTCAAGTGTCTAATGCGCGTCCAAAAATTGCAGATTATCCATTTACAACACTGTATCCAAATTTGGGTGTGGTTCGACTAGGGCATGAGAGTAGTTTTGTCATCGCAGATATTCCAGGTTTGGTAGAGGGTGCTAGCGAAGGTATTGGTTTGGGTGTGCGTTTTTTGAAGCACTTAAGTCGAACTTGTCTGTTGTTACATTTGGTGGATATTAGTCCAATGGCGGATGATCCCGTAGAGGCAGTCAATACCATTATAAATGAATTAGTAACCCATGATGCAGAATTGGGAGAAAAGCAACGTTGGTTGGTGCTTAATAAGATCGACACGATTCCCCAGGATGAGCGTGAAGCTAAGTGCGCTGAAGTGGTTTCTGCTTTAAATTGGACCGGTCCAATTTTTATGATTTCGGGAGTTTCGGGTGAGGGTTGTGATACATTGTGTCAAGCTGTTGCAGCACATTATAGCAATGGCGAGAATGATTAAGATAAAAAAAATCACTGCGATGTCTGAAAGCAGATATGGCAGTGATTGATATGCGGATAGACCGAGATATGGAGATTAAGCTTCTGTTAGCAGCTTTAGTTTGGCCACTAAACGACTCTTAAGACGCGCCGCCTTATTGCGGTGAATAATGTTATGGCTGGCGGCCATATCCAATGTCTTGATGGCATCTGCACAGGCTGTAGGCGCAGTAGTTTGATCTTTGGTTGTGATTGCATGAGCAGCCTTCTTAAGATAGGTGCGCATCTTAGTACGTTGTGCGGTGTTATGCTCACGGCGTTTGTCAGCTTGGCGTGCTCGTTTTTTAGCTTGCGGGGAATTGGCCACGTAGTGCTCCCTTAATGTTAGTAGTTGATTTCAAGCCAGGCAATATGCCTGGTTTTCCCGTGTTTGTCAATTGGTGTGTGGACTGCTTGTCTTGTGTCTTTGACTTAGATAGCATAATGAGCCTATTCTCGAGCTTGTTTCGTGCCCTCTGTCAGGATTTCAACTTCTATGAGTAAAAAATTAGTTAAATCTACCGGTGTTGTAGCTGGAATGACAATGGTATCGCGGATTTTAGGCTTTGTGCGTGATGTTGCTTTAGCCGGTTTTTTTGGCGCAGGGCCAGCTTTTGATGCATTTGTAATTGCATTCAAAATACCTAACTTTTTCAGAAGGTTATTTGCTGAAGGGGCATTTTCTCAGGCGTTTGTTCCTATTTTGACTGAGTACAAAACACAGCAATCTCAGGCTGATGTTAGTGCTTTTGTGGGAAAAGTTGCGGGCGCTTTGCTGGCTTCATTACTGGTCATCGTAGTATTGGCCGAGATTGGTGTCCCATTGCTGGTGGTCATTTTTGCGCCAGGTTTTTTGCATCACCCGGTGCGTTATGAGCTCTCTAAGCACCTCCTCTATATCACTTTTCCCTACCTACTTTTAATTTCTATGGCCGCTTTTGCTGGAGCCGTTCTGAATGCTTGGCAGCGTTTTGCAATTCCTGCATTGTCACCAGTCTTATTGAATGTTGCAATGATTGCAGCCGCAATGTTTGGCGTTAATTATTTTCATCAGCCTATTTATATCCTTGCTTGTGGTGTCATTATGGGGGGGGTGCTGCAATGTGGATTACAGTGGTCCGCGCTGTATCGTGCAGGATTATTTCCAAAGCTTCGTTTTGATTGGCGAGATGCCGCTGTTTGGCGAGTGTTAAAAAAAATGGTGCCTGCATTATTTGGTGTGTCAGTGGCGCAATTGGGCTTATTAATTGATGGTTTCTTCGCTTCTTTTCTTCCTTCAGGTAGTATTTCATGGCTCTACTATTCTGACCGATTGACTTTTCTTCCTTTAGGTGTGATTGGCGTTGCTTTGGCGACAGTATCGCTCCCAAATTTATCGCGTCATTATACGACTCAATCAGAACAGGCGTATTCAGCAACACTGGACTGGTCTCTCCGAACTCTGGCTTTGGTAGGAGTGCCTGCTGCCGTGGGATTGTCTTGTTTGTCAGCCCCTATTCTCGCAACGTTACTATTACACGGGAAGTTTACTGTACAAGATGTTTCAATGGCGTCAATGAGTTTGATGGCTTTTTCTTTTGGATTACCTGCCTTCATGTTGGTAAAAGTATTAGCGACGGCTTTTTACTCTCGGCAAAATATCCATACTCCGGTCAAAGTTGCTGCCTCAGCTTTATTAGTGAACGTGATTTTAAACTTAGTGTTCATTATTCCGCTTCACCATACAGGGTTAGCATTAGCCACTTCATTGGCCTCTTTTTTCAATAGCTTATGCCTATTAAGGTTGTTGATAAGCCAAGGACTTTATCAACCTCAGCCAGGTTGGCGGGTATTTTTGACTCGGTGTGTGGTTGCTAACCTAGCATTAGGTTTAACGGCAACAGGTCTGGCTGGTGATTTTTCACAGTGGGTTATAGGGAGCATAGGACAGCGAAGTTTGTATTTGATGTTCGTTATTGCATCATCGTTATTAGTTTATGTCGGTGTATTGTGGTTAACTGGATTACGTTTTCAAGATGTGAGATGGGTAGGTAGTGAGTGAAAGTTTTACGAAATATTCCTTATAAAACACAATCGTATTTTAAACAGGGTTCAGTGTTAACCATGGGCAGTTTTGATGGGTTGCACTTAGCGCATCAGCAATTACTTCAGGAAACCATTACTCTAGCAAAGCAATTGCGTGTCCCCTCTGTGTTACTGACTTTTCAATCGCATCCAAAAGATTACTTTGCGGGACAGGAAAGCCAAGTAAAATTAATGAGACTCCGTGAGAAGTGGTTGGCTCTTCAGCCTTACGCCCTGGATTTCTTACTGTGCTTGAAATTTGATCATGCGATGGCTACCTTGCCAGCGATTGATTTTGTTAATCAGTTTCTTGTTGATCGTTTGAATGTAAAGGCTGTCATTGTTGGTGATGATTTTCGATTCGGTGCTTCGCGTCAGGGTGATTATGAGTTATTGCATTCTTTAGGGGAGCAATATGACTTTAAAGTGCATCAAATTCCACCTATGACAGTTGGTGATATGCGGGTGAGTAGTACTCAATTACGTAAGTTTCTTAAGAAGGGAGATCTGCAATCCGTCCAGCAATTGACTGGGCGTTGTTATAGTCTTTATGGCCCGGTAATTCGCGGTGACCAGCGCGGTCGTACATGGGGATTCCCAACAGCAAACATACCTTTATATCGTATGTTGCCTCCAATGACGGGTGTGTTTGTTGTGCGTGTGCATGGCCCTGGCTTCGTTGCAAATGGTGTTGCTAGTATTGGTTTTCGCCCCGTCTTTGAGGTGA
>DCQA01000049.1:5578-5910 GCA_002323325.1 Coxiellaceae bacterium UBA1530 | reverse complement strand
TTTCGCCCCGTCTTTGAGGTGAAGCAGCCGTTGTTAGAGGTTTATATTCTAGATTTCAATCATGAAATTTATGGTGAGTATCTTCGGATCGAGTTTTTACATCAATTGCGCGAAGAATTAAATTTTGATTCGGTAGAAGCTTTAGTGACGCAAATTAGTCAAGACGTAGTTGACGCGAGAGCTTGGCTAAGATAATAAAATCTTAAGATTTTTAAATCTAATTCTAGTTGGGTTGCTTGGTTTTTTTCAGTATAATTGACTCCCGTTTTTAGTTGATTATTAGTGAAACGGGATTCCTATGACAAAATACATTTTTATTACTGGTGGTGTGG
>DCQA01000049.1:0-5279 GCA_002323325.1 Coxiellaceae bacterium UBA1530 | reverse complement strand
TACATTTTTATTACTGGTGGTGTGGTTTCTTCTTTAGGAAAAGGTATTACTGCTGCGTCCTTAGGGGCGATTCTGGAGTCACAAAATCTTCGCATTACCATGATGAAGTTGGATCCTTATATCAACGTTGATCCGGGGACTATGAGTCCTTTCCAGCATGGTGAGGTTTTTGTTACTGAAGATGGTACGGAAACGGATTTAGACTTAGGGCACTATGAGCGGTTTGTTCGTACTAAAATGACCCGTAAGAATAATTTTACGACAGGTCAAGTGTATGCTGAGGTGATTCGCAAAGAGCGTCAGGGGAAATATCTTGGTGCGACAGTTCAAGTGATTCCGCATATCACGGATGCCATCAAAGCCAAGATTGCTGAGGGTTCTGAAGGTGCCGATGTGGCTTTAATAGAAATTGGTGGCACAGTCGGTGATATTGAGTCACTGCCATATCTCGAAGCCATTCGCCAATTGCGCATTGAGCGCGGAGCGGAGCATACATTATTTGTACATTTAACCTTGGTTCCCTACATAGCGGTATCTGGAGAGATTAAAACTAAACCTACGCAACACTCTGTTAAAGAGCTACGTTCAATCGGAATACAGCCAGATATATTGGCCTGTCGGTCGCAAGATGAATTATCTGATGAATGCCGCAAGAAAATTGCCTTGTTTACCAATGTCGCCATCGATGATGTTTTTTCTTTGCAAGATGTGAGTAGCATTTATGAAATCCCCTTATTGTTACAGCAACAAGGGATGGGTGAACGTATAGGGAAGAAATTACAGTTAGAGTGTTCATCAGCTAACTTATCAGCATGGCAGCAGGTGGTTGACTGGCATAAGCATCCAAAGCAATCAGTGACTTTAATCATGGTCGGTAAATACATTGATTATGCAGATGCTTATAAATCACTGAATGAAGCCCTGATTCATGCCGGTATTCATACTCAAACTAAGGTGAATATAGAATATGTTGATTCAGAAGCGTTGGAGCAAGAGGGCGTTACTTTATTAGAGCATGCTGATGGTATTTTAGTTCCTGGTGGTTTTGGTGTGCGTGGCGTTGAAGGCAAGGTGATGGCCGCGCAATACGCACGAGAAAATAACGTGCCCTTTTTAGGAATTTGTTTAGGCTTACAGATTGCGGTGATTGAATTTGCACGTCATTGCCTAGCGATGAAAGAAGCGAATAGCACCGAGTTTGATGAAAAGGTATTACATCCTGTGATTGCCATGGCTAATGAATGGGTGAATCAATCCGGTGAAAAGGAGCTGCGTGATAAAGATCAAGATGTTGGTGGGACAATGCGTTTAGGCGCTCAAGTGTGTCATCTGCAGCCAGGTTCTAAGGCTGCTGAGTTGTATGGTTCTGAAAAAATTACTGAACGACATCGTCATCGTTATGAAGTTAATCCAGCATACGTTGAATCCATAGAAGCAGCAGGATTGCGTGTTTCTGGTCAATCAGTTGACGGGCAATTAGTTGAGGTAGTCGAGATACCAGATCATCCTTGGTATATTGCCTGTCAGTTCCATCCAGAGTTTACTTCTAATCCTCGTGATGCTCATCCTTTATTTTTAGGATTTGTTGGTGCTATGTTGCGGTAAGTGACTCAGCTTGAATGGCATAATATTTATAATCTTCTCCTAAGATGATAGTAGATTATTTTATATCTCGGTTCTCAGGTTTATGTGTAACACCTATTTTTTTCGCGGCATTATGTTTTACTCTTGGTTATTTATACTCATACTATTTTTTCAGTGTTAGGTATTATTAACCGAATAAATACAGTGTTATTTCTTCGTATGTTATTTTGTAATAATGCGTTGCGAGGACATTTTGTAAATATAAAACAATATTCCGTATATGGTTTAAAAATTTAGGGATGTAAAGCATTAATCATCCGGGGAATGCAAAAAAAAAGGATTTTTAGGGAGATTTACATGCGGTCGGACGTTCTAAGGGTTAATGGAATATTAGGTTTGATCGCTTTTGGTTTATTATCCTATGCAATCAAATTTCTGTTCAATACTTACGTTTCGAATCATATTGACGCAGCCTTATATGGAGATTTCTCTCTCGCAATACGATTTATTTGGGTAACAGTACCTTTCGTGTTATTTGGGACTAATATGGCCGTGTCAAAGTATTTTACGAGATATGCATCTGAAAATGATGACTCTTCAGCAGGGAGCTACCTTCATTGGAATATGAAAATCATTAGGAATTCTATACTGATTTTTTTTCCGCTTTGTATAATATTGATACTTATCATTGCCTTGATGATTCATTACAATATTAATCACCTAAAAAACTATCATATGGCCGTATATGCACAGCTCGCAGTACCATCTGCCGCATTAGCCGTGATGATCGGAAGTATTTTTCTAGCATTGAGAAGTACTATAGTTTCATCAATTATCTCTAATATATTATTTAATCTAATCGCTTTATTTTCATTTGTTGTCTTTTTTAATGTTGAAAGCACTATTGGTCTCGACGTATTAGATTTAGCTTTAGTATTGATAGTCACGTCACTCTTCTATTTCATGATCTCTATGCTGTTAATTATATTTTTTTATCGAAATCGAATTAGAAATTTCCTTAGTTCTAGGAAATTATTAAAGGCTGAGGATTCTTCAGATTGGCTAGGATATAGCAAGGTACTTTTAATGAATAACTCAGCAACAAAACTTTTTCAGTTTTTAGATTTATTGATTGTAGAGATTATTGGTTCGCATGGTGAGAAACAAGTTGGATATTATAGTTCTTTTCTTGTTATTGTAGGTCTAGTTTACTCTATAGTTAATATGGTAAAAACGATCATAAAGCCTCGTCTTGCGGCTAAACTCGATCCAAAAGTCAATCAAAGAAATCTTAATCTATGCAATCTTATCCAGATCGTCTTTCTAGCTGTCTTTTCAATTATTATTCTAGCTTATTCAAAACAAATACTTCATTTATTTGGTGATGATTATGTGCAACATGCAGGTCAGCTCGATATTTATGTCATAGGTTCTGTCTTTTCCGTGATTCCATCACTGTGTGTGTATGATCCTCTCTACTATGGTTACCATAAAATCCTCCTATTACAGACAAATTTAAATATATTACTTGTAGTTTTTGTTTGTCCTTTTGCATATTATTTCTATAATTTAACAGGCATGGTTTGGAGTGTGGTCATTATTAATAATATTGCAAAATATAGCTTATTTATCTATGTTCATAGAAGATCAAAGCTTAAGTATCTATTTTTTCTGTAATTGAAATTAATTTGATTATTTTCTGCTACTTGCTCTTTGTGGTGTTTTTGCTTACCCATTAAATACGCTTCAGCTATTGCTAGTTTCTTGGATATCTTCTTGCATAGTTTATCATGATCAATCTTACATGGAGCGATATTGAGACATTCTCTGTATTCGAAAAGATGGTTTACAGCTCTTTTGATATTGATTGTTGTTAGGTATTTTTTTGTTCCTTAGTGTAGCGATACAATAGTATTGTAAAAAATAATATTATCTTAATCTTTTATTTATTTTGTGGATTAACATGCTGATTTTGATTTTTTTTTGCCAATTAAATAGATGGCTTTGTCCATTAATTTCAGTATTGATTTATAAAGAAACAGACTTTTTTTTTGTTATATTCGATCTATTAATGCGGATATTTATCACCTATTTTAATTTTTTTTATTTTGCTAGGATGTTGCCGGTTTTTAAACGGAATTTTTTATATTCGTCATCTATAAATCAAGGAGATTACATTGAAGGGTAAAGATGAGGGTGCGTTGCAAGATTCATATAATGAACTTAATGGAGTGGATGCTAATCAAGGAGATATTGAGCAAGGTGTTGTGTCAGGTGAGGTTGAGTTAACCTTCCGCGATAATGAAATACCGGGAAATACACCCAATGGTTCAGATGATGGTTCATCTGATTGGGGTACGTTGTCTTCAGAGGGAGAGGCAAATCGCCCTTCAACTTTATTGACTACAGCACGTGTCATCAGTGTGCCAACATTGCTATATTGCTTTGTGGTGGGTCTAAAGCTTGTGGGTAATGGCGCTAAAGTTGCAGGCGGTCGTGATTCAGCGGGTTTATTTGACGTGGTGCATGACCCTGCGGGTGCAATTGCGATTGGCGAGTTGATAACGGTTGCCTTACAAAGCTCTTCGACAGCCACATCGCTCATTGTCAGTTTAGTCGGCGCTAATGAACTAAACCCTTTCCTTGCCATGTACATGGTTTTTGGGGCCAACATTGGTACTACCATGACAAATAACTTGGTAGCTTTGTTCTGGTACAAAAAAGCATTAGATGAAGATGATCAGTTTGCCAAAGGTTTTGCGACATCAAGTATGCATGATTTCTTCAACATGTGGTCCTTAATGATTGCTGTTATCCTTCAGACCTCATCAAATTTCTACTGGACAGTGTCACGTAAAATGACTGAGGGTATATCAGACTCAGGAGGTGGTGAGGAATACGAATTTTTTGATCTGATTGTCGATGATCTGATGAAACAATTAATTTCACCCAATAAAGATTTCATTAAAGCCATTGCAAAGGACCCACGCTATGCCAGTTGTACTAACTTAAGTGCACTTGGAGGTGGGGTTTTTGCAGATATGGGTTTAGATGAATCCGCTGCAGGTGCCTTGTCGATTATTTTGGGATTATTTACGATCAGTGTGTGTCTCTATGCGCTCACTAAAGTTTTACGTCAATTAATCCAAGGACAAGTTTTGGATATCTTTCAGCGTTCATTAAATATCAACCCGTACTTAAATATCGTGCTAGGTTGTGGCTTAACGATTTTGATGCAATCAAGTTCTGTGGTCACGTCGGTACTGACGGCACTAAACTTGGATGGTTATATTACTCGCGATCAAATGTTCCCATTACAAATAGGTTCTAACTGGGGAACAACGGTTACCGGTATCCTTGCTGCGATGTCTGCATTATCTAAGCGTCGTAATGCAATGACGGTGGCATTGAGTCATTTATTATTTAACTTAATTGGAACCGTGATTTATCCGGTTGAAAAAGTGCGTGATAACTTAGTGATTAAGCCAGTGGATTATTTAGAAAAAAAGATTCAGGAACGACCATGGGGAGCATTTGTTTATCTAGGATTATTATACGGCGCGTTTCCTGGTGTTTTATTAGCGGGATCTATGATTGCCGAATCAGTAAAGCCATCGGGTAGTGACCAGTCATTATTTAATAACGCTACTGCTTCTAACTCAACCGAAGCATTTGAATGTACGCTGGATCGACGT
>DCQA01000058.1 GCA_002323325.1 Coxiellaceae bacterium UBA1530 | reverse complement strand
TACAAGCGCCATCCAAATACCTACCCCACACCCTAACGCTTCTGATTAGAACAGCAATTTATCACCAAGCGACAATAGCAGCGCCACCTGGAAACAATGCCATGGTCTTATCAATCACAGCTTGTGAATGCATCACTTGTGTTAGCGTCTGCAAGATAGCTTCGTCTTTTCGAAACGTCTGCACGACAATCACATTGGCATACGGCGCATCAGACTGCTCGTGCAATATAGCTTGATGTAACGTAAAACCAGCAGGCACCACAAAGTCGTTGGTCAGTGCAGCAATCGCGACATCTGGCAACGCTCTTGGGCATTGTGCTGCAGGCATTTCTACAAAGCGTAATTGCTTAGGATTCTCGACTATATCTCGAGGCGTGGCTAACAAACCAACATCCGATCGCAAAGTAATCAGACCACTCGTTTGCAACAATAATAAAGCCCTACCTTGATTACTCGGGTCATTGGGGATTGCCACACGATCACCCAGATTCAATTGATCTAAACTATCGTAATGCACCGAGAAAAAGCCCATCGGGTAAATAAACAATTTTGCGAGCGGTGTAAGGGCATAACCACGCGCTTGAATTTGTGTATTTAAGTAAGGAATGTGTTGAAAAATATTCGCATCAATTTCACCATCAGCTAACGCCGTGTTGGGAAGAATATAATCATCAAACGCAATCACCTTGATTCGCAAGTGATAGTCTTGTTGAGCAACACGTTGCGCCACAGCCATGACTTCTTGCATAGGTCCTGATATCACACCGACACGCACAGTGACTTCACTGCTATGTGCATTCCACAAGGACATCGCACCACCTGAAAAAAGCACCAACAGACTTAAAATAATGGTTGAGAGTACGCGACGTGTACGTGCCATGCGATCACCCCACCACTGAACGAGCTGCACTAAAATCACCAAGATCGCCACAGTTTCTAACATCACCCACACATTAAAACGCTGATAACCATAATTAATCGCTAACTCACCTAGTCCACCACCACCCACAGCACCTGCCATGGCCGAATACCCCACCAAACCAATCACTGTGAGTGTTGCTCCTTTAACTAAGGCAGGTAGAGCTTCTGGTAATAAAAAACGACGAATAAACTGACTCTGCGTGGCACCCATAGCATGCGCTGTTTCGATTAAGCCACCGGGCACTTCTTCAAACGCTGACTCTGCAACCCGCGCATAAAAAGGAATCGCCGCAATCACCAAAGGAACAATTGCCGCCGCTGTACCGATAGAAGTACCGACCAACCAACGCGTGAAAGGAATGATACCGATTAACAGAATAATAAAGGGCACAGAGCGGGTGACATTCACCACAAAACCAACACATTGATAGCACCAAGGTCGAGGTTTTAAGTCTGGATGTCGCCACACAAAAAGCATAATCCCGACTGATAGCCCAAACCCGATACCCAATAGGCTGGAAACCAATACCATGACACAGGTCTGCCAGGTTGCGTATCCCAAAATTGCTATCATTGCTGCATTAAGCATAGCCTATCTCCTCAATCATGACGTTACGCTCACGCAAATACACCAACGCTTGTTTGACTAATTCAGGCTCACCGATAAATTGACACAAGACAAAACCCATCACAGCATGCCCAACATGATCGAGGTTAGCTTGAAGAATATTGACAGTGACATGAAGCTCGTCATAAAGCTCTGTTAGAATCGGCTTATGCGTTGCCTCACCCGTGAAGAGCAACCGTGCGACTAACGATAAATCCGGCCCTGGTTGATCCTGCAACGTTTCTTGGACAATCTCAGGCAAATCAGCATGCAGCGACGATAATGTTAGTCTACGCGTAATCGCTTCTTTAGGTTTAACAAATAAAGCTTCAACGGATCCTTCTTCCACCAGCTCACCGGCATGCATCACACCCACGCGATCAGCCACGGCTTTGACCACATCCATTTCATGCGTAATCCATAATAACGTTAATTGCATCTCACGATTAATTTTTTTAAGTAGCTGAATAATCGACTGCGTAGATTCTGGGTCTAAAGCCGATGTAGGCTCATCACACAACAAAACATCGGGATTAGTTGCTAAAGCTCGTGCAATCGCGACACGTTGTTTTTGACCACCACTGAGCTGACTGGGCGTCTGATCTTTATGCGCTGTTAAATCGACTAAATCTAACAAAGGCGCAACTCGCTCTTCAATAGCTTGTGTCGAATACCCTAATAACTGCAAGGGTAAAGCAACATTACCCCACACAGTTTTGGATTCGAGTAAATTAAAATGTTGGAAAATCACACCGATGCGTTTACGAAAATCGCGTAATTCACTCTTGGATAAGTCATCAATACGGGTTCCATCAACTTCAACATTCCCCTTATCAATAGATACCAGTTGATTGACACATCGCAACAAAGTACTTTTACCTGCACCACTTTTACCAATCACACAATAAATTTCACCGCGATCAACGTTCAAGCTTACTGATCTTATGATGGGAACTCGCTTACCTTGCTGGTAATAGGATTTTTGAATATTATTTAACTGAATCATCATGTCTCGCTTCGTTGTTCTACCACATGCCCTGTGGCTAATTTGTTTGGTGCTCTATTACCTTTTCCATAATGACAGCATCTTCGCGACCATCATCAGTGCGATAATAATCTCGTCTTTGTCCAACCGCTTTAAATCCTAACGACTGATAAAAAGCCAATGCCTGGGAATTAGATATTCTGACTTCTAAAAAAATACGATTTATATCCTGTTGCATTTTAGTCAATGCATGCTCGACCAATTGACGGCCGTATCCTTGCCCTTGAACTCGTTGACGTATTGCAACTTTGAGTATTTGCCCTTCTCCCACTTGAACTAACGAGACGATAAAACCTAATACGGCATTGGCGATATCTAATGAGCCTTGCTGCATCACCCATGCCTGGTAGTCCCCCTGCAAACAATCTTGAAAAATTGACTCACTCCAACTGTAAGGCATAACCATTTTTGCAATTTGTGTTACTACTGGCACATCACGAGACTGCATAGGACGGATAACAATGGGTATGTCGTGATTCATTATTTACTTACCCAGCCAGCGTGTCTGCTTGTAATGCTTGCAAATCACGCCAAACGATTTTTTTACACACTGGTTGATCTAACATATCTGATAAAGGATGAGTCACTAACAATCGATTCGCTAAATCATGTTGTCCTCGCCAACCGATATGCATATCCTCAGAATCCTCTAAAAATATTTGCATAGCCGCCACACCGAGAGCGATAAACACATGGGGCTGTGCATCTTGCAGTTCGCACAATGACATGCATTGACGTTCGATGATCTGTAATTTAACCGCTTTTATAATCTTGGTGAGTAACTTTAGTTCAGCTGTTGTTGGCTCGCTGTCACCTAAAAACCACATCCAACTGATACCTGACTCTTCACACCTGGTATGAACGACTCGATAAATAGAATCGTTAATTTCAGATGTGTATTCACTTTCCGTTGACTGGTTAGAGCGCCACACATCAATTCCCATCGCTTGTAGCACACCGACTTGGTCGTTACTCAATGACATTTTTGACCCTTTACAAAATTAGCTATCGGATTGTACAGGGAGTGCATCTTATCTGTCTAGCTTAGGACACAATCCAGAGCTGTCAGATATCGTTCTCTCAAACACTTTATGGTATATTTGCAATAAAGATCACTAACAAAATATCGATCGATGCAAAAATTCACACTTAAACCCTTGATTGCCGTCTTTCTGTGCCTTGTACTGGGCACTATTGGTGTCTTTTATTATCGTTACCAAGCCTATCACCCCAGTACAAATGATGCCTATATCCAAGCTCACATCATCCACATCGCGCCACAAATCGATGGGCGTGTTAAACGTGTTCTCATCAAGAATCACCAAACTATCAAGGCGGGACAATTACTCCTAGAAATTGATCCTCGTCCATTCAGCATTGCACTTAACAAAGCCAAAGCTAACCTTGCTAATACTCAACAAGATATAGAATCAAAAAACTCAGACATTAAAACTGCAGAAGCGAATGTGGCACAAGCACAAGCTGTCCTTGTGAATACACAAAAAAACACACAACGAATTCTTAGCCTCGTCAAACAGAAATTAGCTGCACCAGCTCAAGGTGATCAAGCAACCAGTGATCTCTCAGTCAGTCAAGCAGCTTTAGCACAAGCTAAAAGTGAACTTGCCTCAGCAAAGCAACAACTTGGCGATCCTGGTGCTCAAAATGCCGCTATTCAAGCTGCTAGAGCCGATGTTGAAACAGCAAAACTTAACTTACAGTACACTAAAATCACCGCACCTTGTGATGGCTATATAGCCAATTTTAGTACACGACCTGGCGATCAACTGACCGCATATAATTCGATATTTGCTGTGGTTGATGCTCATCATTGGTGGGTCGATGCAAATTTCAAAGAAACGCAGCTCGCACACATTCAAGTAGGACAAACCGCGACCATAACCACAGATCTATACCCCGATCACCCCTACCGTGGCACAGTTGATAGTATCAGTATTGGAAGCGGAAATAGTTTTTCCTTAGTTCCACCGGAAAATGCATCTGGTAACTGGGTAAAAGTCACACAACGTTTTCCCGTAAAAGTCATTATCGATAATACATCCATCTCGTTCCCATTAAGGTTAGGCGCAAGTGCAACTGTCACTATTGATGCCTCACAACCCAGCGTATGAGCAATTCATTCAAGACCCAAACAACAAACGTACGCACCTGGCTGATTGTTATCACTGTCATGACCATTGCCATCTTAGAGGTGCTTGATAGTACTGTTGTTAATGTTGCACTTACTGACATGATGGCATCATTGGGTGCCAACTCCGATCAAATCACCTGGATACTGACATCTTACGTGGTTGCATCTGCTATCATGATCCCACTAACTGGATTTTTATCCGATCGCATTGGAATGAAGCAATTACTCATTACCAATATTATCGGTTTTTTAACCTTTTCTTGTTTGTGTGGGTTAAGCAGTAGCTTAACCACAATGGTTATTTTTCGTTTATTTCAAGGGGCTTTTGGTGCTGCATTAATACCTTTGTCACAATCTGTATTACGGCAAAGCTTTCCACTCAACCAACAAGGTAAAGCAATGGCTATTTGGGGTATTGGCATCATGGTGGCCCCGGTTATGGGTCCAACCTTGGGCGGATATATCGTTGACATCTCCACTTGGCGATGGATTTTTTACATGAATGCACCGTTTTGTATCGTTGGTGCACTGATGGCATTGAAATTCATTCCGAAAACACCAGCACAATCTCGGCCATTTGATTGGGAGGGAATTATTTTCATGGTAATTGGTATTGGTTGTTTACAGCTATTCTTAGACCAAGGCAACACACAAGATTGGTTACAATCGAAAATAATCGTGACTTTTTTAGTACTGTGTATTCTTGGCTTAATTTTCTTTACCATCCATAGTCTCAAAACTCCAAAACCTGCAGTAAAACTGCAATTATTTTCAGATCGCAACTTTTTGTTATGTACGATTATTTTTGCTATCTACGCTGGATGTATTTTTGGGACACTCACACTTCAGCCCATCATGCTGCAAACGCTGTTTAATTATGATGCTATTCATGCTGGTCTTGTCGTTGCGCCCATGGGACTGTTGAGCGCATTAGCCATGGCCATTAGCGCGATCTTAATGAAACGCATTTCAGCAAAATACATCATCAGTGCTGGCCTCTTAAGTCTTAGTTATGGCGCTATGCAACTATCCCACATCACTCTGGATGCGTCCTTTCACACTATCGTCAAAGATAATCTCGCCTTTGGCTTTGGCCTCGGATTACTCATGGTACCTCTATCGGCGTTTGCACTAGCAACCTTAGATCGAAAAGATATCACTGATGGCTCAGGTCTATTTAGTTATGGTCGTATGTTAGGGACATCTATTGGTATTTCATTACTCAGCACGTTAGTCAGTCGCTTATCACAAATCAATTGGAACACCATGGGAGGGAACTTGAACCCATTCAATCCCAATCTGCAACAATGGGCGCAACAACAACACCTATCCTTGCAAGACCCATCCACAATTTCCCAATTACAAAATACTCTGCTAGCACAGGCATCACTGCAAGCATACATCGACGCTTATTACAGTGTAGCCATTGTTTTGATCTGCACAATCCCTCTCGCGTTACTTACAAAACATGTTAATTTAAACCAAGCAGACATAGTCACGCATTAAGATACTATCATCAACACACTCAATCTCTGCGACTGGAATACCCTCTCAAAATTGCGAATTAAGCATTGCTCGAAAAACATTCATTATCAACTACTCAATAAAAAATTGCGTTTTTTTGTACTATAATTAGTGATGTCAATTATCAAAGGAGTTTAATTATGAAGATTTTAATAGCCTCATTAACCGTATTAGGTTTTGTGTTCTCAGGTCCGTCGTTTGGATGCACTTCATGAGGATGTCATTCCAACGCTAGCACACCATCTGATTCTAATCTAGATTCCAAACTCAAGTCGGTTTCCAAAAAAACAGAAAAAGCCTCTTAAGCTATCGCGTTAAGCAACACAACAACTGGTATTGATGTCGAAGCTGACCTGATAGTTTCAACAGTAAGAGTCGACATTGAGGAAAACTAAACATCAAAATATCAATTGGAAAATATTGACAAAATTATTACTTTAAAAGTGATATCTAAGTGTCAACCTAGCCTAACTACTGAGAAAAAATCTCTGATTCTCTCTCAATAGCCAGGCGTGCGCCTAGTCGTAAAAAATATTGCGTTTGACACACATTATTCAAACGCAAGAAAATATGCAGACAAAGCATGAGATCACTGAATGTGAGCAGATGTAGGAATGGATACCACTGCTGTAAAACATCAGTCAACGGCCTTGACTTTCAGTTAATTTGATGAAAAATTACCCCTCCGTTAGAGCCATTACCCCAGAGAGCCAATGTCTTCCGTCAAATCATCGCTATCGCCTTTTGATACTCAAACCGAATCCATAGAACAACTCATTGAATTCCTTGGGGAAAATCCCAATCGTGAAGGGCTTGTGGGCACACCTCAACGTGCTGTTAAAGCCTTACAATTTTTAACTAAAGGCTACCATGAAGATTTAGATACCATCATCAATGGAGCTCTCTTCTCTTCCGATATGGATGAAATGGTTTCGGTCAAAGGCATTGAGTTTTTCTCGCTTTGTGAACATCACCTGTTACCTTTTATTGGTACCTGCCACATTGCGTACATTCCGCAAGGTAAAGTTTTAGGACTCTCTAAATTCGCGCGTATTGTTGAACATTTCTCTCGGCGTCTTCAAATTCAAGAACAACTCACAGAAGATATTGCTAATACTGTGGCAGACATTACTGGCGCTAAAGGTGTTGGTGTGATAATTGAGTCTCAACATTTATGTATGATGATGCGTGGGGTTGAAAAACAGCAAGCTTCGATGATCACCTCCAAAATGGTTGGACTGTTTAAAACTGATCAGAAAACTCGAACCGAGTTTCTGTCTTTAGTGAAATAATAAGATGTCGGTAATACTAACCTTGACAGCTCTCAAGAAGACTGGTCTTTTGATATAAGTACATCCACTTTCTCATTTAATCGCTTGATTTCATCCATAAGTGAATCCATAGAAGCAATGGCACGCTTTTCACGGTCTGCCTCGCTAATGGATAGATTCTGACCCACTACACGCTGCTTTTTTACCTCATGAGTCAGCCATGCTGATAATCGAGATGTAATCGATACGAACATGGCAATCGCGATAATCATAAGAAATATCCCAATCAGTCGACCCAAAACCGAGATTGGTACAATATCACCATAACCCACTGTCGTTACAGTCTGAGCTGCCCACCATATGCCATCAAGTGGCGTATGCACCGCAGGGTCTATAAAACTGACGATAAGACCAAAGAGCACCGTAATGATAATACTCACAAAAAAGATTGCAGCCATGTTGTTGAAAAAATAATACCGACTCACTACCCGCATCGACGGCATCATAGCAATAAAAATCATAAAAATTCGAACAACCTTGAGAGGAAAAATCAATAGTGTTGCATGAAAGGTGTCACCAAATACCAATAAAAAAATCACCAGCAACATCATCCAATTACTACGAATGAAATACCATCGATTTTTAACACACACGACTAAGCTGATGTATTCGATAAACACTAGAATTTGGAACATCTTCTCAATCAGATAAGCGAGTTGCTGCTTCGAAGAGAAATGCAATGCCGTATCATCTGCAAAAAATAATCCGATAATAATACTGATCAAAATTGAAAAAGAAAAAAAATTCTCTAACCTTTGAGTCAAAAAGCGCTCTGAGTCTGCCACCCCTGCAACACCCCAGCGAACATTCCATTGCGACATGTGAACTCTCCGTGGTCACTTTTAAAAAACACTGACATTATATCGAATATTCAATCATTTAACGACTTTTAGTAAAGTCAGAACGTCAGGTTTACAGAAAGAATGATGTCTTTAAGGAATTTTTAAGTCAGTTAGCTTACAATGACTTTTTTATTGATGTCAGCAAATCACACTATGCCGCAATTATCCGTTACTCGTATTGTCTTCTGCTTAACACCACTAGCCATAGCTTTAGCTTTTGCAATGGATATTTACATCCCAGCTGTACCCACACTAACACGCAGCTTTCATGTCTCGATTGCACAGATGCAACTGACGCTCAACCTATTCATGCTTGTTAGTGGCTTTTCTCAACTATTTTTTGGTCCATTAACCGATCGCTTTGGAAGACGTCGTATCACTTTCCTGACCATCTGTATATTTACAATAGCTAGTATGATTTGCTCTCAAGCAGACACACTATCAGCTTTGATCTTAGGGCGTACTCTGCAAGCCATTGGCTCTTGCGGTATGTTGGTTCTAAGCTTTGCCATTGCTAGGGACCTTTGTAACGACCAGAAGCTTGCGAAGGTGTATAGTTACTTAAACGGAGCGATTGCAATTTCACCAATGTTTGGTCCCTTTATAGGCAGTTATCTTGATGTACATTTTGGGTGGCCCGCGACTTTTGAAAGCCTTCTAGTCATCAGTATTCTTGCAGGCAGCCTGTATTTTATGTTCATACCTGAGAGTTGGCCCCAATCACGACGCCAACCCATCACTTCGAAACTTTTATCCTCCTACTTAATTATTTTTAGTCATCGTACGTTTTTTATCTACACCCTGACGAGCGCTTTTGGTCTCTCTTACTTATTTATCTTTTGTGCAATATCACCAATATTAATCATCACGTTACTCCATGTCCCCGAACTACATTATGGCTATTATTTCTGCTTTATGGGTATTTCACTATTTCTAGGTAGCCTAATTTCTGGAATGATTGTTGAAAAAATTGGTATATTTAATACCGTACTCTATGGGTTGCTTATCACATTCCTAGGTGCAATTTTTATGCTAGCCATCAATCAGTTCTATGGGCTGACACTGTATGGCTTTGTGTTACCTATGGTAATTATTGGTATTGGCGGTACATTTTGCTTAGGGGCCGGTAGTGGCGGCTCCATGATTCCTTTTAGCCACCAATCTGGTATGGCTGCTGCATTAGGTGGTGCTTGTCGGTTTTTATATGCGGGCTTCATCGGATTAATCATCGCAAAACACATACACTCCACATTACCCTTAGCGATCCCTGCATGCATACAAAGTCTAGCAGGCATCTGCTTACTCTATTATTATCGTCATCAACTGCGACTCATCGAGCAAATAATACGAAATTAATCTGAGATTATCTGATGATATGGCTCTACTGAATAAGAGGCCAACTAATGCAAAGTATCCTTCCAATGTGCACCGTCGGAGGTATCGGTGGGCCAACTGCTAGCAAAGACAGCATGTACATCTGAGCGGCGCTAGAAACCTGGTTGTACGATGAGCGGCGCATCGGTTCCCCTACACAGCAACTTGTAGCAAGCGCTTTTAGTGGTCGCGTCTAAACCAAGAACCCTTAATCTATAATTTATTTGCCGCAAACTAGTAAGTAGTGTGGTGCTGTTATTCTTGCTGACCACCAACCGTCATACCATCCACTTTCAAGGTTGGCTGACCAACACCCACCTCTACCGACTGACCATCTTTACCGCACATACCCTGCCCTTTATCGAAATCTAGATCATTACCCACCATAGACACTTTATGTAAGACCTCAGGGCCGTTACCAATTAATGTCGCCCCTTTAACAGGGTGTGTCACTTTACCATCTTCAATTAGATAAGCCTCACTGGCACTAAAGACAAATTTACCAGACGTGATATCGACCTCCCCACCGGAAAAATCAACGGCATATATCCCACGCTTAACCGACGCAAGGATTTCATCTGGCTCACTCTCACCAGGTAACATGTACGTATTAGTCATCCGTGGCAGAACTAATGAGGCATATGACTCACGACGCCCGTTACCTGTTGATTTTTTTCCCATCAGTCTCGCGTTGAGGCGATCGTACATGTAACCTTTTAAACGACCCTTCTCAATTAATACCGTACACTGTGATGATGTTCCTTCATCATCAATCGTCAGTGATCCTCGGCGATCAACGATTGTTCCGTCATCAACAATGGTACACAACGGTGAAGCTACCATGTCTCCCATACGATGGCTAAATGCAGAGCTTCCTTTACGATTAAAGTCAGCCTCTAACCCATGACCCACTGCTTCATGCAATAATACTGCAGGCCATCCAGGCGCTAACACCACAGGCATCATTCCTGCTGGGGCCGGTATGGCTTCTAAATTAGTACAGGCTTGCCTCACTGCTTTTTCAACGTATTGCATAGCCACATCATCATCCATAAAAAACTGGTAATCCGTACGACTTCCACCACCCGCATTACCCACCTCTCGCTGCCCATTATGCTCAACAACAACACGAACAGAACAAGATACCAATGGGCGAATATCTGCCGCTAACACACCATCGCTATTGAGCACTAACACGTTATCGTATGATGCTGATAAATGCGCTGTTACTTGCTTTACTCTGGGATCTTTTGCTCGCGCCACAGCATCAATGCGTTGTAATAACGTCACCTTTCTCTGATCTGATAATGAAGTGAGCGGATTGGAAGAAGCATACAACGCTTTGGGAGCTGTAGGATTTAATAGGGCAATTCCTCCTGTTTGACCACTTTGAACGATCGAACGCGCAGATGAAACTGCATTGTTCAATGCGATTTTAGAGATATCATCCGCATAAGCAAAACCCGTTTGAGAACCACTTATCACACGTAAACCGAAACCACGCTCCATATCAAAGTCAGCTTGCTTAACAATACCTTCATCAAGTAACCAACTCTCTTCAACAGAGGCCTGCAAGAAAAGATCCGCGAAATCCACAGCGGGTGACATTGACTGACCTAACACAGATTCTAATAATCCAACGTCTAAGTGGTCTGAGCCTAGTAAGTCATTAGTGACCTGTTGAATAATATCCATGCAATCTACCTCATTTATCTCAATGCATTTCTAGTAAAATTGGTGATTTCACCGTCGCAACATGACTGCCTGCATTCCGACCACTAGTAATGGCCAGATGCAATATCCCGCTATCCATGGTGACAACCAAGACCAGGCACTCATCGATAAACCAACTTGAGCGAATACAGTCCACTGCAAACCATTAAATAGCACAACTAATAAAGCAACAACCAGACCTTGCTGCCAAATAGGTAGCGCACTTAACACTTTTCTCCACCTTAAGACAGCAAACATCATGATGCTATAAATCATTGCATGCAACCCAAGCAATGAACCCAAAGATAAATCCGTTAACAACCCTATAAAAAACACGGAAACTAATCCTCGCGGTGTATTATCTATCAAAAACCAGTAAATTAGCACTATAAACACACCATCAGGTAATACCGCATGCCAAACGTGCGAACGAGGAATAACATTCCACATCATGGCAACCAGTAGTGATAGGCACCAGATACAACGAATGCGCCACTTCTGACGGTGAATATCATAATCACTGGTGATCATCTGATTGCTCTCTTGTTGAATTTGGCCAAGCTAAAACAACTTGTTCGGATCGATCCAGGTGTGCCAGGATTGACAAGGTAATATTTGAATGATAACTGCCCTTGATGGGTTTAATTCTGATCACACGCCCCACAGGGTAACCCGCTGGAAAACGCAAGCCAAACCCAGATGACACGAATAAATCGCCCACTTTAACATCTTGCTCGCCATAACCGTTGACTAATTGTAATGCATGGGAGTGCCCCAGGCCTTGAGCGACGGCACGAACACCACTACGCTGATCTAAGACAGGTATAGCAAACTGTTTATCTGAAATTAATAAGACTTTGCTGGTGCTATTCGTTAAGCCAACAACCTGACCCATAACACCGTGCGCATCTAAAACAGGCTGCCCTAATGACACACCAAATGAACGACCTTTGTTTAACATCACCTGATCTAGTGCTGGATCTAAATCAATCGAGAGTAATTGAGCCACTTTAACCTTTCCCTCAACGGTATCCGTCGATTTTAATAGCTCTTTTAGTTGAGTATTTTCTCGCTCCAGTAGCAACATATGATGTAATTTCGCTTGCAGAAGAAGTTGCCTCGCACGCAAGCTAGCATTTTCCTCAATCAAAGCCTGCTGTGAAGTAATATTCGAGGCTATCCATTGGGAAACATGAATAGGAAAACCAACCAATCCTCGCACTGGCGCTATTATAATTTCAGCTTGATCACGCCAGTGATGAAAAGTCATAGACTGATAGTCAAAGACCATGAGAATAATTGCCAAAACAACACAACAAGCGCATTGAATCAATGAAGCAGAGGTTCTCCGAAACAGTGTTTTCATACGTGCTCTATCCTTCTGCTATGGAAGCATTGCTCTAAAGACTAATCATGATGTCTTAACTAGCATTTCACGCTGTTCAATGGTCTGGCGATGATGAGCATAGTATGCCGCGCCTAATAGGACATGCGGCGGTTCAATTAAACCAAAGACAGGAATTGACTCACGAAAGTCGGCGTACACCGATGAAGAAGATAATCCTCGCTGTAAATAGTCACGATATTGATCTGAAAAGATTTGAGGTACGCGCTCGACTAAACCACCTGCCATCCAAATACCACCCGAAGGCATAAAAGCTAATTGAACTGTGCAAAGAAATAATCCTAAATACCAGGTGTACAATGACAATGTCTTCTGAGTAATATCGGAGTCTTGAGCAACCTCAATCTGCACTTGACGAGGTGAAACAGGTTCTTTCAGACCGGCAGAGAATTGATGCAATAAAGCCAAGCCGCGACCAGACAAAACGGTCTCAAAAGACACCGGTAATTCTGGGTAATGAGACTGTAAAAAAGCTAGCCATGCGGTATGGCGCTCCATATCCTCTTTACTAGCAAACGGTGGGCAAGATAGACCAATGTGACCCATTTCGTTATGACCCAACCATAACTCACCACTGGGTAACATGACACCATCCTTCAACCCTAAACCCGTTCCCATACCAAAAGCTATACGACGCCCGTGTGGGTCCATTGTTCCTGAATTGATCGTAATAATACCCTCTGAGTAACACCGACCCGCGTCAATGAATCCTCGGCAAATCACTGGCGTGTAATCATGCACAACGCTTAATTCAGGCCAATGCTCACGTGACGCCATCGTACCTAAATGCATTTCAAACGGATAAGGATTTGCATTGACAAGCTTCTCTCCATCATAAAGGCCTGCACCGGCAATACACATCGCATCTGCCTCAGAGAAACGAAGGTCTAAATGTGTTTCAAAGCGCTCAACCATGGCCTCAAGTGAATCAACCTCTGTTAATCTAACTGTATCAGTTTTAACGATAGAATAGACTTCATCCTCAGTCACTGAAACATGTGCTGCGGCGCACTTAGTACCACCCAGATCCCAAACAATGTAAGAACGCGTGCTCATAGATCCACTCTCTATTAAATGATCTTGAATTGATTGATTGTATAAAACAGACGTTACTCGTGTGCTAGCAGGTTACCACCACCAAGCATTTCGACAAGCTCTAAAGCACGACCACCACCACGAGCGACACAGGTTAGAGGATCTTCTGCCACTAATACAGGCAGACCAGTTTCCTCCATCAGTAACCGGTCTAAATCTTTTAGCAAGGCACCGCCTCCAGTTAACACCATCCCACGCTCAGCGATATCTGATGCCAACTCGGGTGGTGCTTGCTCTAAGGCTGCTCTAACTGCTCCCACAATGCCGGTTAAAGGCTCTTGCAGAGCTTCCAAAATCTCATTGCTATTGAGTGTAAAACTACGAGGCACACCTTCAGCAAGATTACGCCCACGCACTTCCATTTCTTTGACATCACTCATCGGGAAAGCAGTCCCAATGTCTTGCTTGATGCGCTCTGCTGTTGTTTCGCCAATCAGTGAGCCATAGTTGCGACGAACGTAATTAACAATCGCTTCATCAAAACGGTCACCACCAATTCTTACAGATTGTGAATAGACAACCCCATTTAGAGAGATGATAGCAACTTCAGTTGTACCACCACCGATATCGACTACCATAGACCCTGTAGCTTCATCCACTGGCAAGCCGGCACCCATTGCAGCAGCCATAGGCTCTTCGATCAAATAAACTTCGCGTGCACCAGCACCCAGCGCAGACTCTTTGATGGCACGACGTTCAACTTGGGTAGAACCACATGGCACACAGACCAAAACACGCGGACTAGGACGTAAAAATTTCGTTTCATGCACTTTGTTAATGAAATGTTGGAGCATTTTTTCGGTCACATGAAAATCAGCAATTACACCGTCCTTTAAGGGACGTGTAGCTTTGATATTTCCAGGTGTTCGACCTAACATTCGCTTTGCCTCCGAACCTACTGCTGCCACACGACCTTGACCGGAAGACATGTCTTGACGCAATGCGACCACAGAGGGTTCTGCTAATACAATACCCTGATCACGAACAAAGATGAGTGTGTTAGCTGTTCCAAGATCGATTGAAATATCATTGGAAAACAGACCGCGAAGCTTTTTAAACCACATAATTTGTACTCTAATTTTACAGTGTTAGCAGTAAGGCCTTGTTGACCTCTCGAATTTTTCGACTCGATACTGTAACTGATAAAAGGACACCCGTCGAGCCCTCCCGAGCTATTATTGAACCCTGTGAATAATGGCTCAAGACTTCACTTTTACGACACCAAAAGATATCAGGTAAACACTACGCTTCAAGGCACACTTAAAACTTCACTTCATCACAGGACTCGACTATCATCGCAGACATATTCCATCATCAGGATAAGACATGACTCTCTCCACTGAAGAACTCGCACAACTGGCCAATTTAGCAAAACTGGAAATAGACGGTGTACACACTGACCAGCTTCAAAAAAAAATTGATTACTTTCTCACTTTAGCCCATCGTCTCACTGAGATAGAGCTCCATGATACTCAGCCTCTGACTCATCCTCTCGACGTATATCAGCCCCTACGCAAGGATACCGCAACAGTTGACGCGGTTGTCCACAACGAACAAACACCCACAGTGCATGTCCGCGATAGTCTCTACATAGTACCTGCCGTTCTAGAATCATCTAACTAGGAAATAACCATGCATCACACCCAAACATTAACCGAATTAGCCGATGATTTAGTACAAAAACGGGTATCGTCTCGTGAACTCACGCAACACTACCTCGACCGCATCCGCCATTTCGACACGAATCTTAATAGTTTTATAACCGTTACTTCCGAGCAAGCACTTCAACAGGCTGACGCCGCAGATCAAAGACGCGCTCAAGGACAAGCACATCCTCTTACGGGAATCCCACTGGCTCACAAAGATAATTTTTGCACAAAAGGAGTTAAGACCAGTGCTGCCTCTAAAATGCTTGATAACTTCATTGCGCCCTACAACGCAACCATCATCGATCGCTGCGAGCAAGCTGGGCTTGTGATGCTAGGAAAAACAAACCTTGATGAATTTGCCATGGGTAGCACGAATGAAACCAGCTACTTTGGTGCAGTCAAAAATCCATGGAACCCTCTGCATTCACCAGGTGGCTCTTCTGGCGGATCTGCTGCCGCTGTGGCAGCTCGTCTCGCTCCTGCCGCAACAGGCACTGATACTGGTGGGTCAGTTCGACAGCCTGCTTCATTCTGCGGTCTCACCGGTATCAAACCAACGTATGGGTCTATTTCTCGATTTGGCATGATAGCATTTGCATCTAGCCTAGATCAGGCAGGCATCTTGGCACACACTGCTGAAGATTGCGCGTTATTACTCAATCTCCTAAGCGGACATGACCCCAAAGACTCAACCAGCTTCACGCAACCCTTACCTGATGCAACCAACACACTCACAGAATCCATACAAGGGCTCAGTATTGGCATACCCGAGGAATATCTCTCTAGTGATTGTGATCCTGCGATTGCTGATGCTATCTCGCACGTTGCTAGTCAACTGCAATCACAAGGTGCGAAGCTGACCAGCGTGAGCTTACCTCACGCCGAATACGCACTCAGCTGCTATTACACGATTGCTCCAGCCGAATGTTCCTCAAATCTATCGCGTTACGATGGAGTCCGGTTTGGTTATCGTTGTGATAACCCAAAAGATCTCGAGGATTGCTATCGCCGCTCGCGTAGTGAAGCCTTTGGTGACGAAGTACAACGACGTATCCTTACAGGGACCTATGTCTTATCGGCAGGTTACTACGATGCTTACTACGTCAGAGCACAAAAGGTACGTCGATTAATCCGAGACGATTTTATGACAGTATTTAAAACCGTTGATGCTCTTTTAACACCGACGACTCCCTCAGTTGCATTGGCTCTCAAATTATCCGGTGAACATGCTCAATCTGACCGATACACCACTGCGGTCAATCTCGCTGGGCTACCCGCTTTGAATCTACCTTGTGGCCATCATCAAGGCTTACCTATCGGTGCGCAATTAATCGGACCGCACATGTGCGAGCATCGCTTACTACAAATCGCTCATCAATATCAACAACACACGGAATGGCACAACAACATTCCTACTCCGTTTCAATATCAGGAGATTACAGTATGAGCTGGGAAACCGTCATAGGGCTAGAAGTTCATGCCCAATTAAGGACCGAATCAAAACTCTTCTCGTCCTCAGCAACTAGCTTTGGTGCTGAACCTAATCATCATGCTTCTATCATTGATTTAGGCTTACCAGGAACCTTGCCTGTAGTTAACCAAAAAGCCATTGAGCTGGCTGTGCGTTTTGGTTTGAGTATCAATGCACAAATCACTCGACAATCGGTGTTTGAGCGCAAAAATTACTTCTACCCTGACTTACCCAAGGGATACCAAATTTCACAATTGGAATACCCTATTGTGGAAGGTGGCTATGTGGATATTGCTGTGAATGATAATACCAAACGCATTCGCATTAATCGCGCCCATCTTGAGGAGGATGCTGGTAAATCGATTCATGATGGATGGTCAGGAGAAACCGGTCTAGACTTTAATCGTGCTGGCACACCTTTACTTGAAATTGTTACCGAGCCAGACTTTCGCTCTGCCAATGAAGCTGTGACATACCTCAAGAGCTTACACCAGCTAGTGCGCTACCTTGGCGTTTGCGATGGTAATATGCAAGAGGGTTCATTTCGTTGTGATGTCAACTTATCCATCCGACGTCATGGTGATGATACGCTGGGGACACGCACCGAAATTAAAAACTTAAACTCTTTTCGATTCATTGAGCAAGCCATCTTATTTGAACGTGATCGTCAAATTGACACCCTAGAGCGTGGACAACGCATCGTACAAGAAACTCGATTATATGATCCACAAAAAAATCTAACTCGTACGATGCGTAGTAAAGAAGAAGCTAACGATTATCGGTATTTCCCAGACCCAGACTTACTACCCGTTGTCGTTGAAGAAGCGACCATTGATCAGATTCGAAAAGCACTACCTGAGCTACCTGCAGCGAAGTACCAACGCTATACTGAAAGCCTAAAACTATCATCTCACCATGCTCACCAGCTGATTCAACATCTAGAAACATCGACTTACTTTGAACTCACGCTAGCGGCAATGACCGAACCACATCCAACCTTAGTCGCCAATTGGATTAATGGCGAACTCACTGCAATGTGTTATCGTGAAAACCATCGAGTCAGCACATGCCCAATTCAACCACAACGTCTTGCTGAGCTGTTACAAGCCATCCAAAATGGTATTATTTCAAACACCATAGCACGTGAAGTGCAGCAACATTTGTGGGCAAACCCCAATGATAATGCGACCCAATTCATAAAAGCACAGGGACTAGCACAAATTAATGACAATACTGAACTCGCCACTCTCATTGATGAGATCATTTCTGAATTCCCAGAACAGGCGCATCAGTTTAGAGCGGGCAAGGATAAGCTACTGGCATTTTTTGTTGGGCAGGCAATGAAACGTACACAAGGCAAAGCTAATCCTGCAACCGTTAATTCACTATTGCAAGAACGACTGCGCTGAGCAGGGTAAGTCTACTTAAACCAGCTTGTTTACAATATTGGTAGATAGTTAGATGATTACAATTCTTGATATCAATTACTTAGATCTGAGTAATGGACTGAAATGATGACTCAAGGATTTAGATTACCCGCTAAAGTATTCAAAATAATTGCTTCAGCGATTGCTATATCACTATACTCTTTCAGTACGATTGCCAAACCACCTTGCCAAATAATTATTGATGCTGGAAGCAGCGGAAGCCGTTTATTTGTATATCGAAGATTAAACAACGGATGGGTTCCAACTAGAGGAAAAAAGACCTCAGCATTAGCAGACAGTATTCGCGAGGTTAATGGTAAGAGATGGAGTGATCGATCCAAAACTCTATCTGATATCATCGAATTAATCGACTCTGCACCCACATCAGACTGTAAGCTTGACTCCATTTCTGTACTCGCTACTGCCGGAATGAGATTAGCTGAGGCAAAACACCCCAACAGAAGTACTTTATTTTGGAGCCAGTTAAAAAAATCGATACGTGAACAAGCTGGTGAAGAAGTCACTATCACAGCACGTACTCTTACAGGATTTGAGGAAGGAATTTATGCCTGGCTAGCGACCAAAGAAAAAGAAAAAAATAATCAATTTGGGCTCATCGAGATGGGTGGTGCTAGTGTGCAGATTATATTTCCTTGTAAAATGTGCAAGGACACAAAACGCGTTCTAATTGACAACAAAATAACCCCATTTTTTGGCACATCGCTTCTTGGAGCTGGGGCTAAAGAGGCCTACAAACTTCATCATAAGAAATCTGTATGCCGTCAACAGGCAGGGGTAAATAATCCTAATTGGAAAGTAGAAAATTGTCTCCGGTTGAAAGCCAATCAACGAAATAGCTACACACTTATAGACACACATAACCATAGGGGAGAAGATCCATTAACGCAAAACCAATCTGTTGTTTTACCCTTATCAAAGAATCCATCACTAAGATGGGTTTTACAAGGTGGCTTCAACTATTCACAACCTACAGAAATTATTAAATGCTACCAAACTCGATCACCATGCTCACGACCTGTGACTTCATGCTTTCAGTCTATCTATGCACAATTCTTGCTTGACGTTGTTGGTATCAACTACGAACAGGCGACAAAACAAGATTTAAGTTGGACTCTAGGAGCTGCTATTTGCGACTCAACTAACTGCTTAAGAGGAGAAAAATATAATCGGAAGTGTTTATGGATGAAAGATAATCAGTGTATTAGTTAATTTAAATAAATAAAGATACGTCAAATGCTGATTAACACAAAATAATCAACAGCAGGTAATAAGCGATTAGATGAATCAATATTAGTAACAGTCTTTCAAGAATGACAAACTATCAATAAAATCACCTCGATTTATTAACACCAATAATCATGATAATCTTATTGCATTATTGATATTGGATAAAAAATCATGGGCCATCAATCAATCGGGGATATCATTGTCATCGGAGGGGGTGGCTTAGGCGGTTATAGCCAGAACTTTTTCATAGAAGACTACATACTTAAACAAGCACGACGCGACAACCCTTCAATTTGTTTTATACCCACAGCATGTGCAGAAAATGATGCTTATATTGCGCGATTCTTTGAAGTCTTCTCATCCTTTCAATGTCGACCTAGTGTATTAAGATTCTTCAGTCGAACTCCTGATGTTGAGTCAGTCATTCTAAACAGTGACATTATCTATGTCGGTGGCGGTAATACGAAAAGCATGCTCGCTGTCTTTGAAACATGGGGAGTAGACGATTTATTAAAACAAGCTAATCAACAAGGTAGCGTATTAACCGGCGTCAGCGCAGGAATGATATGCTGGTACGAGCAAGGCATAACAGATTCCTATCAAGATCGAATGGATATCCTACCATGCCTATCCATGCTCCCTGGATGTGCGTGCCCTCATTATGACAGTGAAGGCGATCGTCAACCATTGGTTCATAAACTTCTTCAAAATGATGATATTCAAGAATGTATAGCGGTTGAAGATGGTGCTGCTGTCCATTACAAAGAACATCAATATTATCAATCGATCGCTTTTCAGCCTAATAAAAATGCCTATACCGTTAAGTTGATTAATGGAAATATTTCTGAAGAAAAACATGAGATGCAGTCACTATACTAAATGAGCCACTGAAGCAGCTATATTTATTCGCTCGTCTTACTATAAATAGTAAATCATGGGAGCTATATTAGTGCAGTGAAAACGTGAGTTATCATCAGTTTTTTTATCTTTATTAAGTTAATACGCCTCATATAAATCCTTTGGTAGGCAAACCTGAAGTTATCTTCGCAAAGATGTCACACAGTCAAGTTTTCTCGTACCTCAATTCGAATCTGATTGAGTTGATAATTTTTATTTATATAAATAATATGAATGACCAATATAGGGCTAGAGTTCTGTTAAATAGGGAAAAAATACAGATGAATCTAAATGAAATTAATGTAGCATTTAGATCATTTGAAAATCTTGAAAAGTTCTTTGAAAGTAGTGTGACTTTACTTACCACCCCTACTGCTAATACTGTAAGCGCATTTAGTCCTTTTAATATTGGAATAATGTTAGATATTGAAAATAAAGAAACATTTGGGAAAACTATACTTACAGTAATTCATATTAGAGAGCCCCCCTTAAGTGTTTTATTTGTTACATCTAGGAAAATACCCTTCGGCATGCAATAACTTATACTATCTAGAAAAAAGTCTATAATGATATCAACTAAGCTATCACTGGTGCTTTATCGACATATGATCGGTGCAATAAGCATGCCATATCCTTCATTCTATCTTGCTGAACAATCCAGGTCATGCGGGCATCACTCGATACAAACCACCTTACAAGGATACCTTGGTCACAGGCTAACGAAAACACCTCTGTTGCCACTGATGGTCGAGACATCAAATCGTCTCCCACCATTGATACTTTAGCTAATCCTGACTGTGTTTTGACATTCTGTAAATTAAACTCACCTTTTAACTGCGATACAATTTCATATGCTTGCTGAGCATCTGACTCATCCACGGTAAAATTTAAATCAGAAGAGTGTGCATCCTTCATGTGACTCTGTATCACGAGATCAATATCAATCGCTGAGCGTTTCATCGCATTACGCAACACCTCTATTAGAATACTCCAATCTATCAAGCCTGATAACGTTAACTGAACTTGATTTGATTGACAGGCAATACCCAGCGTTGAGTCACTACCTTGTTGCGTATTAACTATCAGAGTCCCTTCATCTGGTTCAAACGTTGACGCAATTCGCAAGGGAATATGATGTTGGTAGCAATAATCTAATGCTTGTTGCTGCATCACCTTCGCACCTAACTTTGCCATCATGCACATGTGTTTTAGACTGATTTGTGATAACCGAGTGGCTTTAGTTACTAAACGAGGATCAACGGAATAGACACCATTGACATCTGTATAAATATAACAAGCCTCTGCCTGTAGTACCCCAGCTAACACAACTGCTGTCATATCCGAACCACCACGACCTAAGGTTGTGATATCACCCAACGTATTTTGACCTTGAAAACCAGTTATAACCACCACTTGTCCTGCTTTTAAGTGCGACTGAATACGCGACGCATCGACTGATTCAATATGCGCCTTGTTATGCACCTGATTAGTCCGAATTCCAGCCTGGATACCTGTCAATGATACTGCCGGTATAGATTGCTGAATTAACAACAAACTCAGCAAAGCAGCACTTGTTTGCTCTGCCGAGGATAATAAAGCATCGTACTCACGAGGATCAGGCAAAGCTGATATCGCCCTAGCTGATTCCACTAAGCGATCCGTGTGGCCAGCTGAGGCCGATACAACAATCACTAACGATTGGCCAGACTGATACGCTCGTGAAATGATATCAGCCACAAGTCGCATACACGACAAATCAGCTAGGGAAGAACCACCAAACTTCTTAACAACCAACGACATGGTACTTCCTTAAACCTTGACACTAACAAACATCAACGCAACGCTGCTTTACCCAAGGTACCACAGAACCAAGCGCGGCTTCTAAATTCTCAGGCTGATCGCCGCCACCTTGCGCAAAGTCAGGTCGACCTCCACCCTTGCCACCCACTTGCTTGGCAACGTGCAATAAGAGGTCACCTGCTTTAAACGTCTGTGTGAGATCTTTGCTAACACCTGCAACTAAATGAATCTTCTCCTCATTGACCAAAGCAATGACAATCGCATACGTCTCAAAGCGTGATCGTAACTGATCTAAAAAGTCCCTTAATACACCTCGATCAATCTCTGTGACAGCCTGAGCAAGTACTTGTACACCTGATATATCAGTGGCTTGCTGGCTGAATCGCTCCGCCTGCTGCACCATAGTAATGCGCTGCATATCTTGAATCTGACGTTGCTGATCTTTCTGATTCATCAGCAGTTGGCTCACCTTTCCAACGAGTTCAGATTCCTTAACACTCAAATTGTGAGAGAGTTGCTTCAGGGTTTTACGCTTTGCTTGTAACCATGCGATCGCATAACTACCAGTCAATGCCTCAATACGACGCACACCCGCTGCCGTTGCTGACTCTGATGTTATGATCAGCAACCCGATATCACCTGTTCGTTCAACGTGCGTTCCACCACATAATTCTTTTGAACCAGGGCCCATTGTGATCACACGAACATTGTCATCGTAT
This sequence comes from Coxiellaceae bacterium UBA1530, assembly GCA_002323325.1. Taxonomy (GTDB): domain Bacteria; phylum Pseudomonadota; class Gammaproteobacteria; order Coxiellales; family Coxiellaceae; genus UBA9148. The sequence goes on along the minus strand of DCQA01000058.1, from coordinate 11,804 downwards.
TTTTCGCCAAACAATGCCATTGCACCTGATGCTTGTGCATCTTGCATTGACATAACGGCCTGCTCAACCACATCGTTTGCACGAATCATAGCATTCACTTGATCTTCTATGGCACACCATTGCTCAGCCGTTAGTGCCTCTGGATGTGAAAAATCGAATCGCAAACGTTCCGCTTCTACCAAAGAACCTTTTTGAAAAACATGTTCGCCCAATTGATCACGCAATACCGCGTGCAGTAAGTGGGTAGCAGAATGATTGCGCATAATATCCTGACGTGCACGGTCAACCTCAGCATCAATTGACATTGAAGTGTGCATGGTACCCGACATCATCCGCCCAACGTGCAAGATTGCTTTGCCATGTTGCTGAGTCGTGAGTACGTGAAATTTCATGTTCTCTGCAATCAAGAAACCACTATCACCAACCTGACCACCCGACTCTGCATAAAAAGGTGACTGATCTAAAACAACGATTCCTTCTTCGCCCTCGTGCAGTTCTGTCACTGGCAAATGATCATGTAGCAGTGTAGTCACCGTTGCTTGAGTACTTAATTGATGATAACCAACAAATTTTGTCTGATCACCGATATGGACATGTTGCATATCACTCATTTTAAATTGCTGTGATGCTTTTGACTGACGACGTTGAACTGCCATGGCCTGTTCAAAACCCGCTTGATCGATTGATAAATTACGTTCACGAGCCATATCGGCCGTTAAATCCGGTGGAAAACCATAGGTATCATAGAGAGTAAACACAATCTCACCCGGAATTTGATCGTCTTGTAATCCCATAATAGCTTGCTCAAACAACTTAACTCCTGTGGCTAATGTTTTCGCGAAGCTGCGTTCCTCGCGCTCTAAAGTTTGCTCAATGAGTGATTGCGCCTTTCTTAATTCAGGAAAAGCAGCACCCATGACAGAAACCAATGTGGGCACTAGTCGGTAAAAGAAGATATCTGAAACGCCTAACTGATACCCATGACGAATTGCTCTCCGAATAATTCGACGTAGTACATAACCACGTCCTTCATTGGAAGGCATCACACCATCAGCAATCAAAAAAGCACAAGATCGAATATGATCCACCACGACTCGCAATGATTTGTTGGAGAAACTGGGACAATCGCATAACTCACTGGCTTTCTTCAGTAATTTAGTAAAAACATCGGTATCAAAATTATCCGTTACGCCCTGCATAACTGCAGAAAGACGCTCTAAGCCCATTCCGGTATCTACACAAGGACGCGGCAGTGGTGTTTTATGACCTTGCGCATCACGATTAAATTGCATGAACACTAGGTTCCATATTTCGACATAGCGATCGCCATCTTCGTCGGGTGAACCTGGAGGTCCTCCGGGAATATGATCACCGTGATCATAGAAGATTTCAGTACAAGGGCCACAAGGACCCACATCACCCATTGACCAGAAGTTATCTTTGTCCCCACAGCGTGAAAAACGTTCGCGGCTCACCTCAAGCTCTTCTAGCCAAATTGCTTCACTCTCTCGATCGCTGTCATGAACGCTCACCCATAATTTATGCTCAGGTATTTCGAGTATTGTTGTCAAAAACTCCCAGGCAAAATGAATAGCCTCACGCTTGAAGTAGGCACCGAAGCTAAAATTTCCTAACATTTCAAAAAAGGTATGGTGACGTGCCGTATAACCAACATTTTCCAAGTCGTTATGCTTTCCACCCGCGCGAACACAGCGCTGGGAAGATGTGGCCTTATCGTAATCACGTTGCTCCACACCTAGAAAAACATCTTTAAAGGGAACCATGCCCGCATTAGTGAATAATAACGTTGGGTCATTTACTGGCACCAATGAGGCACTACTCACAATGCGATGGCCTTTTTCTTCAAAAAAACTTAAAAAAGCTTCTCTGAGTGCTTCACTACTCCAATACTTCATAGGTTATTTACTCTTGTTCCAATACTGTTTGAATACCATACTTCATCCACTGATGAACTTGCTCCGCATCAAATCCGCGTGATAATAGAAAACGCCTTTGCTGAGCTTGCTCCTTTACGGATTGCATGGATGCGGTATATTTTTTTGACCATACTCTAGCAATTATCGAATCCCATGATTCAACCATTCTGATGGCTTGCGTAATCAGATCAGATGACACTTGTCGCTGCTGTAATTGTTGAATAATGTACCGAGGCCCATAACCAGCCTGAGATTTTGATGAGACATAACTGTCCGCAAAGCGAGCATCACACTGCAAGCCTTCTTCTGCTAGGACTTGCAGTGCTTGATCAATTGCATCTGACTCATAGTCATGGCGAGCCAATTTACAACGCAACTCGTGCTGCGAATGATCTCTATTTGCTAGAAAATTCATCGCATGTTCTCGGATAGACATCATGACATTAATCGACGGCTTCTGCTTCTTCAGTAGTCGCTACCGTTGTTTGCAATAGCTTCTGTCTTAATAGAGTATCCAGCTCGCTAAATAGCTCTGGATGTTCTTTTAGGTAACGACGCGCATTATCTTTACCTTGGCCAATACGATCACCGTTATAGCTATACCAGGCCCCAGCTTTGTCTACCAACCCTTCTGCAACCGCTAAGTCTATAATCTCACCTTCGCGAGAAATACCCTCACCGTACAATATCTCAAAATTTACTTGCTTGAACGGTGGTGCTAATTTATTTTTGACGACTTTAACTCGTGTTTCGTTACCTAGTATCTCATCGCCTTTTTTAATCATTCCTGTTTTACGAATATCTAAACGCACCGAGGAATAAAACTTCAACGCATTACCACCCGTGGTGGTTTCAGGGTTACCGAACATAACACCGATTTTCATACGAATCTGGTTTATAAAAATCACCAAGGTATTCGACTTCTTGATATTACCTGTTAACTTACGTAAGGCTTGTGACATTAAACGTGCCTGTAAGCCCATGTGTGAATCACCCATGTCGCCTTCAATTTCTGCTTTTGGAGTTAATGCCGCAACAGAATCTACCACAATTAAATCCACTGCACTGGAACGTACAAGCATATCTGTGATTTCAAGGCCTTGTTCACCTGTATCAGGTTGAGAGACTAATAATTCCTCAACGTTAACACCGAGTTTTTCGGCATAGACTGGGTCTAAAGCATGCTCCGCATCAACAAAAGCTGCGGTTCCACCTGCGCGCTGACAAGAGGCAATGGCTTGTAAAGTTAATGTGGTTTTACCAGAAGCCTCAGGGCCGTAAATTTCTACAATACGCCCACAAGGTAATCCACCTATACCGAGAGCAACGTCCAAACTTAATGATCCAGTTGAAACCACTTTCACATCAGGCATTGCGTTCTCATCACCCAATCGCATGATCGAGCCTTTACCGTATTGACGTTCAATTTGGGATAGTGCTGCGGTCAGTGCTTTTTGCTTATCAGACATACTGTCTCCTTTAATCTCTGTATTATAATCGGTCAGTCTTGCAGGCGGTATTATTCCACACTTTTCCCCGAAAAACACACCTGATCTTTTCACAAGTGTAAATATCTTTTTCTACAATCCATGGCTGCTGCGCACTTGCAAAAAACTGGAAGAATGCACCATACTGAATAAAAACTCCGCAAGGAATTCATCATGACCATTAACTTTAACTACCCGCTCAGCCGACAACTGATAGAGTTTTGCCGACAACATCAAATCACCATTGCTGTGGCTGAGTCCTGCTCAGGAGGATACTTGAGTCAATCTCTCACCGCTATTCCAGGGAGCTCTGACGTGTTTGATTGCGGCTTCATCACCTACAGCAATACTGCCAAAATACATTGCCTAAATGTTGATCCTTCTGAACTACAAGAACATGGTGCTGTCTCAGAACCTGTTGCTGCAGCGATGGCTAGAGGGACTTTAATGAATAGCAATGCTGATATTACCTTGAGTGTCACAGGCATCGCTGGCCCAACCGGTGGCAATGATGAAAAACCCATTGGAACAGTTTGGTTTGGACTCGCGCAACGTGATCCGGAATTATTAGAAACACAATGTCAAATATTCAGCAGCGGCCGTAAACATATCCAGAGAAAAGCGTCTCAATTTGCCCTCGAATGGCTAATCACCCGGTGTTATCAATTAAAGACAACTTAACACGCCGACAACACTGGTGTTCAAAAACAGCACAGCGTTGGGCTTGGCGCGCACAAGAGAGACATGGACAGGATTTTATGTGTATACTCTGCCCCAATTATGGGGTCACCAAGGAGTCTTACCATGTCATGGCTGAATTTTCTCAAAGCGCCAACGCCTTCTACGCACGTGACAGACGTCAATACTATCGACCAACAATACCGCTACTGGCGAATCCGTATACTCTATAGTATGTATGCCGGCTATGCCTTTTTCTACTTCACGCGTAAAAGCTTTACCTTTGTGACACCCCTACTCATCACCCAAGCTCATATCAGTAAAACACAAATTGGGCTAATCGCTAGTGCGTTTTACATCGCTTACGGCTTTAGCAAATTTATCAGCGGTATTATTTCTGATCGCGCTAATGCGCGCTATTTTATGTCTCTCGGACTAATTATCACCGGAATAACCAATATTTGGTTCGGCCTCACGTCAAATCTACACTATTTTCTGATCCTATGGATTATCAACGGCATCTTTCAAGGCTGGGGCTGGCCCCCCTGTGCTAAATTACTCACACATTGGTACTCACAACGTGAGCGTGGGCGATGGTGGGGGGCTTGGAATACCTGCCACAATGTAGGTGGTGCCCTCATACCCATTATTGTCGGCATTAGTGCAGCTTGGTGGGGCTGGCAAGCTGCTATGATCATCCCAGGAATATTAGGGATCGCCATGGGTACATTGTTGATCAACCGCCTACGCGATACACCGGAATCACTAGGCCTACCTACGGTAGAAACCTACAAAAATGAACCTACCAATAGCCCCAAACAGCCAACACCATCGCTAAAAACGATACTCACCAAATACGTTTTTAATAATCGTTGTTTATGGATTTTAGCCTTGTCCTACGTGGTGATATACGTCACTCGAACGGCTATTAACGATTGGGGAGCAGTCTACTTACACGAAAATGGTTACTCCATCACAAGTGCCGATAGCTGTTTGTCTTTTTTTGAAGTAGGTGGCTTTCTGGGCAGCCTGGCCGCAGGCTGGTTATCGGACACTGGTTTTAAAGGGCGACGCGGACAAACGAATACCTTATTTTGTGTTGGTACCATTTTAGCTGTCCTGGCTCTATGGGAGGCTCCCGGTCATCACTACGCGCTGCATGCCATCATCTTTTTTAGTATTGGTTTTTTTATCTTCGGCCCACAGATGCTGATTGGAGTTGCGGCTGCCGAGCTATCACATAAAAAAGCAGCGGGTGCATCGACGGGTTTTATTGGACTGTGGGGCTACATAGGGGCGGCACTGTCCGGCTACCCCATTGGCGTTGTCATCACACATTGGCATTGGCAAGGATTTTTCTCCACGCTGATATTGTGCGCCATTTGTAGTGTGTTGCTGCTTGCCTGTTTGTGGTCTAAACGCTCTTACCACGACCAGATTCCCGAGCCTTCGATAGCTGGTCAGAAATTATTAGACGACCCCCAACCTGTTTGATGCTCTCAAAAAAAACCTTAAGTAATATGACAGGTAAGGGACATGACCACCCTTTTTTGATATGACAGAATAGCGCCCATCTTGAGTTTTCATAACACTGACCAAGAGGACGCTACCATGCTACGAAGAACCCCATCACAAAATAAAATGTCGCCCGAGTCCACAAACAAACCCGCTACCCTATCGTGCGTCTCACCGATTGTAGAGGAAGATGAAGACACCAATGAGCAAGAACGTCAATGGGGTTGGTTCGTGCCCGAAGAAGACCAAGGAAGAACAGCCGCCAATAGATTACTGCCAACTCAACCCATACCACCTATCCATGACACTTCAAATAATCCAGCAACACCTTCAAGCCATCCTCAACGACCAATTATAACAGCTAATGTATCATTGACTGAGTTCTTACTGATTGAATGTTTATTATACTGCCATCCCACTTTACAACAAAGCGTATTAAGCTTGACCGGACTCAGTCAAAAGTGTGAGCTTCCGACTAAAAAAACCGCGCCAGAAGCTGGCAACAACATTGAACCTAGCACGTATCAGATGCGACTCTAAGCATCTCGTGATTAAAAAACTTTGACGTTATTGTGCCAGCACCGCACAATAGTGGCTCTTTCAATGATCACTGAGTTTCTTTATGACCACAGATACTTCGATAGCCTTTAGTCAACACACACCGATGATGCGACAATATTTAACCATCAAATCACAATACCCAGATCTCCTTGTTTTCTATCGCATGGGTGACTTTTACGAGTTGTTTTTTGACGATGCTAAAAAAGCTGCAGAGCTTTTAAATCTCACATTAACAGCACGTGGCAAATCCAATGATCAACCGATTCCAATGGCTGGTGTTCCCTTTCATGCTGCGGATAATTACCTTGCTAAATTGGTTAAACTGGGTGAATCGATCGCTATCTGTGAACAAGTTGGCGATGTCGCTGCCTCAAAAGGTCCTGTTGAACGTGCTGTCACACGCATTATAACACCCGGCACGATCAGTGATGAAGTGTTACTCGATGCCTCACAAGACTCAATATTATTAGCTATTTTTGAAGCCGATCATACCTTTGCCATTGCTACATTGGATATCACTAACGGCGAATTTTTAATGGATACTTGCTCATGTCTTAACACACTCCTTGCAGAAATTGAGCGCATTCATCCAAAAGAAATTCTATTACGCGAAACATCGACACTAGCAGACAACCTCGATAATCAGTTCGCGATTCAATATCGCCCAGAATGGGACTTCGATGGTACCAGTGGACAACAACAGTTATGCCAGCAATTTCAAACAAAAGATTTACAAGGCTTTGGTATTCTCCATCAACCTCAAGGGCTTTGTGCTGCTGGAGCTTTACTGCAATATATAAAGTATACGCAACGTCAGGCACTGCCGCACATCCAACGTTTACGTCTTGCATCACACCACGATACGATCATGATTGATGCAACAACGCGTAAAAACTTAGAGCTGGTCACTAACTCTCAAGGTGGAGAGACTAATACCTTGCTATCCGTGATAGACCATACAAAAACAGCCATGGGCAAACGTCAACTACGACGTTGGCTGCAACAGCCCATTCTAGATCGTGACACCTTACATCAACGTCACAGCGCCATTGACAGCTTAATGCAAGGACACCAGTACCATCATCTACAAGAAGCACTCCAACCCATCGCTGACTGCGAACGAATCTTAACACGGGTTGCTCTGTGCTCAGCTCGTCCACGTGATATCATAGGGTTACGCAATACCTTACACGCACTTCCTGCCATTAAAGCTATCGTCCAACCGATACAGCAAGCCTACTTACATACACTCTTTGATCAACTGGGCCATCACCCCAAATTACACTCACTACTTGATGACGCGATCATCGATACCCCCCCTACCGTGATCCGAGATGGTGGTGTAATAGCACCAGGGTTTGATGAGGAGTTGGATGACTTACGTGCACTCAGTACCGACCAAACCGATTTTCTATTACAATTAGAACAACAAGAAAAAGAGCGCACTCAGCTAAGCTCTTTAAAAGTCGGTTATAATCGAGTACACGGTTTTTTTATTGAGATCAGTCGAGCACAATCTGAAAAAGCACCGGTAGAATACCAACGTCGTCAAACACTTAAAAATACTGAACGTTTTATTACACCCGAACTAAAGGCTCATGAAGACAAAGTACTCAGTAGCCAGAGTCGTGCTTTAGCACGGGAAAAACAACTTTATGAACAATTACTTCATGATATTGCATCTCACTTGGAAAAATTACAAAACATGGCGCAAGCATTATCAACTCTAGACATCCTGTGTAACTTTTCAGAGCGTGCCATCACCTTACAATTCACTAAACCTCAATTTATTGATACGCCTTGTGTTCAAATCGAAGGAGGACGTCACTGTGTAATTGAAGCGATCAGTAGCGAACCCTTTGTTCCGAATGACACCGAACTTAATACTCAATCACGCATGCTCATGATCACAGGACCTAATATGGGTGGTAAATCAACTTTTATGCGACAAACTGCGTTGATTACGCTATTGGCTTATACGGGCTGTTTTGTTCCTGCCACAAAAGCACTATTAGGTCCAATAGATCGAATTTTCACGCGCATCGGTGCATCTGACGATATGGCCTCGGGTCGATCCACTTTTATGGTTGAAATGACAGAAACCGCTAACATCCTACATAATGCGACAGAGCAGAGTTTGATCTTAATGGATGAAATTGGTCGAGGCACCAGCACCTTTGATGGCTTATCACTGGCTTTTGCCACGGCACAATATTTAGTTGAACATATCAAAGCGATGACATTATTTGCAACCCACTATTTTGAACTCACGCAATTAGCGGAACAACAGCCGGCCGTAACTAATGTTCATTTAGATGCAACCGAACATAATGACCATGTAGTATTTCTACATCGTGTCAAACCTGGTCCTGCTAGCCAAAGTTATGGACTGCAAGTAGCGAAGCTAGCTGGTATTCCACAATCTGTTATTGAACAAGCCAAATGGCAATTACAACAACTCGAAGAGCACAGCTTACAGCAACCAACCGTGATGAAGCAGAAACATCAAAAAGAACTATTTTCACCGCCCTCACACCCAGTAATAGAACAACTGCAACAATTGCAACCCGATGAACTCACGCCTAAGCAAGCGCATGAATGGTTGTATCAACTAAAGCAATTGATCACGAATTCTTGTTAAGCTGTATATCCATGTGAGTACTCAATAGGCCCTAAAGATACAATGACCTGTGAGATAACACACAGATCCTGGTTAGAGGTTAGTAAAAAAGCCCAACATGAATTGGGCTTTTTTAAATATTGATTACTGCTCAATCAACTCAGTCTTGTTGAAAAAAATCATCCAAATCGCCATCATTAAGAAGCGAACCGAGGCCACCAAAACTTGTGAGTGCAGCCTCCCATTCTCCAACAGTAAGATCACTAATATCACTAACTCCAAATAATGATAAAGCAGTTGATAGATCATCAGGCTCCACGAATGATACCAGATCGGATGAACTAAAATTATAACCATCGATTGGACTACCATCAGCCCCTATTGGGTTTCCATCGCCGCTAAAACCCGATCGAAACGTGTTAAAGAAGAAATACTGCAGGAGTTGATGATTACCCAAATCATTGTCTCCATCAGAGAACATCGAAGAGAACTCTGCATTTAAGAAGTCTCTTTCAGTTAAATCAACACCATCACTCAAAAATCCTGGTGATAGTAACGAAATACCGACGCCTAGGGGCGATTCGATAGTCATTAAGTGACCCAACTGAGTGTCATCACCATTCATAGGCGTTATATCAATCTCATTGATCATACCTTCAGGTAGTTCAAGACCGAATGAAGTTGTCGATCCTAAAGACATATCAGAATTCCAAAAACCAAGTTGTGTGACAAAGCCGCTCTCAGAAGCCGATGCGACAAAATCAGGAGTATCATCACCTTTAAAACGGGTAAGAGAGACACTGTCAGGATTAAATCCTATGTCATGCTCTAATACCACTCCTACCAATTCGTCAACCGTTTGATCGGTATGATCAAATAAGGTTACTTGTCCCGTTTCATCAACTGCCAAGAGATGCGTCGAAGTAAGATCCCAAGTTTTGAAATCTCCCTCAAGAGCCGATCCTTTACCTATCAATTCGCTCAACCAAGTCGAACTGTGAGAGAAAACTCCAGCACTGACTTTAGTGGCTCCATCTTCCTCAAAAGCAATTGCGACTGATGCAAGACCGTCAAGACCAATATCTGACTGTATGGCATTAATAGCAGTCAGATCATGACTGGATGAATGGAGTGAGGCTGTCTTTTCCTCTTCATTGATCTCAAGGACACTCATCTTATCATCATAGTTCCAAGCAGCGACATAACATTTCTCATCATACTCACCTAAATCAAGAAAATATTGAAAGCCAGACATGACTGACTGAAGATCAGACCCAATACCAAACTCGACAGAAGCTGCCTTATCAGACTCAGTGACATAATGCTGAATCAATCTACCTGATGATGTTACTTCAAATAAAGCATCGAAGGTATTCATTGCAGTACTGCCTTCAGCCATCTCATAGGCAACTTGTGTAAATCCATAACCACGATCTAAAGGTGTTACGAAGACATCCGTTACCGAGTTATCATTCTCAATTACCCTTAATCCACTGCCGTCCCCGACTGAGATAATACTAGTGACATTATTGTACTCGGGTAAGAATTCACTCAATGGTAGATTTTCGTTATGTAACTTTAGTGTTTGTCTTTCTTCTTGAGTGAATACAGCCAGATGAGTTGTTACCTGAGTAAAATCGGCATCAATATGATTGAAGGCAAGCGCTATTTCAAGACTTTTATCATTGAGACTTATAGTGGGATCGATACTATCCATGGATAACTGGACTGGGCTTAAAGATCTAATTGCTAAAGCATCACCTTTAGCATTTAATTCGTATTGAACACTAGAAGCTCCATCGCTTGACTCAGGTTCCTCAATAATAAATCTACGTATAAGTCCATCCTCTGTTAATGTCAAGAATTTGTTATCTCCATCAATATTCGGATTTGTATCCAGGATATCTTTGATACTACCAAAATCCTTCAAAGAGAAAGTTGACGCTATGGTTGAAACATCGGCATCCTCTGGTTTACCGTCGAGTATGTATGCCACACCATCTTTTTCTGTAGCATTCTCCTGCATGGCGTATTCGACAAGGAAGCCCCCTTGAACCACTCTTGCTGATGAACTATCGAAATACATCGTACTTCCATCGTCCTGCAAACCTTGAGAAACCGTTGTTAAACTTTCTATAGCAGTTCCTAAGAACCCCCCGTCCTCGTCCTCAGTACCTATATATCTTAAAATATCATCCCCTGGTAAAAATATTAAATCTTTCTCATTATTTTCAGTGTTCACTCTATTTGCTACTGCAACACCATAGTCAGACTCTATAGACTCATACGTTATAGTCTCAGATTCGCCTTGATTGATTACCGTAAGTGCCTCAATCTGATACTGTTCACCAGCTTTAGCTGTAATACTGGTTTTGTCCTGTGATAATTCGACCAAGCAGGGTTGTTGCATCGCATTTGCACCATCTTCAAAGTAGGTATTCACGAACAAATACGGAGCGGCACCACTATTGGAGCTTGAAGGTCCGTAGTAAAGGCTACCAACAGAATCTATGGATGAAAAATCTTTACTGAATGGTATTGCGCTCACTCCTTCACCAGTCACCGCAATCAAGGCAACCGGCTCATCATTAAAGTTGTCACATGCTGATAACTCACCATTTTGATTAAAATGAGACACTAATTGGAATACGGTATTTTCATCCAACCCCAACTGATCGGATAAATAAGCAGATGCAGCAGCTGTAACATTTGATTTAGAAAAATATCCTCCTTCATTAGCACTAGCAAATACCTCGGAAGTTGAAACATTACGCACAACCGCATCCGAACCTAGATCTTGGTTTTTTTGAGCTTGAAGCTGTTCACTGCTAACCGTGGTACTAAGGATTTGACTCGAGGATATCTCAAGCAATGTCATACCTTCAAGACTGCTGACCACATCTCTTGATAAATGGTAACCACTGTCCTCTGATGAATATTCTCGTGAAACAGAAACGTATTCGTCGCCTCGATATAGATCAACCCAGTCAGATTTTGGCTCTGTGC
>DCQA01000044.1 GCA_002323325.1 Coxiellaceae bacterium UBA1530 | reverse complement strand
CAACAAAATCAGAACCAGAGATAGTGAAAAAAGGGACTTTGGCTTCACCGGCAACGGCTTTCGCAAGCAGGGTTTTACCCGTGCCTGGAGAGCCTACTAATAAGACTCCACAAGGCATCTTACCGCCTAATTTTTGGAAACGAGCAGGATCACGTAAAAACTCAACCAATTCTTGGACTTCATGCTTGGCTTCTTCTACACCGGCGACATCAGCAAAAGTCACTTGAATTTGGTCTTCCCCCAGCAAGCGTGCTTTACTGCGGCCAAAGGCCATGGGGCCACCTTTACCACTACCACCACCTTGCATCTGACGCATAAAGAAGATCCAAATCCCGATAAGAATAAGAAAAGGTGCCCAACTAATCAGGATGCGCAAGAGTAAGCTCTCTTGTCGAGGCGGCTGACCATTGACGGTGACATCATTCTTGACCAGAGTATCAAGGAGGTAAAGATCATCTAGCATGGGTAGATAGGTAGTAAATTTCTCGTTACTGTTAGTCGTGCCGTGGATCACCTGCCCCTGAATAGAGACTTCCTTAATGTTATTACTTTCTGCCTGTGTTAGTAGCTGAGAGTAGGAATACTGTTTAACCGCGGATTGGTGTGGTCCAAAATTACTTATCACTGTGATTAACATGATGATGATAATCAACCAAACCATTATATTTTTCATGAACGTATTCAATGTGTTACCCCTCATTTAAGTTATCACCATCATAACCAAGCCCCTCAGCATATGCAATTATCCGACTAAGCGTAAAAGGATTTTGCTAATAAATAGACTTCTTTGGAGGCTAAACGTGATGCCTTTGGTTTAATATGTTTCACTTGCTTAAAATGTGACCTCAATGATTGGGCTAATGCTTCAATACCAGCGCCTTGAAAAACCTTCATTAGCAGTGAGCCCCCAGGAACAAGTACGTTAATCGCCAAGTCATAAGCCAGCTCAGCTAAGTAAATAGAACGTGGCTGGTCAATACTTTTTTGACCTGACATATTCGGCGCCATATCAGAAATCACCAGATCAACAGATCGACCATCAATTGAGTCATGAAGCTTATTCAAAACTGGCTCTTCTCGAAAATCGCCCTGTATAAACTCCACGTCGGGAATAGGATCCATTGCCAAACAGTCCAATGCGATGACAAATCCTTTTCTTCCGACTTGCTTTCGCGCCCACTCAGCCCAGCTACCAGGGGCTGCACCCAAGTCAACGACACCTATTCCAGGCCTAAACAACCTCTCTTTTTCGTTGATTTCCAATAACTTATAAACGGCTCTTGAGCGATAACCATCGACTTGAGCCTGCTTCACGTAGGGGTCTTTGACATGCCGGTTCATCCAATCGCGACGACTCACCATCAGCACCTCCTTAAATCAAACTCAGTTGAGCCACATACCAGTAGCTCTGGGGGGGAAAAAGCGTTAGCATAGCGCAGCTTTATCTCAATAACTACTGAAATCAACCCATGAATAAACACGAAATACTTCAATTACGCCGCGAATGCCATAACCTTAAGCCTGTTATCTGGTTGGGTAATCAAGGCTATACAGAAGCCGTTGCCGGTGAAATAGACTGCGCCTTAAATGCGCACGAGCTTATCAAAGTAAAAATTAACACTAGTGATAAAACAGTACGAGACCAACTAGCCTCTCAGCTGTGCCAGTCTCATGGAGCACAGCTTATTCAGCAAATTGGTAAAACGCTCTGTCTTTATCGTAGAAATGAAAACACTGAATGACACTTATTAACCGAAAACACATTGCAGTTGGTCTTTCAGGAGGAGTAGATTCAGCTGTCACCGCATTGAGGCTTGTCCAGCAGGGCCATAAAGTCAGTGGCGTTTATATGCAAAATTGGGAGTCGACAACTAACGATCCCTACTGCACAGCCGAACAGGATTTGAGTGATGCAAAAGCCGTTGCCGATCAACTCGACATACCACTTCACGTCGTCAGCTTCAGTCAAGCGTACTGGGATGAAGTATTTCAACATTGTCTTGATGAGTTTGCTGCAGGTAGGACACCGAATCCTGACATATGGTGTAACAAGTCCATCAAATTTGACCATTTAATTCGATACATTAATGAGTTAGGTGCAGATTATTTAGCAACAGGCCATTACGCGCAAGTAACCACAAATACACCCTATCAACTGCTCACATCCACTGACTCGCAAAAAGATCAAACCTACTTTTTATACACGCTTCAACAACAACAATTACAACAGGCAATCTTCCCGTTGGGTGATCTGAACAAAACTCAAGTGCGACAAATTGCGCAGGAACACAATCTCATAAACTCTAATAAAAAAGATAGCACAGGGATCTGCTTCATTGGCGAAAGGCATTTTAAAAGTTTCTTACAAGAATTTTTACTAGCTCAACCCGGTGAAATTCACACGACTAACGGAAAATGTATCGGACAACATGACGGAATTATGTTTTACACACTGGGGCAGCGAAAGGGACTTAACATCGGTGGGAAACAAGATGCAGAAGAAGCACCCTGGTATGTGATCGATAAAGATGTCGTCAATAATATTCTGATCGTGGGCCAAGGTCACGACCACCCACAGTTATTTAAAGCATCTTTACGTTGCAACGATCTCCACTGGGTTGCAGGGCACGCCCCGGCCAGATCGTTACAAGCTTCGGCCAAAATACGTTACCGACAAATAGCACAACCGTGTACGCTTACTCTCAGTGATAATACATCGGAAATAACGGTTGATTTTAATGCGCCTCAACGAGCAATAACGCCAGGACAGGCCGTAGTTTTTTATCAAGATCATGTTTGCCTTGGTGGCGGAACTATTATTAGTGCATAAACAAACTAAGGTAGTCGCAATAGACCAATAAAGACGCCCTGTATAGTCACTCGATCCGCAGAATATGTCATAGGTGATAAAGACTTATTAGCTGGAACCAGCTGAACAAATCCATCATCCAGATACAGCCAACGCTTAAGCGTAGCTTCTTCTTGGTCGATGAGTGCAACAATAATATCGCCATTATGGGCTGTCTCTGTTGCACGACAGATGACGAGATCGCCACTCAAAATTCCCTCATCAATCATCGAATCTCCACGTACTTTGAGAGCAAAAGTATCCTCTTCAGAAAAGTAATGACCCAAAGACAACGTATCCTGTTGTTCAATCGCATCAATTGGTTGACCTGCTGCTATGAAGCCTTTCAAAGGAATTTGGTAAGAGGAAACGTTAACTACCCCTTCCTCACGATTATTTAACTGGATGTTACGATGTCGATTAGGTATGAGTGTGATTTTTTGCGCTGCAACCAATGCTTTTAGATAGCGATAGACAACGCCTCGTGACGCTAATCCAGTACCATGAGCAATCTCGGTAGTGGTTGGTGAATGCCCTTTTTCAGCAATGAAGTCGATGATGAAATCATACGTTCTCTGTTGACTTAGCGTTAACATACCTTTCTTCATTGGAGGGCTTGTCAGTTACGCTACAACTGCAGCGCCCGCTACGAAAGCAGCTGCTGGAAGTAACAAATGAGGACGACAACCTGTTAGTGAAATCAGTAGCACTGCTGATAAGATTAAGAGAATGATTTTTTTCATTTAGAACCCCTATTGAGCAAAGAAGAAGAGTACACACTGGACACCAAAAAATCAAACCACAGCTGTAAACAAGAATCTTATAATAAAGAAAAGAAAATCACAAAACAAGACACTAGTATGTCATAACCAACTGTTTATAATCATTTTTTAAAAAAACTGATTTTCGTCCTATTATCGACTATATTTAATGTTGAATGAAGACATATTTTTTGATGTTTCATGGAAAGTAAAATGAGAATAGTGATAATGATTTTACTGATTGCCTCCGCCGGATTTTCTGGGCATTGGCTCTATGAAAAACACATAAGAGACCGTGATGTGGTCGTTCGTCAAGTACAGCTCCAGAACACTAATAAGGGAATACGAACTACCCACACTACAAAAGAAGGATATGAAAGTTTCAAAAAAATCTTAGAGGAAGACACACCCAGTGCGATCGTTATTATCATCGGTCAAAAGGTAAAAGACAGTGACATCTGCAAGAATGGTTCTAAGCGTCACAGAATTATCATTTCTAACAATAAAAATCCTGAGCTTAAACTGCTCGAACGCTGGTCAATCCGTACAGAAAACCTCTCTACACCCTACACCATCATTCTAAACAAAGGTAATGTCATTATTCATACTTTTGGTGTTATCTGCGACTACTGATCAATAAATGCAAATCTTAAATTAATATTATTCGTTATCACTCAATCGATTTAAGTAGGAAATTAATCTCAGTCTAGATAAAATTGTGATTAGAATTTTGTTTTTCCCAGAGGTTATTGATGAATAAAAATCGATTTATGCTTCTAGTATCTGCGACTCTTATCGGTCTCTCAACAGCACTTTGTGCGAAAGATTATAGTGGATATGAGGAAATAATAATTATCTCCTATAATCAACCAGTTTTCTCAGATAGAGTGTCACATCGCCTTGATCTATCGCCTTATCAACGTGCCCAGATACGTGAGACAGCAACATCCGCCAATAAAGAACTACTGACACTATCAGAAGCAATGAAAATGAATGCCCGTATTATTCAAGATACTTTTTTGCATCATTACAATCACCGAGAAATAAACACATTGACTGAAAAACAGGGGGAACTGTATGCAAAAAAAATTCAGGTTAAGCTTAACGCCAGACATAAAGTCATCGCGCTTTTAAATGAGGAACAACAAAATAAAATTAAATTTTTTAGAAAACTGATTGAGAGCTAGAAAAACATCGGGTCAGTAAATCCCGGACAAAGTTGGCTGAAAGTCAGGGATTATTATTTTTTCATTTCCAGATGAGCTCTTAAAACGGACTTCTCCTGGCGCAGGAACTACTCGAGAACAACTAGAAGAAAGTACAAACAAGAAAAGCACGAATAACAAAATAAGCGCCCTCATCGTTGCATATTCCAATTTGAATCATACCAGTCAATCAATGCCTGCGAAAACAAACCTGGTACCGATTCTTGCGGTAAGTGCATGACATCTTCCAAACAATACTGGGTAAGATTCGGTAAGTGATCACGAGCCCAACTTACTGTATCAATCGTGGTGATAAAGCCAGGCATAGCATATAACATAAGCTTTGGTACCTCAGATGACTGAAGCCAATTAGAATATCTATCTATAAATTGAATGACATTTTCTGGGCCACGGCCAAGAGGAAGGTCTTGCAAATATTGCCATAGTACTTGGCGACTTTTTTCTGTCATGAAAGGTTTTTGATATTCCTGTAGAACAACCTCACTCATTTCCCCTACTGCACATGATGGCAACACTTTACGAATCATGTAGTTTTGCTCAATCACAGCTCTATAGCTCACATCTCGATTAGAAAGCATTGAGCTTAACTGTTGTACGGGGAGTGACAACATAGAAGAATCACTGATAGGACGGATGTGTGATTCAAAAAAAGCTAACCCCGATATAACGTCAGAGTGAGTTCTTGCATATTCGAACCCAAATAGAGAGCCCCAACCATGCATAACTAGGACTACATCCTTTAGTTCAAGATTCTCAATGAACCCCTCAATATAAGATGCGTGATCGTCAATAGTATAGTCTATCTCAGGTTGGTCAGATTGACCCATTCCAATAAGATCAGGTGCAATACATCTCCCAAGATGTGAACAAGCTCTTAACACATTGCGCCAAACATAGCTACTGACAGGCATACCATGCAAGAAAACAATTGGACGTCCCTCACCAAGCTCACGATAATGCATCTTACTACCATGAACATCTATAAAACGGCCACAGCTAACCTCTTGAATCTCTTTCTCCTCACTCGCCCTATTCGTTCGCATAGTTAATATCCTTATTCAAAAAAATCATAACATTTACTGATCAAAATTTATTATCAAAACTACTTAAGTAGATCTTTTTTTCCTGGATTTTTCAAATATTCCTCAATTGATATACACCTCAATTGCTCAATCAATACACTTAGCGCAAAAACATTAACATCATCCATAGAGTAAAATTCATTGAGACGACTCATCCAAGGCTTCAAGGATACTCCAGCCTCAGAAAGCCACTGCTCTAGATCATTATTAACTACCTGACCTTGATAGTCATAACGCAGAATAACTGAGGTTAATAGTTGCTCAATAAGATCTAAGTGGGAGATTAGAGTCGTCTTAGTCATCACCAGCCATTTGTCATCGGCCGGGAAATCTAAAATAGATTGCCGTAAAGGGACAAGATTGAAATAGTCTTTTACTGAAAAATACACCGGTGAAACCTTATCGATGTTACAACCTACATCCAATGATACCTCAACCATGTTTAAAACCTGCATCAAGTGCGGAGAGAGAGAGAGAATCTGAGCCACTTTTTTGTCGACGCCCAATTGACATAGCTCTTTATAACGATCAGAAAATGTCTTTGAGGAAGATCCAATCAAGAAGTCGTCTGCACTTTTTGAAAAAAGAAGCACAGCTTTTTGATAGCGATTGACCAAATCTATAGGGTTAGTAATTTTTCCGTATCGAGACAACAGCCATCGCACAACCAAACGCATCAACTGAAACTGATCAAGAGCAATCATATAGTGATCAGAGGCAGAGATTCTTCCATCCAGACTATTGAAATTTTCACGATACTCATTCATGGAAAAAATTTGATGTGCAGCAACATAAGCCTTAGCCACATCGATAGAAGAAACATCTAATTCAGACTGAATCTGATTCATAAAAGTAATTCCTAAATCAGATACTAGATGATTAGCCAACTGTGTAGCGATAATCTGTTTTTTGAGAGGATGAGAGTGCATGAAGACTTGATATTTCGTAGACATATCATCGGGAAACGCGTGATTAAGATATGCGTATAAAGTATTATCATCATCTTTACACTCTTCATGAAGCTTATTTGTTAATTCTATTTTACTATAAGCCAGAAGAACACAGAGCTCAGGACGAGTTAGACCTAAGCCAGATTTCTGACGATATGTAATTTCCTCACGATCGGGTAAACCCTCTAGCTCAAGATCGATAACACCTCTCTCCACCAAGGAATCGATATACGTAACAAACGATGGGAAGCTAATATGTTGAAAATGGGATGCAAAACTTATGGATCTATTTTGCATATAGTTATTTTTTAAAACTAAGGTAGAAACATTATCAGTTAATCGTCGCAAATAATCATCTCTATCTTGGGTAGATAACTTCCCTTCAGAAGTAACATCATTGAGAAGAATTTTCATATTCACTTCATGATCAGAGCAATCAACACCCGCCGAATTATCGATAAAATCAGTGTTAATACGCCCACCAGAAATATCATACTCAATACGTCCTAATTGTGTTACACCTAAGTTTCCTCCCTCACAAATCATTTTCGCTCTAACCGTATTAGCGTTTACACGCAAAGAATCATTGGCAATATCTCCGACTGATTGATTGGCTTCGGATGCAGACTTGATAAAGGTTCCTACGCCTCCATTCCAAATCATATCAACTGGCGCGCAGAGAATAGCTGAAATTAAGCTAGCGGGGTCTATAGTTTTTTCCTGAATATTTAATAGCTTTCTAATTTGAGATGACGTCTTAATGGCTTTCTGAGAACGCTCAAAAACTCCACCCCCTTTAGAAATAAGATTAGGGTCATAATCTCTCCAAGAAGACCGGGATAAAGAAAACAGTCGCTTTCTTTCTTTGTAACTCAGTTTTACATCTGGAGAAGGGTCGATGAAGATATGCTGATGATTGAATGCACACACTAATTGGGCGTTATCAGACATTAACAATCCGTTTCCAAACACATCACCAGACATATCACCAATACCTACAACAGTAAAAGGAGCTTTTTTTATATCGATACCTAAATCAATGAAATGCCTCTGTGCTGATACCCATGCACCTTTTGCAGTGATACCCATTTTCATATGGTCATAACCACTGGACCCACCTGAAGCAAATGCATCTCCCAACCAGAATCCACGGTCAATAGCGATATTATTGGCAATATCAGAAAACCGTGCTGTTCCCTTATCTGCAGCTACCACAAGGTACTCATCATCGTCGTCATAACAAACCGTATTAGAATGTGCGACTATTTGACCGCATCGTATGTTATCAACAACGTCCAGCAAACCACAGATAAACTTCTGATAACAATTCACCGCTAACTGTTGAACCTGATCCCTATTCTTTCCACTTAAAGATGCCTTTATAACAAACCCACCTTTTGCACCTGCGGGGACGATCACGGAGTTTTTCACTTGCTGAGCTTTCATTAGACCTAATACTTCTACGCGAAAATCTTGAGTTCGATCCGACCATCGAATACCTCCTCTCGCTACTTTATCTGCACGTAAGTGGATACCCTCGAAGTCAACTCCGTACACAAAAATTTCATATTTTGGAATCGGTAATGGCATATCTATAATAGAGGAAGTCTTCAACTTTAAGGATATATAGTTGTGCGAACAATCACTCCTGTCAGTCTGATAAAAATTTGTACGCAAAGTTGATGTTATTAAACTGATATATTTCCTAATAATCCTATCCTGATCAAGCATGCTTACGCTATCTAGCGCTTTGAACAATTGAATACGTACACGCTCGGCTTGTCTATCGCTAGATGAAATAGAAGGATCAAACTTTTCTTCGAAAAAAACGACGAGCATTTTAGCTATCGTTGGATTTGCGACTAAGGTATCGGCTATGTAGTAAGGACTAAATGATGTTCCAGTTTGCCTATAATATTTTGCATATGCTCTCAATAGACTCACCTGTCGCCAACTCAACTCAGCTAATAAAACTAAACGATTAAATGGATCATCTTCGGCATCACCTTGCCATACACGCAAAAAACTTTCTTGAAAGAGCTCAATCACGTTTTGGCTAGCAATCCTTTCAGCCTCCAAATGAAATTCATTAATCCACACTGTATGAGAATCTGGAAAGTTTATCTGACCTGGATATTCATCAATTACTCTACAACCAAAGTTTTCTATTAATGGAACAGCATCTGAGAGAGGTGTGCTACCTCGCACACTAAATACCTTAAAGGAAAGCTTGGTAATTTTGGCTTGTGACAAGATCTTAAGCTCGACAACCCAGGGATGATCATCCGATAACAAATTAAGCTTTTTCACGTCTTGTACTGCTTCTTCAGGTGTATACTTCTCAGTGTATGCCACAGGAAAAGCCGACTTGTATTTTTCTATGATAGCTAGTGACTCTGTACCAAAGTCTTCCTCACATATTCGCTCATAAAACAAATCTCTCCAAGATTTAGCATTATCAATCAATCTATTTTCAATCTCTTGTAAATTAAATCTCATGTTCACTTTGGGATTCAGCCGGATAACGAAATCAATGCGCGCTAAAACAGATACAGCAAAATGAGTGGAAAAACTAGATTCTATACCTCGAAACTCCCTCATCAAAAGCTCTTCCATAGATCTTAGAATATCAGTGGTAAATTTCTCACGAGGCAAATACACCAAACAAGATACAAAACGCCCATAATTATCTTCTCTTACAAACAAACGCACTTGTTTTCGCTCTTGCATGTGGAGAATACCTGTTGAAATATGATACAACTGACCAACAGTAGCTTGAATAAGATCATCGCGAGGCAAGGTCGCCAGAATGGATATCAACTCTTTTTCTGCATGACTGTGCTCACGTAAACCTGATCGTTTTAAAATAGCATCAAGCTTCTTTCTCAAAAAAGGAATCTGGCTTGGACTGGAATGGTAAGCTGCTGATGTATAAAGACCAATGAAACGACGCTCTCCAATAAGCACACCATGATCATCAAACTGTTTGATGCCAATGTAGTCTGTGTATCCACCACGATGAACGCTAGACAAAGTATTCGACTTCGATATCATTAGTAGTCGGTCACTGGACCGCATCATTTTTGCTGCCTTTGTTGGTAACTCAGAGAACTTTCTTTCCACTTTGCTATTAGCCTCGTTAGACAAGACACCAAGACCGGATCCTGAGACGAGCTTAAGTATCTGCTCTTCATCATCACCTGTAACAACATAATCTCGAGCACCGAGAAATATAAAGTGATCATCCATCAACCAATTCAAAAATGCTTTAGACTCCTTGATATCAGACGGTTTGAAACAAGAGGCATCAGCGTCTAGTTGTTTAATAGATTCATCCATACGATGACGCATCAGTTGCCAATCTTTAACTGCTAGCAAGACATCATGGATCACCTTTAAAACAGAAGCCTGAACAGACTCAATTATTTCAGGATCAGTAATCATCTGAATTTCAAACAAAATCGGTGCTTCCGTGGAGTCATGGATATCATTACGCCTCAGAAAGTCACAATCGATTAACCTACCATCCTCATCACGCTCAACCACCATGCCACCTGTATGAATGATCACACTAATGGGAATTGAGAGCTTATTGAGTTGCAATTTAATAGTATCCACCAAAAAAGGTGCATCTTGAGAAAGAACAGCTAGCACTGAACCTTTAGATTTCCATCCATCTTCAACTAGATCAGGTGTGATAAGTTGTATCTTTACCTCATCAGCTTGGCGAGTCTGCATAAGCTCCCAATTAATCCAAGCAAGACCAGCTAGATCTCTAATATTTCTAACAATAAGGTCCTTAAAAGGTGCTTGAGAATAAAAGATTGTTATAAACTTTTTGAATAAATCTAATTGGCCATCGGAATATGAAGCATCAACATACCCTTGAACGCTAGCTATCAACTCTTTCAAAAGAAAATCATCATTCTTTGGCATGAAAAAACCTTAAAAAAACATTTAAATTCATATGGATAACATAAAAATAGCCGGCGATGACGCTTCACAATAACAGGCGACTGCACGATGAGCAGGATCGTCATAAATCATTATACACGACTTAATAATAGCCAGTTTGTTCTTTTTCTAGTCATTCCTCTAATTTTTTTCATAAAAAAAAGACATTTATGCTATAATTTAAAAAAATTGTAACATGAAGACAGGAAAAACATAACAATACTTACATAACCACCAAAGTGTCACTAAGCTGTACAGTTAATACCAATATTGATGGAGATCACACTATGAGAGTTTTACTAGTTGAAGATGATGAGTTACTCGGAGATGGCATCAGAACAGGCCTTAAGCATTACGGCCACACCGTTGACTGGGTAAAAGATGGTCAATCGGCAAATAATGTACTAGTTTCAAGTCATGAAAACTTTGACATGGTCGTTCTAGACCTAGGGTTACCCAAACTTTCAGGCTTGGATTTACTAAAAAACATCCGAGAAAGGAATATCACCACCCCGGTTGTCATATTGACAGCCAAGGAAACGGTAGATGATCGTGTCAGCGGATTAGATGCTGGTGCAGATGACTACCTTACCAAACCCTTTGATCTTGATGAGCTTTGCGCGCGCATGCGAGCACTACAAAGACGATCTAAATCTAGAGCAAAACCTGTTATTGTTTACAATAAAATAACACTTGATCCAGCCTCACACGTGGTCAAAATAGACGAGGAAGTTGTGATGATTTCTCGTCGTGAGTTCGCCTTGTTACAAAAACTCCTTGAAAACTCCGGTAGAGTAATATCTCGCGAACAGCTAAACCAGACTCTTTACGGTTGGGGTGAAAATATCGATAGTAATGCTCTAGAGGTTCATATCCATAATCTTCGCAAGCGTTTTGGAACAAGCCTCATTCGAACAATTCGTGGGGTAGGATACATGGCTGAAAAACCCACTAACGAAGACACGGAGAAATAATAACCATCTTTTGACATGTTTCCTCGAGACGTTAAGATAACTTATGACACATTCTATTCGGACTTTTTTACTGATAAATTTGCTATTAAGCGTGATTCTAATCACCTCACTAGCAATCGTCGGTAATTTATTCTTAACTCATAAAGATATCCAAAATAATCTAGATTCAACCCTTGTCATTAGCGCAAAAAGAATCAACGCTATCGTTGGGATTAACCTACCAAGTGAGGATATACTCACCGTACAAAAAAATCTTGATACAATAGACACCCGTAAATTTAGTAGTGGCGCTAGTGATCGAGATACTTCCATCAGCAGCCTCTCAAAAACAGTTGGCGCTATTGAATTTCAAATCTGGGATAAAAACGTACTCATCTTGCATTCAAAAAATATGCCACAATCACCCCTGATAGCACACAAAACCGGGTTCTCCAATATCTGGGAGAATGATCAAACATGGCGCGTATATACCCATAAAAACCAAAACTCTGGAATTACAGTTGTAACTGCCGAACACGGGGACTACCGACAGCACTTAGAAAATCAATTAACTCGTGACTCTATCTTCATCATGTTAGCGACCTACCCTTTCTTAGGGATACTCATCTGGGCAATTATCGGCAAAGGGTTACGATCACTACAATCAGTCACTAGTGAGTTAAAGCACAGAGATAGAAATTATCTTGAACCTGTGGATTTAAAGCCACTGCCTACCGAGGTTGAACCGCTTATTGATGAACTCAATAGTTTATTTTATAGGCTGAAAGAAGCATTCAATCGCCATGAACGCTTCACCTCCGATGCAGCTCATGAATTAAGAACACCACTAGCAGCTTTGAGCACACAAATACAAGTAGCACTGAGAGCTGACACACCTGAAGCACGTAATAAATCCCTGCTCAAGGTGCTTGGCGGCGTGAATAGGTGTACCCATTTAATCCAACAACTATTGACACTAAGCCGTATGGCTCCAGAAGCAGGCATTCAAAACCCAAGTCCTGTAAAACTTTCAAGGCAAGCCAGTGATGTCGCTGCAATGCTTGCTCCTGAAGCAATTACTAAAAATATTGACCTTGAGCTCCTTGCTCCAAATAGCGATGCAACCATTATAGGCAACCCAACTGCTATCAACATTTTAATCCGAAATTTAGTAGATAATGCTATCCGCTATACACCTGTTGATAGCTTCGTCAAAATTGACATCAAAGAAACATCTTCAAATGTTATTTTACAAGTCATTGACAACGGACCAGGAATACCCCAAAACCTACGTGAACGAGTATTTGAACGCTTTTATAGAATGATCGGCAATAAAGCTTCTGGTACAGGACTGGGTCTCGGCATTGTACTTCAGATTACCAAGCTTCATAAAGCGACCATCGAATTACTCGAGCCTAAAGATCACAGTGGGTTAGAAGTGAAAATTACTTTCCCTAAGACAGCAAAATAAGCACTAAAACCACCAAACTCTAGCCTGGAATGATGATATATCAGACCGATCTTCTAACAAACAAAGCAATTTTATCAGATAACTGCCCAGCCGCAGCATTCGTTGCAAGAACGCCAGCATAAGCGTCATTCCCAGGAGCAGCCACAACAGCAATAAACCGTTGAGTAGCGATTACTTTCTGAGATGCATTGTCCACTAATGATGCTAAAACAACCATCCGAATCTGACTCACTGGCTGATAGAACTCTTGCTGCATTGTTTCAATGGTGGTGTTTAACGTATAGTTAGAAAAACCCGCATAGGGAGATGAAATTACAGATTTAAAAACATTTATCTGACGGATTGTTGACGATAGTATCGGTAAAAACATTTCAGCAGGTGGAGCTACCCAAGTGTTATCTGCATATGTCATCAACTTATAGGGAATCATGGTATAAACCATTGAGGAGGTCTCGTACCCAGGGGATGCACTTGGAGTGGCCACGAGTAGTGATGCGCTTAAATGCTTATTGTTTGATGGTAGTGGCTTTTGATGCGTGGTTAATGTGAAATGTGATGGTGTATTTATTTTTCCTGGTCCTAGGCACCCACCCAAAATAACACATGGTAACAATATTAAAAATTTAACATGTATTCTTATTTTCATTTAGATTCTCCTGGTCCCGGCTGAGCTGCAATTCGACCTCTTATCAGCATCGAAGGATTACGTGATAATTCGTTAGTAAAGTTTTGCAAACTTACCGACAAAGTATTAAAACGCTGAACAAGTGAATAGGTAGTAGGCAATAATTGCTGAGTCGTATTAGAGAGCAAAATGCTTGTAGACCCTAAAACCTCTTTAAAACTTCGAGTCGCCTTATCAATCTCGTTAACGGTGTCATTAATATCACTCATTGCTTTATTCGTTTTATTAATCAGGTCTGGTAATTGTCTAGAACCTTGCGCTGCATTCCTCATAGTTTCATTAACTGAATCTACAATTTTTGAGAAGTCCGGCGAGGAGGCAGAGAGTGATGAAGTGAAATGCTGAATATCACTCATAATTTTTGATAATGCATCGAGATTTTGTTGATTCAAAGCATCATTTATTCGTGCTGTCAGTATTTGTAAATTATCTGCCACATCTGGTAGAGCATTCGTTAGCTTATTTAGTAGTGATGGCCTCGTTTGTATAACAGGATAAGCCTGACCAGCTTTTGGTTTTAGAAGAGGAGCATTATCTGATGTAGCTTCCAGAGCCACATAAGCAGACCCTGTAATCCCCTGAACACTCAGTGTAGCTACAGTGCTTGTCAAGATCGGAGCACCCGCTTTAATTTTTAGCATAATCCTCACTAGCTGAGGGTTACGACTATCTAAATTGATATTCTCAACATACCCAACAGGTACGCCGGTATAGCGCACCGGACTTTGAACAGATAAGCCGGTAACATCATCATGAACATACATCACGTAAGTGTTATAAACAGTTCGCCCTCCCTTGTAGTGCAACCAAAAAAACAAAAAGAGAGATATAAAAGCAAAAATAACGACAAAGAGCCCCACTAAGGTATAGTTTACTTTTGATGACATACGAAACTCCTTACCATTTTTAATTTCTTACTGCTGAGCGCTCGCTTGAAAAATACTGCTTAATGAGCGGGTTAGGATTATTTACTAACTTTTTCATCGGCTGATCAGCAAGCACGCGACCCTCACCTAAAAAAATCACTCTGTCTGGTACTCTCCAAAGAGTATCTAAATCATGAGTCACCATGACAAAAGTAATTCCTAGTTGCTTCCTTAGATGTAAAATAAGGCCATCTAGATCAGAGGCACTAACTGGGTCAAGCCCTGCTGTTGGTTCATCTAAGAAAACTAACTGTGGATCAAGAGCAATAGCTCTAGCCAGCGCAGCTCTTTTTTTCATACCCCCACTCAACTCAGACGGGTACTTATCAGCCACTTCGGGTCCTAAGCCAGATAATGCCAACTTTAAGAGAGCTATATCTCGTCTGGTATTAGCATCTAGATCAGTAGCGTGCTCGATGGGAAACATAATATTTTCAACAATGGTTAATGATGTAAATAGGGCGCAACTTTGAAACATAACACCCCAATTGCGTTGGATAACCTTTTCTGATTCATGATCAATGTTACCAGTACCTATTCCAAATACTTTTATTTCACCCTCTGTTGGCTCATGTAACATTAAAATTGATCGTAATAGAGTTGTTTTACCACACCCACTGCCACCGATTATTGCTATGATATCACCCCGATTAACCTTGAGATTAACGTCTTCATGAACACGTTGATCACCAAAATAGTTTTTTAGTCCAGACACATCAATGATCGCTTTCAACTCTTTGTCAATCATACGCCAATCCAACTGTATATAATTGAAAAACCAGCGTCTGCCATAATCACCATAAAGATCGCTTGAACTGCAGCTTTAGTGGTTTGCTTACCAACACTATCTGCGCTCGACTCAACTAATGTACCCTGCAGACAACCAACACCTGCAATAATGAATGAAAAGATTGGCGCTTTTATAATCCCAAGTAAATATTCCATATCAGATACCTCATAGTGCATCCTGTCGAGAAAACTAATATAACTGATACCCAACAGACTTTTAGATATGAACATACTTCCAAAGATACCTAAAATGTCTGACCAAACAATCAGAAGCGGCATTATGATCAACACGGCAATTATTCTAGGAAGTACCAAATTAGACATAGGAGTCACACCCATCGTAGTTAGCGCATCTAGCTCTTCATTCACTTTCATTGTACCAATTAGCGCTGCAAAGGAAGTACTCGTCCTACCCGCCATAACGATAGCAGTTATCAAAGGACCGAACTCGCGTAGAATACCAATCGCTGTTATATCCACGACAAAAATGTCAGCACCATATTCTTGAAGTTGGCCACTTAATTGGTATGCCAACACAATACCAATCAAAAAAGACATAAGACCAATTATTGGGAGTGCCTTAAAACCAGCAGAATCGATATTTTCACATATTGACCTCCAGGCTAATTTTAAGGGATTACAAAGCTCTGTAAATAGTGTGACAATCAATTCGCCCAAAAAAGCTAATATCAACGACCATTGTCTAAAACGGCGAAAAACACTTTTACCGATGATGTAGAAATCATTGTGAGAGTGTGGATTTAAAACAACAACCTGACTTACAACTTTTTTATCTTTGGAAATCAGCTCCAACAGGGAACGATAATCATCAGACAGTCCAACAAGATGGCATTCTTTTACGATATCTTTGCAGGAATCCAAAAGCTTCAACAACATCAACGCGCCTGAAGTATCCACTGATAACACGCCAGATACATCAATAACTTTGATCGACTGGCCAGCAACATTGACATCATGCAACAAGCGATTTAATTCACTGATCTCACCAATGACCCAATCGCCGTGACAATGCAGTGTGCGAGAATCATCTGAATAAGCAATATTCAGAGGACCACCCTCCATGACAGATTCCATCAATCAAATTCCCTGAAAACATCCCAGATTAATTCTCCATGATGTCTAGCCAAAAAGCAAACACAGGGCAATTTTAACACAATAAACCAACAAGTTAGACCTAATAGGACTCGCGAGTTCAGAAGATGGGGTGGATGACGGGGCTTGAACCCGCGACCACCGGAATCACAATCCGGGGCTCTACCAGCTGAGCTACATCCACCATATAAGTGAGATATCCAAACCATCAACGCCTTATAATGGCGCGCCCGGCAGGACTCGAACCTGCTACCCTCGGCTTAGAAGGCCGATGCTCTATCC
>DCQA01000026.1:73168-73390 GCA_002323325.1 Coxiellaceae bacterium UBA1530 | reverse complement strand
AGGTTCATTGGCGTTAGAGAGCCTTACAGGAATGAGTGGATTTGTTTTTTTGTTGAATTTCGTGCACCAATACAGAAATTGATGGTAGTTAAGTGAGTTGGCTCGACAAAAGGCTGCTTTACTCTTGCCGCTTTCATTGCAGGATTTAACTAATTCTTGCCATTCACCTATCGATTTGCTTTCTGCCATACCTTACCCCTTGGTTATGCAAAACCAAAGTAT
>DCQA01000026.1:0-72830 GCA_002323325.1 Coxiellaceae bacterium UBA1530 | reverse complement strand
GTGTAGTTGCTGTGACGGTTACACTCTATCCAATCATTTACCGGCATATCAAACAACTGATCTTGGTTTAAACAAATGGCCTCTATCCGACATGCGGTAGCCTGTGTCAACTGGGTTAATGCATTATCTTTGAATTTTTGAAGTAGGTATGGAATACCCTCTTCGCGTCGTCGATGAGAGAGTGAACGAGTAGTGAATTTTCCTACATAACTTTTGATAATAATGATATAAGTATTCGATTCATGTAATTATTTAGAGATGTAATGAAATATTTCACTTTCAATTTCGTATAATTTTCGCCTCTATAACAAATTGAGAACTGCGAACCTTATATTATAAAACTCAAGACATGCTATTATGATCTTATATTATAAGAGTCAGTTTGAAAAAGTTCTGTAAATATATGTGAGGAAATAATACTTTATTAAAACAATATCTAAAATTTGGAAATATTAAAAAACTGAAAAATCTATATTATTCTTATCAGTGTTTGTAAGAATCTAGCGGAGGAAGCTCTAGGTGACGTCGGATTGTATTATGAAAATGCTGGAGCAATAACTCGTTATGGCCAAGGATTTGAAACGGAAAAAAGTTAGTATAAGCAGATTCTTGTATTCTCGTAGCCATTAAGCAGTCCTCTTTCTCAAAAATTTCTTGTATAGAATATCTAATTGAATCCAAACAGTCTGGATTACTCTGTGTTTCTTCGCGAATAAAATAGTCTTTATATTTTATATTCGTATTTTTAACAATAGCGTTGCAATCTTGAGGTATCGTTTTTGGTCTATAAATAGAAACATGAATGGTTGATTTTGAGATGGATCCGATGTCTGGAGTGACGACAAATAGGCCAATAAAATTTTTAAAAAATCCTAGCTGGATATTCGGAAATAAAAAATAGAAGACTGAGGCCATGTCAAAAAAGTCCCAGTTACTTTCATTAATTATAGTATTAAAGTTAATGATAGCACTTTTTGCAAAAACCCATCGAGAGTTATTTGAATCAACTTCGAATAAAGATAAATCAATTGATAGATGCCCAAGGGTATGTTTATGAAGCCTAGGAATATGGTAGGATTCTCCGAAAGTATCCATGATAAGCTTCCAGTTACAATTCTTGCGAATCACAAAGCCATCAGCATAATCATAATCCTGCAAACGCCAGGTGTCGATCTCATCCTTAAAGCCGGATAAAATATCATCAACAATGATCTCTGATTTTGTTTTTGAAAAATTAACCCATAACATTCCATATTTTTCTTCTGAGGAAATTTCGTGAAGATTGATTTCCTTAGTCTCTATTTCACCAAATTTTTTTTTATCAGGATATGAGAGCAAATCTCCATTATTTGAATATCGCCAGCAATGATATGGACAGGTGAAGCATTCTTTTACTCCCCTAGAATCCGATTCTATTCGTGCCCCTCGATGACGACAGGCATTAACAAAAGCATGAAATTTATTATTTTCGTCACGTGTAAGGAGCAGTGGTATATTTAAATAATCGGTTGTAAAGAAACTATTCTTTTTCGGCAAATCCGAGGAAAGTCCTATGAGTTGAGGATTGTTTTTAAAGAGAACTTCATATTCTTTCTCTGCAATCTGTGGACAGGTGTATGCAGAAAATGGATTCTTAAGGATATTTTTTTCCCTACAATTGTCCGATAAACATTTCTGCTTCAAAGAAAGCTCGTTTAATAATTCGATTTTTTGTGTTTTATTCACCTGTTTTTCCTTTTATGGGCATTAAATCGAATATTACGAGCAAGAAAGATACAGGAATAAAAAAACCAAGTACCCCATTATTTTTCATTATTTAAAATTCTAAATATTACAAGTAGCTCCAATATAATATTGATAAGATAATTTAAACATGTCAATGAAATTTTGAATAAATATCATCTTATTTCATAACCTTAGATACTAGAGTGTTTAAAGATCTCATTGAAAATATCAATTAAATACTGAAACGGTATAAAATTTTATATGAATTTTTTCTAAGTTAAATTAGATGTTAATACTTCATATGGGAATGATTTAATAATTGATACAATAACTAAAAAATAGTCTAATATAAACATTATATTGATTAAATATTCTTTCATTAGAGAGGTTATATCATTATGGATGTAGATGATTTTTTATTGCTCCCTATTAACGGTTTTATCTTTATCAGTAAATCTAACATCCATGGAATGGGGCTCTTCTGCAAAAAAAAAATAAATAGTGGGGTTAACCTAGGCCCTGCACTTTTCTCAAATCAAATAAGTCATCAATATAAAGAATATTTATCTGATGACTACTCTAGTCTATTCGAATCGAACGATGGATCCAAATCATACAATCAGATAATTGGAGCAAGATATGCAAACCACAGTCGTATTGGAAATGTCGCACTACTATTACCTCATCCGTCTTCTATTATAGAAATGATAGCTACTAAGGATATTCATCCAGGAGATGAAATTTGTGGGGATTATAGACCATTTTATTCATATATGAATGTTGATTTTCCAAGTTTTCTATAACAGTGGTGATAACATCATGAAAAAAATTCATTTCGATAAATATGACGCCTATGAGGATAGATTATTATACGACGCACTATGCGGGAGAAAATCTGGTTATTTATTCCAAAGATATCTAAAAAAAAATACTATATCATCAATGTTAAAAGGCATAGATAATCATGCCCTGCATATCAAGCGTGATGATAATGTCCCTGGACTTATACTCGGCGCCCATTCTTATATGAAAAATATCGATCAGTATATTCATGAGTCGAAGGCTGTAGCAAATGATATGAAGCAAATACGCAAAGATAACCCTCGTGTATTCGCTTTTTTTGATAGTCTTAAAAATTATCTCAATCAAAAAGGTATACTCCTAAGGCCAGCAAGATACCAAGGATATGATTCGTCGCCTTTTATTATTAGGACCACCTTTTCATCAGCAAAAAATGATGTCATTCTTCCTCATGAAGATGAAGCTCAGTTATATTTTTCAGGGCAAAGTGGATTTGAAATCCAGCGATGCACTAATAGGCCGATAATCGGTCTAAATATATGCGTAAAAGATGATTTTAAAAGCAAGCTAATTATATGGAATTTTAAATCTAATAAATGCTTAAGAAAGAAATTTAACATTCAATATACCGGTTATCCTTATCACCCTTCTATTCTTAATAAATATCAAAATATTGAAATAAAAAATCGTGAAGGTGATCTATATTTTTTCGATACAAGAAATATTCATAGTGTGATTTCATCAAAATATAATAAGCACGGAAAAAGAGTAACCGTCAGTTTTTTTATATCTTTTTTAGATAAAAAAACCGTAATTTATTGGACATAGTCACATGAAATCAAACAGGTTAACATTAGCAGAATCTTTTACTTTAGAATCAGGATTAACGATCACTAAACCAGATATTTCCTTTACCACTTATGGAGAATTGAATAAAAAAGCGGATAATGCGATTGTTTTATGTCATCATTTGACTGGAAATCATATCCCATACGACGCTAACAAAAAAAATAATGGCTGGTGGAATGAAATAATAGGACCAAAAAAAGCGATAGATATCAATAAATATTTCGTTGTCTGTTCAAATGTATTAGGCAGCTGCCATGGAACGACAGGACCATCATCAATTAATAAAGATACTGGACAGTTTTATGGAATGAATTTTCCTGCGGTTACAATCAGAGATATGGTATCTCTACAAGAAATTTTGACGCGAAATCTTGGCATAAAAAAAATTCAATGTGTAATCGGCCCCTCACTTGGCGGCATGCTAGCGATGGAATGGGGATTAATGTTTTCACATTATGTCAATAAAGTAATTTGTCTTGGAGCACCTCTTATTCAAAGCTCATGGGCTATTTCATGGAATGATATTGCTTATTTAGCGATTATTAACGATCCGAGTTGGAATAATGGCATTTATTCTTCTCAGCCGAAAAATGGTCTCAAGTTATCAAGATATCCATTTCTTTTAACATGCTCGAATCCAAAAAAAATTAACCTATTTCAAGTTAATAACAGCAACCCAAGTAAATATATTCAACATCTAACACACTCAGTTCAAAAGGAACTAAATAAGAGCGCAGATGATTTTACCCATGATGCTAATAGTATTTTATATCTTATTAATGCTGTTAATGGTCATAATATCTATAGATCAAGGAATGATCATAAAAATCAGATAGATTCTTCTAACGTCGAATTTAATTTTATAGGTGTCAGTAGTGATATAATATATCCTGCTCGAGATATAATGGCGTCATTGTCCGACTTTCGTAACGCATATTACTTTACTTTTGATACCCCATTTGGCCACAATGGCATTCTTATAGATCAAAAAAGAGTTGAACTATTCATTAGAAAAATATTATGATATTTCATGTTTCATATCTTAATCGTACTGCATGAAAACAATTATTTTCCTAAATCGTGAAAGCTATCACCATGATTGTTATGAATTTGGTAAATTTCCTGAAATAAATAATTTTAGGAAGATAGCAATTATTGGAAATGACTTTAAAGATTTTCTCCCACCTAAATACCATCTAATGTTCGATAAGATATATGTAATCAACTCTGACCCTGAAAAAATAGATACCGCTGAAATTGATTACTTAGATTTATCACATCTATGTAAGATTGTTAAATCAGAGATTACACTCTCTGGAGGTTACAGAAATGTCTATATCATTACCGCTGATGAAACTAATGTCATATTGGCAGCATACCTCAGAAAAAAATTTTCTCTTTTCGGTGACTATTTTAATGTTGTGCAGCGATATAGAGATAAGATAGTTATGAAGCAACGTCTCAAGCACAATGGGGTTAAGACAGCAGATTTTATCAAGTTTGATGTGAACAGATATAAAGACAATAAAATATCATACTATAATCATATCTGCTCTTCTTTATCCAATCAATTTATTATCAAGCCCGCTTTAGGATCTGCGAGCTTCGATACGTTTAAGATATCATGCCTTTCTGACTTCCAGAATCTTAATATCGGTGAGGTATATAATTTATCGAATCATGCTTTTATTGTTGAAGAATTCATAGATGCATCGATTTTCTCATGTGATACATTAGTATACAAAGGTGAGATTATATACTCTCTTGTTTCCGAATACTCTTGCCCACCTCTCGATTCAGCTACGAATAAAAAAACATGCATGGCGATACCGTTACCATATAATTCTAAACAGTCGAATAAAATCACACGCTTTGCACATAATATCCTAATGCAACTGGATCTAATAAGTGGGTTCAATCATATGGAAATATTCGAAAGAAATGACGGTTCTCTGATTTTCTTAGAAGTAGGTGCACGACCACCAGGGGGGAAATCTCCGTTTTGTTACAAAGTTATGTTTAATGTGGACCTATTTCATCATGATTTATTAGCGCAGATTGGAATTTTAAATAATTTAAATAAAAATATCACTTATTCAGGTAACAGCTGCTTGTGGGGTATTGTTCCAAAAAAATATGGAAGAATTAATTCTATAAAAAAACCAGAAATAAAAAGTAATATTGATATAAAGTGGTCTATTAAAGAGGGTGATTACATTGATAAAACAACCTCAAGCATAACATCACCCGCAGGGATTTTCACAGCTACGAACACCTCTTATTGGGACCTATATCAGGACTTCAAATTACTCACAAAAATAAATTTTTATGAGTAAGTCAATTTTTCAATAGTGCTTATCATTTATAAAAACTCAATAATATTTTTACCCCTTTGTAAAATTAGTCATCCTCAAGCTTTTCATTAACAACAACATACCTGATAAAGGATATGTTAGATAAAATTTATATTTTAACATCACCTGAAGGGATTGATTGAAAAAACTTAAGATATAATAATAAGTCCCCAACTTAATGGTTTACTGCCCATGATTCTCCATTCATACCAGCATAACGAGGAAGCGGGCCTGGTTGATGGTTTATTGCGCAACAATTTGCCAGCTTTATAAGTTCAATAGGTAATATTTTTTCATCGTATAATCATGAAAAAAGTATAATAAGAAATATTATTTTTTTACAAAATATCTTAACCTCTGCATCTTCTGATATAACTGGATCAACTATAAAGTCAATTTCCTTCCAAACATCGACACACTCTAAAAGAAAGCTTGTAGAAAGGATAAATACAGCACTTTGTGCTTTAGTCTTAATTATTCCCAACTTTTAACATGTGACTAAACCTATCCACTCCGTCACCGAAGCAGTATCTAAATTCCCATTATTCACGCAAAGAGACTCAACCTGCTGAATATGATCTTCTGACCATTGCGTAGAAGCATTATCTTTGAATTTTTGAAGTAGGTATGGAATACCCTCTTCGCGTCGTCGTCGATGACCCAGCGGATAATGAACCTCTACCCAATCAGACTGAGAACCATCAGAAAAAGTGATTTGTATCGCATTGGCGATAGAGCGCTTATCGGGATCACTATAATCTTCTGTATAACTCGAATTTTCAGTCACAACCATTTTAGAGCGCAAGGCATCGATACGTGGATCACAGGCAATATCGGCTTCATAATGATCCGCTGTTAACTCACCAAATAGTAAACCTGTAGCCACCATATACTGCAGACAATGATCACGATCAGCTGGATTAGATAGCGGGCCTTGCTTATCAATAATGCGTATGGCTGATTGATGCGTTTGAATATCAATACGCTCAATTGCCTCTATATCCTTAATGGTTGCATGCAACTGAATAGCCGCTTCAACGGCCGTTTGAGCATGAAACTCAGCAGGGAATGCAATTTTAAATAATATATTTTCCATCACGTAACAACCAAATGGCTGATTCACCTCAAACGGCTTCTGATTGAAACTCACATCATAAAAGCCCCAGATAGGCGCACTCAGCGCAGTGGGGTATCCCATTTCACCTTTGATAGCCATGAATGCTAATTGCACACCACGAGCAGTGGCATCACCGGCAGCCCAAGATTTTCGCGAACCCGTATTTGGCGCATGGCGGTAAGTTCTTAAGCTTTGACCATCGACCCAGGCCAATGAAACGGCATTTAAAGTTTGCTCTCGTGTGGCACCTAATAATGTTGAAACAACCGCAGTGGTAGCCACTTTGACTAAAATAACATGGTCTAAACCAACGCGATTAAAGCTATTATGTAAGGCTAAAATACCCTGTATTTCGTGCGCTTGGATCATCGCCTTTAAAACATCCAGCATCACTAAAGGTTCATCGCCCTGATTGATTCGACACTGTGAAACATAATCAGCTACAGCCAGAATGCCACCTAAATTATCAGAAGGATGCCCCCACTCTGCAGCCAACCAAGTATCGTTAAAGTCCAGCCAACGAATTAACATGCCGTTATTGAAGGCTGCTGTCACTGGATCTAAACAATAATCTGTACCCACCACTCGAGAACCATTAGGTACGTGAGTACCAGGAACAACGGGACCCAATAATCGGGTACAGGCTGGATAATTGAGAGCTAATAAGGCGCAACCCAAGCTGTCCAGCAAGCAAAGACGAGCCGTGTCATAGGCCAGCTCACTGAATGCAGGGGGTTGCATGACGTAATCCACAATATCCTGTATAGGCTGATCAAATTCTAATTTTTTATCAGATGTTTGCGAATTCATCATTAGGTAATCCTTAACGTTCATCGAGGGGCAGAAACACGCACTCTTGCGGACCCGTATAACTGGCATTGGGGCGTATCAGGCGATTATCTTCTCGTTGCTCGATCACATGAGCCACCCATCCACTGGTTCGGGAGATAACAAATAAGGGGGTAAAAAAGGCTTGAGGAATACCACAAAAGTAATACGCCGATGCGCTGTAAAAATCTAAATTAGGAAACAGCTTTTTCTCATCTTGCATGACACGCTCGATGGCTTCTGACACGGTATAATAGCGCGAGTCACCGACATGATCAGCTAATTGACATGACCAACGCTTGATAATATCAGAACGTGGATCACAATCACGATAGACACGATGCCCAAAACCCATCACCAGCTCTTTAGCATCAAGCATAGCCTTCAGCCCTAAGGTAGCCTCATCGGGTGTTTGAAAGCGTTGTATGAGAGTTAATGCTTCTTCATTAGCACCCCCATGCAGTGGACCACGCAAGGTGCCAATGGCCGTCGTTATCGCAGAATACACATCTGACAAAGTCGCCGTCGTGACACGAGCTGCGAACGTTGAAGCATTGAATTCATGTTCCGCATACAGCACCAAGGATGCATCTAATGCCTTTATGAATAAAGGTTGTGGAGCATGGCCATGTAGCAACTGTAAAAAATGACCCGCCAGTGTTGTTTGCTCGGTTTCCGTATCGATAATGCGCCCCTGATGATAGTGATACCAATAGGGCAATACGGAAGGAAAGCATGCAATCAAGCGATCTGCAATGGCATAAATGTCGTGCTGCTCTGTTTCAGGTTCCAAATTACCTAAAAAAGAGCAACTGGTTCGCATTACATCCATGGGGTGGCTACTAGCAGGTATCGCTTGTAAAACAGCTTTTAATCCCTCTGGTAATACTCGCAATGATTGAAGACGTGATTGATAGCGCTCAAGCTCCTCAGACGAGGGCAAGTGATGATAAATCAGCAAGTGCGCCACCTCTTCAAAGCTAGCCTGTGATGCCAAATCTTCAATGCTGTATCCGCGATAAGTCAGACCAACTCCAGATTTACCTACAGTTGAAATGGCTGTTTCGCCAACCGTCACTCCCGCTAATCCCTTAGCTTGATCACTCATCCTCTTTCTCCTGTTGTGTTCCTTGACGCTGTTCTGATTCTTGTTGCCAATAATTCAAATGCGTATAGAGCTCATCACGTGTTTGCATCGTATTGATTAACGTTGACTGATTGTCTTCTGACAGCAACGTACAATAAACGGTTTCAGCCGCCTGGCTCATTGCTCGAAAAGCGCTTAAAGGATACAGCACCATAGCAACACCCGCTGCGAATAACTCCTTACGACTGAACAAGGGTGTTTGTCCAAACTCGGTGCTATTGGCAAGCACTGGTACTGAAACAGAAGCGCAAAAAGTTTCATAATCAGATAATGACTTTGCAGCCTCAAAGAAAATCAAATCAGCACCGGCATCGCAATAAGCAATGGCACGTTCAATCACACTGGCCATGCCCTCACCTGCTAAGGCATCCGTACGCGCCATGATCACAAAGTCGGGATCTGTTTTAGCTGATACTGCAGTTTGGATACGCTCCACCATCGTTTCCGTGCTGACTAATTGTTTGTCTGGACGGTGACCACAGCGCTTAGCAGCCACTTGATCTTCTAGGTGAACAGCGGCAACACCAGCTGCTTCCATGGCCATAATGGTATGGGCAACACCGCCTGATTGCTGTTCCCACCCAGTATCAATGTCCACCAAAAGTGGCAAGCTTGTCGCGCTGAGAAGACGTTTAACGTCCACTAAGACTTGCTCAAGTGTGGTTTGACCCAAATCAGGCCATCCATAGGAGGCATTAGCCACACCAGCTCCTGAGCAATAAATCGCGGCATGACCGGCCTGTTCAGCAAGTAATGCCGAATAGGCATTTATTGCACCTACAATCGGCAAAGGTTGATGTGATTGAATAGCTGCTCTAAAACAAGCTCCTGCTGACGGCATAACAACATCCTGTGTGTCGCAAAGTAGTACATAACAGTATGATTAAAAACACATTATGATGCAATGCCGAGCAAGTGAATGTTTGTTTTCAAACCACGACAGGCCCCAGACGAGAAGTTATATCTTCTTTTGTTTCCTCGGAAAGATCATATTCTGGATGATGCACAGCTTGATTATTGGCCAGACCACGATGACGATGAGGATTATTACAATGCGTATAGGTGTGCCCAGCCAACGCACCTGCTGTAAAAAAAGCGCCAAAAATCAAACAACCCCATAAGATAAACCAATTATCTTTCTGATCAGGCACGGGAACAGCGGTTTGATTATCTTCTTTCAATGAGCTCGCAAATAAAACATTAAAGAATAAGATCTCAGGGGTACTAATATTAGTATCTAATTGCATATCGGAATATACGTTGAAAAGTGTCGATTCTGTCATATGAAACCTCGTGTAGACTATCTAAGTAATTTGAAACAAAGCTGATGGTTGTTCTTGAGTTCCTGCACCACTTATCACGCTAAAAAAACGATCTGTATTAAAATTCTGCGTATTAACATGTTCATCATCAACCTCTGTTATATCATCACTGATATTTACTATCTGCCTACCCAAACTCCCCTCTTCTGGATGTATTTCATTCGATTCATACTTTCGCGATTCCAAGACAAAAATGATAATAAACGCCGACAGTATCGATATACCTAGCGAGAACCAAAGCTCTAGTTGATCGCTGGGTTGATCCTGCTCTTCAAAAGTATCAGTTTGATTAAGCTGAGTATCATTAGATTGAAGATTGAGAGTCATTAGAAAAAACCTCATGGTGCAATGTTACTACACACCTTGATATCTACCTAAAAGGCAGCAAGGGAGCAGTGTTAGCGTTTGAGAGCATATTATTCAAAATGTTTGTGCACTTTAGTACCTGAATCAAGATAGCAATAGAGAAACATAATCCTGTCGAGGTAATAGCTAACAAGCTTAAGTAGGCAATGAATGCATCGTTATCGGCAGAGTCATCGACAGATGGTAGAAATAAGTTTTGAGATGGCATGGCTTAAATAGTCAATATGAAGATTTTTGACATATTGCCAAATAAATACACACATCAACAGTGAAAAATGACAAAACTATGGATTTAATACATCCTTAATGTGGTTAATTAAAATATCGACATAAGGTATTGTTTTTACTCCTCTGGACTATTAAGAAATAACATTGCATCATGAAAAAATCATACGAGACTTAGCAAATGATCTAATCAATCAAACAAAAAACTGAACCATGCGAATTAGATTTGAGGGAAATTAATACCACAATAACGATCAAGAAACTTGAAACCTGGTGATTTTTTAGCTATAAAAAAAGAGCATTATTTAGAAAAGGATGTCAATATGCAACTCACCATCTTGTTAGGGGTTATTTCCACAGTCGCCGGAATCATTAATGGTGGTTATTTTTCATTATCTCACCTTAATATCGACAAAGTACTTCGATCGCTAGTGTTTAAAATTTTAATGATACTAGCAATTACCGGCTCCATCGCTACGATTATTTCTAATCACCTTCACAGCCCCGTGTCACTCAATATTCTCTCTAATTGGATGTCTAACAACCTAGTCGTGTGCTTTCTTGTATACTCAGCAAGTTTTTTATTCTTCCACAAAATATTCAAAAAAATCGCGAATTCAATATAGTCATCAGTATTTGATGACATAGAGCTCTAATTAACCTGCGCGAGTAAGTCTAATACCTCGTCATTGAGCGTCGTATCGCCAACATAAGCTATAAAAAAATCGGGTCTGATCAGAACGCATGACTGTGTAATGTCTAAGTTATCTTGAACCGTAAAATCTCTATGTTGCAGAAAGCTCCGTAGATTTTTTTTCTCATTCAACATTGCTTCTAAAGTATGATCTTCGTGAAACAAAAGCGCTACCCAATGCCCATATTGAAAAACTTCAAGTAAGCTGTTATTGCTCTGAATAATGCGTATCTCGTTGGAAAGCCAAAGACTGCCAGAATCTAATGAAGGCACATAATCACCGATAGAAAAATTACTCGACCTATTAGAATTGATGATCCAATCACTGTCTATTCGATAGCCAAGATGTGAGCCAATGCCATTAAAATGTTGGCGGGTCCGCTCTAATCGGTGCTCTAATTTACGAGCAAACTGTCTTTTAAAAGGCTTGATCTGCAACAATCCATTCATTGAGTATTGATAGCCTGCTGAAAGGATTGTTTCAATCGCATGTTTTGAAGCAGGCATGCAATAAGAGAGTGTTTTTTTCCAGGGTACAGACAACGATGGTGGAAGAAAAAAACTTTTTGCAATCGACTTAAAGTCATTAAAGTTTTTTAGTGATTGATTAACCGCATCACGATTAACAGGAGCCCGTTCCAGTTGATAAGAATCAAGAATCTTTTTATTAGAGTTTTCATTTAGAGATACGGATAATTTCCAGATTAAGTTGGCTACATCCCCTAAAGCAGTGTTTAAGCCTAACCCACCAGCGGGTGTTAGCGTGTGTGAGCTGTCTCCAAGTAAGAAAATCCAATCTTTTCGCATGGTCTCCATACAATGCGTCGTTACCACCCA
Source organism: Coxiellaceae bacterium UBA1530 (assembly GCA_002323325.1). Classification (GTDB taxonomy): domain Bacteria; phylum Pseudomonadota; class Gammaproteobacteria; order Coxiellales; family Coxiellaceae; genus UBA9148. Next base: position 60,565 of record DCQA01000026.1, on the reverse strand, counting down.
AGGTTGTGATCTAATTAGAGTGTATTCGGCATTCTTAACTCCCAACGTTTCAGCAATGTAGCGTTTTACCCACTGGCTATCATTGGCATAAGATAAGTTTTTTTCGATAAATACCGGTATTTGAATATTTTGATGACCATTTATTTGATGCATAACGAAACATGATGGAAAGGAAGGGTTAATAATCCAGGTAAGCATAGCGGGGTCTGTGATCATTGAACTCAGATCAGACATAATCTCTACATTGATAAAAAAATCATGGGTATTTATTTTTGGTGGTAAAAAGCATAACTCACGGATACCACTTTGCGCACCATCTGCGCCAATAAGGTAATGTGCAGTAATCTCACGAGTGGCTTTCTCATTGCTAGTGGTCACTATTACCGAATGATTACCCTCATCGATAGTTGTTATTTCAGATTCCCACAAAATAGGAATATGTTGTTTCTCAATGAGAGCAACAAGGTCTTGATGGATTAGTGAAAATGGAACATTCAGAGCTGCACCAAAACGACCTATAGACTGATATTGACTTTGAATAGAAGGATCGTCCAGCAGATTAAGCGTGTGAACAATATGATTGAGCGACAAACCATAAGCCATACAAAAGGCATAGGTCTCTGGAGTTGCCAGTCGAGCCAATCGATCCATGTCGAGACCGCATTGACTCAGTAACTCCAAGGAATAAGCATTCAAGTAATGCGCATTACCACGAAATGTCCCTTTCGAAGATTTATCAATAATAGCGACATTTAAACCACAACGATGTGCCAACAAGGCAGTAACACATCCCGAGGACCCTGCTCCTTGAATCACTAAGTCATAGTCAAATGATGATTGCATTACGGGAATACTCTCTCTAGCGTCCAATCACTATTCGTTTTACGAAAATTATAGCTATCGTGCAAGCGAAATTCTCTTAAAATTAAAAAGTTAAAAAAGTTAGGCTGAATGGAGTAGCCACCCCAATAATGAGGGCGCTTTAGATGGTCATCTTCAACAGGATAACTATTGAAGAGCTCCTCTAGGTCATCTCTCGATGATAAGGGCTGACTTTGCCGTGAAATAATCGATGCAATGCGCGAGCTTTGAGCTCTTTGATTGAAATATTGATCCGACTGCTCTTCAGATAGTCGTTTAGCTTCCCCCTCAATGCGAACCTGACGGTGGCAAGAGGACCAATTAAATAACAGCGAAACATAAGGGTTAGCCTGAATTTCCTCAGATTTTCGACTGTGGTAATTCGTGTAAAACACAAACTCTTCCTCGAAAATCTCAGTAAGATAAACACAGCGAGATGATGGCTGATGATTAATGGAGGTGGACACGACCATTGTATGTGGCTCTTTTTGTCCAGACTGTATAGCCAGATCAAACCAACTATCAAACATGGAAAAAGGTGACGATGGTAATGAATTATCTTGCTGATCATTATGATCAAAATTTGTATCCCGCTGCTTGTAAAGCGTCATTACTTTTCCCTAAAAAAATCACACATTAACTATAGGAGTAATTGTTTAGTATCTCAAGTGTCAACATTGACTTGTTGCTGTCCAGAGAATGTGTATCGGAACACTTTAATGCCTGATGAATCGCTCTTTTAATAATATGATAATCGTCTCGATTAAATGAAGATACAGGCTTATTATCCGAGATGGTTTTTAAAGCGTTCGTATTAGGGTTATCGATTGCACTCAAATAAAAGCCCTTGTAAGACCAATTATCTATAATATGCTTTGCCTGATAACCAACTTCGTAACTCGCCTCGATTAATGCAACAGGGTGATTGAATGGCCATGGGGATAGTTGATCACGACTCAATAATGCGCTCAATTCCTGATTGTATGATTGAGCACTCTGCTTACCAACACAAGCACCGGGGCAACGCTTAATTTGAAACTGAAAACAGGCTTTAGAACCCTTCTCAAGTCCAAGCCGTTTACCACAAATACGGTGATCTTTGACCAATGATCTTAGATAATTTATTGCCGCATCTCTGCGTAAGAAAAGCCCAAAATGCTGATCATTAAAACACCTCGTTACATCATTCATAGCCTTAACGTGGGCTTGCCAGTAGCCCGATTGATCCTCTGCCTTGAATTCGATAGTAAAGAGGGATTTAGAACGACGTAATTTTTTGTTATAAAGCGGAGCATAACGCTTGACCCAATCACTCTCGTACATCAAAGCGCTAAACTCACCCACCGTTGGCATGATCAAGAGCGACTGAGTCGATTGAATAATCCGTTTTTCTCGAGACTCTTTCGAATAAACATGAGACATGATTCTTTCTTTCAGATGAATACTCTTCCCGATATACAAACAATGGTCAAGTGAATCTCTCTGACAAAAGGCATACACGCCTGGACAATTGGGTAATTTCTCTGGTATGTCATCTAAGTTGAAACGCTGCAAACTAAACATGGCTAAGCAACTGCTGACTTAAAGCGTGCGCGGATAAAAATCCAGATTCAACGCGTCCTTGAATACACCAATCACCAATAGAGGCCATACGGTGCTTCATATCGATGAAACACTGAGGTCCCTGCTGTTTAGGCATATTCGCATACGACCAACGATGACAATGTGAAGCCCCAATTAAATCATTTATTCCTGGAATAATGTTGTTAACAGCACTCAGCATCTGAGATTGAATATGATCAATGCCTAAATGAAAGTGCTCCTTAGCCCATTGATTAGAAGCTAAGCACACCATCGCAGGAGCATCATCACGATCTGGCTTACTGCTATTGATAGACATCCAACTTAAAGTACTCTGCTTGACCAATGCAACCTGCCATGGAACATCGGGCAATTCGTTGAGCGCTAACATCAACGCATAACAGGGCAACATGGAGTAATTATGAATATCATTATGATAAATAATTTTGCTAGGTATCAAAGATATCGCGTTCATGGGCGGAGTGGCAGTGACACACCAATCAAAAGGGCCAAACTCACCATTATTCGTATTTAGCATCCAACCTGATACACCATGAACAACTGAAGACACCTCTGCTTGATGATGGATAGTGAGTGGCTTAGATAAATAATCAAATAATGCATGGGAGTGAGGTGTAGCTACCAAGTGACCTGAAGATTTATCCCACCTTTGTGTTCTAAGAATCGTAGTGTCCAATATTTCAGCAAACTCTGGCATCCACTCTTGGATTAATTGACTATCTATAGCTGGCTTTAAGAAAGACTTAAAAGTTGATGAAAAAATACGAAAAAATTGTGCTCCATGATCAAATGATCGACCCGAGAAGTGACGATGCGCAAAACGCCCACCAGCGGAATGAGAGCGCTCAAAAATCTCAACGTCAAAAGTGGCTTTTAATTGATGAGCCAAAGAAACCCCAGAGATCCCAGCACCAATGATAGCAACGCTTGGCTTTGTGTGTCGTAATCCCATAGCTGTATCTCCAATCTTGATTGCGCCGATTATAGCGATGAGAAGACACTTGAACAACCAAAAAACTGCTTTGGATTTTTTAAAATTTGACCGAACTATAGTCGTCGAAGGGGTGGGATCATAGCCAGTGAGTTGTCGTCACGATGACTGCTAGGCACTTGTGTCGGAAGAGCGTTATCACTGACGCGAGAAAATAAAGAGGCTGTAGCAGTAGCTGCTGTATGATTGCCACTGGTGTTAGACACAGAGCGAAAATACATCATAAGAAAACCAACCAGGCTAAGGAAAGCTGTGATTGACACTCCGACCAAAATCCAACCATTAATCACCAGAGGAGCTTTTGATAGGGGCTCAGAAGTCTGAATAAGTTGACCTGTCATATTCTTCATACATTCACCTTATCTGTGTTTAAAGCAGTGCTCAGGTAGCGGGATCATACAAACTAAACCGTCGTAAGTATAGCCATATAGAATAACTATTGAGCTGCACTACCCTTGGGCTAACTACCCTCTCAGATAAAACATAGAATGCTGAAAAGTCGAACTCTTTCTGTTTGGGTAAAAATACGCAAGAAAAAGGAATCGATCGATTAAACAATAAGATATGGAACAAGCAAACAGTAGAATAGCAGTATGCTATAATAATATTGGAGATAAGAAAAACAGGACAACGTTATGAAGCAATTTTTTTCTGATTCCACTCTTAATGATATGCCTACACCCTATAGCTATTGCAGACAACAGCGTAGGAGATGGACAACCTGATAATGACCTCATACAAGCATACCCTAGTGAGCCTACTAATGGTCCAGTGCCTACTAATGGTCCAGTGTGTAGTAGCACAGAACCAACTGAGAATTGCTGTTTTAACTACAACGACTCATGTTACAAAGACACTTCTTGTTTTCAATCTTTAAAAACAGTTTGGTGTCAATACGCAGATGAAAATGGTGCTAATAACCCTGAAAGTGATGAACAACCTGATGAAGAACTCGAACAAGCATACCCTTCTTACAATTAAAGACAGCCCTCAGCTTAACTGATAGTGATAAATCGCCTAGGGGCATTGCTTGTTGTTGGTGAGTTGTGTTGATTAGATCTTTTGAAGGAAGCATAAAAAGTATTAAGGGGGATCACTGAACCTTGCGCTTGCCGGACAAAGACCTGCAATAGATCCGTGGTCTGTTGGATCACCTCCTCTTGCATTTTAGGGCTTAATCTTTTGATGCACAAATCACTGTATTTAGAAATCATCGAAAAAATAATCGGGTCACGTACCTGAGTCAATGTATGAAACACATCGAGATAAACCCCTAAAAATCTTTCATTAGATATTGTCGTGATAAGTGTACTGTAAATCACTTGGCAAATGATATTGACATTTTCCGATAGAATATCAGCATAGGATGAGCATTCTTTAACCCAGCGTTTGCTCTTATTCAACTGGTGATACTCCTTTCTGACTTTACGCTGACCTCTGGCAAATACAGCGTCAACAATAGCATTACGAATCGGAGCATCCCACTGTATGATTGAAGGAAGGATAAATAATTTATTTCTGATGCTTTGATTAAAGACTCTAGTGAATATTAACAGTTTTTTTTGACGGTTGATCACTCGCAATGTCGGTGCTTCACTTTCATCTTCGATGATCTTCACTCGTTTACTTTTACTGATATTCGTGACTGAGGAGACTGCACCTTCGTCTTGTTCGGAAGAATGATACATCGTGGATGATGAAAAAATGAACGCAGCAATGGTGGAAAAAATGATTATGGAAAGAGGCAGCATTGTGTAGATCGGCAGATCCATGAGCTCAGCTAAACTTAATGGATTTTTGTATTCGATAGTGTTCATGGTCTAACATCTATGATTGATTTAATATTGTACAATATACCTGTAAGCATTGTGATGACACATCAAAAAACCGATTTCAAGCATTGGACCTTGTATGGCCACTCGCGATGCTGCATCAGATCGGTACGCGACAACCAGTGCATTATCATGCAGCTCATGATGTGTGAGTTCGTGAGGATAAACAAAAAGTCTAAAAAGATCCAGAGCAACCGATATGCAATTTCTTATTGCCTTTACGTACAAAATAATATGAGCCACTTTGTGTATGAATTGGCATAAATGTATTGCTTGACAGGCCGGTACCACACAAGAACCGAGATAGTGAAACAACACAAAGAGTATTGCCCATAGTATTTAGATAGAATACCAGATATAAGGAGAAAATAGAGCAAGTGAAAAACTCTCTTTTCAATGCCAATAGACAAACTTGCGAATGTGATTAACGCTATTTAAAGCCATACGATTCAGACGGCAAATAACCCACAAAGCTCAATAAAATACATGATCTCGAAAGTGATGAGCAAAAAAGATTAAGAAGGGAGTTAGTGGGCAGTACATTTGATCAAATGATGGCGACCGAGTTATAACGACCGAGCCAATACCTGGATGCCCGCAGGCACTGCAAAGATATATTCAAAAACCCACTGAAAAGCAAGACGTGGGTGATCCACTAACTCTGACTTCATTATAGCTTAGATAATATGTTTGTACATTCTCACATTAAGAATGTATCTACTGATAGCCACCGTGATGGTATTTGGAAAGTTATCTCAACGTAATCATCACATCAACCACAATATAGCAAGACACTTAAACCTAACCACATCATCATAGAAACTCACATAAAAAGATAGAGCACCATTTAACTTAAGGAGTAGGTGATGATGTAGCAGCTCTATTCCGAGTAACATCAATGGTAAGATCGTCCATAAGGCCGTCGTATTTCTCTGATTCGACGCATTTCACTGTTATAGATATATTCAGTGGACAAAGCATTTTAGCTAAGTGTTCTGCCCTCTTTATTGTAAAACAAGTCTCTTGGAGTGTAGGGTTGACATATGCCTTTATGGCAGCTGACAGCTGTATAAAATCGTTATCACTAATAACGATATTGTGTTTCGCTATAAGTTGAATATATTTTTCTACACTTTCAAGGTTACGATCGAACCTAAATTGATAACTTGGCTGTCTCATCATTGTGTCGCATAAGCCTTGCACGCTAGGTGGATCTGAACTAAATATTCGATTCATTTTTTGCTCTCTTGTTTGTTATGCATCCATTCGATTAATAACTCAGAAACATTACACACATATTATTAAAAAAATATTAAATTTCTAATTTTTTCATAATTTTTTTTAAAAGTGCTATGTTTTTATTAACGTTTTCTTAGTGGTTGATTTGGGTTTTCTTAAGTTTTAATAACTAACCTCTGTATTATTTCAACCTAAACGATATATCCTCAGATCACTGACTGATAGAAAAGAGTGTAAAAAGCTTTTGGTGATATCTAAATGGAATTATTTTTTTTGACGACGACAGCGTTCAGAGCAATACACCACCCTCTCCCACACTTTTTCCCACTTTTTTCGCCATGAGAAAGGTTTTTTGCAGACAGGGCACTCTTTTTGAGGAAGATGGGGTTTCTTATGGGCCATAAAAAAGCTCTTCAAGTATAGTGAAATTAGTCCAGTGACTGTAAAAATCGCTTAGCGTCTTGCGCAATGCTCTGTTGCTTTTCAGGGTCCATGCGTTGATAAATACGATAGACCATACCCAAACGATGATTATTCGATAATTTATCGTGATTCCTTGCCAAAAAATCCCAGTAAAGATAATTAAACGGGCACGCGTTCTCGCCGTTTTTAACCGATACTTTATAACGGCATTGCTTACAGTAATTTGACATCTTATTGACATAATTACCACCAGCCGCATAAGGTTTACTCGCTAAATACCCGCCATCAGCAAACAAAATCATCCCACTCACATTCGGCAACTCAACCCACTGATAGGCATCTGCATAGACCACATGAAACCACTCATTCACCTCATCAGGAGCAATACCTGCAATTAATGCAAAGTTACCTAATATCATTAAACGTTGTATATGATGCGCATACGCGTTCTGCTGAGTTTCGTTAATACATTGCTTTAAACAGTTCATAGCCGTCTTCCCGGTCCAATAGAAGTCCGGCAAGGCGCGTTTTGCTTCGAAAAAGTTTTGTGTGACATATTCAGGCATCTTAAGCCAATAGATTCCACGTACGTACTCACGCCAACCTAGAATCTGGCGAATGAAACCCTCTACGGCATTCAGTGGCGCCAAGCCATCATGATAGGCATTTTCAGCCTGCTGAATGCATTCGAGAGGTAATAATAGTCCACAATTTAAGTAGAAACTGATATGACTATGAAACATCCAGGGCTCACCCTGCAACATCGCATCTTGATAATCTCCAAATAAAGCCAATCGAGCCTGTATAAATTGCTTTAGAGCGACCAGTGCTTGACGACGCGTGACTGCAAAATGGAATGGCAAGCTATCACCAAAGTGATCGGAAAAGTTCTCCTCAACCAACTCAATGATCGCCTGCGTTTGCTTGTCTATAGTCGTATGATAAGTATCCGGGATATCAAGACCTGATTTTGGCGGCTTTCGATTCTCTTGATCATAGTTCCACTGCCCACCAATTGGCTTATCACCATCCATGAGCACCTGGTGTTGTTGACGCATCTGACGATAAAAGAGCTCCATGCGCAGCTGTTTTTTGCCTGCTGCAAACGCTGAAAATTGCTCATTAGTGCATAAAAAACGATGATCATCCAGCAATTCTACATGACAGCCGGCCTGCTCATCGCATGACTGAACCTCTTGCTGCCAATGGTATTCACTCGGCTGTGTCACCATGCAATGCTTGATGGCATGCTGCTTAATAAAACCCACGAGTAGTTTTTTAAGACTGTCCTTTCGAGTGACATCCTCAAGTGGAATGTAGGTGACATTGAATCCTTTTTGTCTGAGTTGATCAGCAAAATGACGCATTGCACTTAATAAGAAAACAATTTTTTTCTTATGATGCTTAACGTGAGTAAAATAATCATACGACTCAATCATTAACACGTGATCATTATCACTGATTCGTTGCAGACTACTGATTGTTAGGGATAACTGATCAGGTAAAATCAAACGACAAACACTCATATCATTCCTTTTTTAACGATTTAAAAGCATCCAGTGCACGCTGCCTTGAAATTTTTAGATCAACCACTGGCAGTGGGTAATCAACACCTAGCTCTATCCCTGCCTGTTGCAAAATCTCAGGCTTTGCTTCCCAAGGCGCGTGTAATTGTTTAATCGGCATATTGATGAGCTCAGGACAGTACTGTTTGATATAAGTACCCTCTGGATCGAACTTTTGACCCTGGGTCACGGGGTTAAAAATACGAAAAAAAGGTGCTGCATCAGCACCACAACCCGCTATCCACTGCCAGCTCGCGCTGTTACTAGCATAGTCAGCATCAAATAAACAATCCCAAAACCAACGCTCACCGTGATGCCAATGCAACAAGCAGTTTTTTACTAGGAAAGACCCAACAATCATGCGAACACGATTATGCATGTAACCAGTTTGGTAGAGTTCACGCATACCAGCGTCCACCATCGGTATTCCCGTTTGACCCTGCTGCCAAGCACGTAACACCGCTTTGTCATCGAGCCATGGAAACTGGTCAAACTTAGTTTGCAAGTTCTCCGTAGCAATCGTTGGATTATAATACAACTGAGAATAAGAAAATTCTCGCCAACCCAACTCACTGCAGAAAACATCCACAGAAGATGAGTCGCCTGATTGACGAGCAGCATACCAAGCTTGATTGGGTGATATTAACCCATGATGTAAATACGGTGATAATCTCGAAGTCGACTGAAGCGAGGGAATGTCACGGCCTTGCTTATAATCATTAATGTGATCACGAACAAAAGCAGACAATCGATTCTGCCCACCCTGCTCACTGATCTCCCACGATTTGATCAAGTCAACGTGCCAATCGTGCTGGGGACAGAGTCGTAGAGCATCAATCGTTAAGCTATCTTTTGGCTTGGTCAATGTTATGAGTGATTCAGGGCTACCCAATGGAAAACGTGGTGGCTCAGCCACAAGGCAACCTTTACGGTAATAGGGTGTAAAGACTTTATAATGGGTACCGTCTTGTTTTTTTACCTGCCACGGTTCCCAGAGTAAAGATCCATTATACGTGTTGACTGAGATCTCTTGTGCCTTGAGCTCTGACTTAATGACCTGATCACGCTGAATACGCCAAGGCTCATAGCAACGATTCCAAAACACTGCTTGAATATCATGCTGCTGACAGAGTTGCTGCAAGATTGCCATTGGATCACCCTGATAAATCGCTAGGCGATCCTGTAGTGACTCAGACAGTGACTGTAAAGCGTGATGACACCAAACACGACTGGCAGCACCCATGGCGTGATCACCTGAATTCTTGGTATCGAGGATAAATATCGGCAAGACCGTGCCGGCCCTTGCTGCTGCATCTAGAGCGGGATTATCAACCAGTCGTAGATCCTGCCTAAACCAATGGATAACTTGTATTTGACTCACAAGGGTAACTCCTGTTGCATATCGTCGGCAGGTGGCTTCTTGCGCCTTCGGCGATCATGAGCCGGACGCCGACTGGCGTGTTTCTTCACAATTGCTTGAGATAATGCACGATGTTGGCTCCCTTGTCGAATCGCATATAGCAGGCGAGTTGCCTGAGTGCGAGCAATTTTTTCATCGACAATAGGCAGTGGATAATCAACATCAGGTACGTGCAATGCCCATGGTTGGTGGCGATCTTTTTGAGGAAGCGAGGCTAGCTCTGGCAGCCACCTGGCAATAAAACGGGCATCGGGATCATGATCTAAGCCTTGTTTGATAGGATTGTATGCGCGTATGGCATTAATACCAGTAGTGCCTGATTGCATTTGTACTTGAGAGTAATGAATACCAGGCTCATAGTCAGTGAATTGCTGTGCAAGAAAAGGGGCGGTACGACGCCAATCTAACCATAGGTGATAGCTCGCAAAACTCATCAACATCGCGCGCATCCGAAAATTAATCCAACCGCACGCGCGAAGTGCTCGCATGCACGCGTCTATCATTGGAAAACCTGTTTTACCATCCTGCCACGCCAAGAAAAACTCTTCATTAAACGCTTCGGTACGCACGGAATCGTAAGCAGGATGTAGATTCTCAAACTCAATACTAGGTTGATCCTCTAGTTTCTGAATAAAGTGACAATGCCAACGCAAACGACCTGAAAATGAGCGATGCGCACTTCGCCAAAGCCGCTGCTCTTGTGGTGGACAATGCTCTATGAGATCAAGTTGTTTTTGATGCCACTGATAAATTTCACGAATCGACAAGCAACCAAAAGCAATATAGGGTGACAGCCGTGAGCATGCCTCAAAAGCTGTAACCGGAGAAGACATCGACTTGGTGTAATGTAGCCCACGCTCTTGAAAAAACGAGGTTAAATACGATAAGCCCTGCTCTCTACCACCAACTTGACGATATGGGCAATCATCTTGACCTAGACCTAGGACTTCAGGGCTAGGCAGCTCATCACCTGGAATACTCATTGGCTGCGGGGTATCTTGGCATGATTCCATCGATTGGTTTACCCAATGATACCAACGACGAGCCCAGCCATCACGATCATTTAAGCCACGAATCACACCGAACTGTTTATACTCGTGCCAAGTGACATTCAGCTGGTTCAAAAGACGTTTGACTGCGATATCACGACGGTATGTCCAGCCGTTCCAAGTTTCTTGGTGCGACAAAACAGCTGAAACATCAAACTCTGCAATTAAACTCTGCAAAACATCAACAGCATACCCAACACGAATGATCAGAGGACAATGCACTTGCAACAATTGAGCTTTAAGATCATGCAAAGATTCACACAGAAAATCATATTGACGACGACTAAGATCCGGTTGATGCCATAGGTCAGGCTCTAAGATATACAAGGCGATAAAAGGCCCATGCTTGGCGGCTTGAGCTAAGGCCTGATGATCATTGACCCTGAGGTCACGTTTAAACCAAACAATTTGCATTGCAACACACTCCACCTGGTGATCAGATCATGTAGCACGTGGGGAGTATACAATAATTGATTGATAAAAATAGTAACTTCTATAAGTGGCTGATAATACGAACCATACAGAAAAATTCAATGCTGTTGACGAAGAAAAAAGTCTATCCTATCGGCTAAGTGAACTTAGCATGTTGATGATTTGGATCTATGTTAACTAATATCTGATGCCTATCCATTCCTCGAACAATTTTACAGAACGATTGAAATAATACATCAGAACAAAGTTTAGTACTGTATGGTGTGTATAGATGAGGTCGTTGCTGAATAGTAGGTCGGGTTGGTTTGATAGCATTGTTGATTAGTTCAGCGGCCATGATAGCAATAGTTTCATCATATTCCTCATCCGAGTACGTTCGAATTAGAAGCGTGTGAACGTTAGACATCAACGCTAACTTAATACACAGTTGAGGTAACGACATCTCTTTTGAAGAGCTATCCACAGTAGTCCCCATTGATATGGCCTGATGCGGACGTGTTTCGATATGTTGAGCAAGAATAGCATCAACAGGATGCTCACCAAAAGCCTCAACACCTAATTCAAAGAAGTTATCTTGTGACAAAGGGCTATTGAATATATGAAAAAATGATCCCAAGTTAGGAAAAAAACCAATAATTTGCTGCGATAAAAAAAATCTTGCCTTGTCTGACTTTTCACAATAAGCCAACTTAAAGGTTTTGTTATAACGACTCGCCAAAGAGAAAAATACCACAGCCTCTAAGATATCAAAGCCGGGGCCAATTGAAAAAGCCCTTACACAATCACCCGGATGGCTGGCAAATAAATTCGCCATATCATTAAGATAAATCTGAAACAAATATTTTAATGCGATAAATAGATGCCGTTTTGATGGCGATGGGAAAATATGGCCTTTTGTGTCAACAAAACATTCATGTTCTAAGAAAGGAAAACGTTTGAGGGCCATCACAAGCATCGTTGACACTAGTGGGACATCAGAGGGAAAGTGAGTCCATTGAGCCGATAAGAAATCAGCCACTTTAATCAACAATAAATCATCGCTATTGGTTGCCCTTAAACGCATTTTTTTTGCATTCCCTGATCATTAACAAATAGCAATATTGCTACAACTAACGGTAATTTTCGACAAAATACTGGAACTTTTTGGTAATTAAAGTTATGTTAATGAAGGCTTTTGGATGACGAAATAATGGCAATACAATCCACAGATCAATAATGACTTCAATGATAAACTTTTTAAGTATAGAAGGTAGAGATGATTAAATTACTAACACTGGCTATTACCCTTGTTATACTTGGGTTGATCTTAATTCCATGGTGGTTAAATCGACATACACCACAACCCACCTACCAAGTGCTAAAACAAGACGGAAAGATTGAATTAAGGCAATACGATGATATGTTGCTAGCCACCACCAATATCGCTGATGATCGCTCTACAGCAATTAACACTGGCTTTAAACGCTTAGCAGGCTATATTTTCGGGCGTCATACATCAACAGATGAAAGTAATATAGCGATGACAGCGCCCGTCATGCAATCCAAATCAGTAAAAAAAACCTCGCGCATAAGTATGACTGCTCCGGTCATGCAGACAAAACCTGGTGATCAAGATCAAACATGGCAAGTCGCGTTTATTATGCCTAAACACTATTCTAAAGACACCATCCCTAAGCCCATCGATAACAATATCATTCATATGACTCAGCAATCATCTGAATACCTCACATTGCGCTTTACCGGCCTAATCAATAGCAAACGATTACACCAAAAAGCAATGCTACTAAAAGCGTACGCACAGAAACATGGCATTGAGCTTACAGGTGAGCCAATTTTTGCCTTCTATGATCCACCCTGGATTTTGCCATGGCTGCGCCGACATGAAGTGTGGTTTTTAGTCGTTAAAGAGTGATTCAATTTGACCGGCTTGAGATTATTATCACTAATACATTAAATTACTCTTAAAATAAAAAAATAATATCCAGTGTAACGATAAATGACTCCATTAAAAAACGATGCAAACCTTCCTAAGTATTAGAGGTGTCATTCATACATGCCCAATATCCGATAAATTTACTTAAATAAAGATTATTTTCTTCGAATTACTAAAATAAGTTTTCACAAAAACTTTTTTAGACGTAGGATTAGCTTTTTTAACATCCTCATTATGCACATACCGTATCATGAAACGACAATGTTTTGAGAATGATCAAGATCACTCCTCAGATTACCAAACAACAACCTCGACAGAATCATTATTCAGTTGCTCGTCGGATGACACTAGCAATGCAGAAAACGATTCGTTATGCCAACCTATTTTTGAGGATGGCAGTGACTGGAGTTATTTGTCACATCAGAAACCGACCAATCCATCACCAGAGTTATTTCGTGACTCAAACTTAATAGTTTTTAATTATGTAAAACTTTTCAATGAGGAAACACAATTAGAGACATCGCACGGTAAATTTAGATTCCATCAACGCTTGGGAAACGGCACACATGGCCAAGTGTTTGTTAGTGATATTCCTCGCTGTAACTCATTATTCTTGGTTGTTAAAAAATTCACTGAAGGATTCGATGAAGATGATGATGATGATGATGAAGAAGAAAAGAAGGAAAATTGCCTCTATGCACTTAAGGAATTGTATTTCTTCCATAAGCTAGGCCATATATCGCTATTATATACTGACAAAGAAGACTATTGGTTTATCAAACAGGCACTTCACCTACAATACAATCACACTAACGATATTCTTCCCTTTATCTTTGAGAAAAAAACCGATATTGATTGCCCGCATCTAATCACCCCTTATCTTGGTATGAATTTTATGGATACACTTCTAAGGTATACTGCATCCATCAAACAACAATACCCTACTCCAGAAATGCAATTATACAATCGCCTCGAAAAGGTTGCGATCTTATCGCTGACTGAAATCATACTTAAGGTTATTGGTGACCTCCATACTAGAAGCATTATCCATTATGATGCGAAAGCACTTAACTTTGTATTCTTTCTTAACATTTCCGGTCATCTAAGTTGTCGGCCAGTGGATTTCACCTATTCCATCGACCTTAGAGATCATTCTGATATTTTTAGTAAGCCAATGACTATACCATTGTCGTGCCGGAAATATTTATCACGTGTAACCACTCGAGGAGATGCAAGCTCACTGATCTGTGAATTTATCGATTTTTACGCATTATTTATGTCCATGATCGCCACATGCACACTAGCACCTCCTTTGAAAGATTGGTTTAGGGAGCAATCAACTTGTCAAATCATAGAACTTATTGACCAAAAAGCCTATGAATCAAATTATGATCCTAATAATTTTTGGGTATGTGCTATGCGCATTTTAACAGTGCATGATTTACAGGCCTGCATAGGCATAGAGTACACTATTCTTAAACTCTCTCCGGCAGCCAGCAACAGCTCTGCTGGGGTTTTTTCGAGCTTACTCTTCTGGTTATTGGCGCTGGTTGTCAACAGAAAAATGCATCGACGGATCGAGACAAGCATTGATTGTGATGCAAAGAGCATCTGCTTTCGCGTAACAAAAAAATCAGCTAACACTGATCGCCATACGTTACCAGAAAATAATATAACCGAATATTTATCATTAAATAATCGTCATCCTGGCATATTTAATTTGCTGCCCATTGAAGTCTATTTTGATCGTATCCAAGCAACACACGAAACATTGGTGATCTTAGGTTGTAATTAACATACTCAGCGAAAACATCAAAAATATAAAAACTTCACAGCAGAGACTTCACGCTCTCAGCAGAGCTGCGTTTTAGATGCAAATATGGAATCGATTACCATCACACCACCAGACACTGACTGGGCTTCTACGGTGAAATCACATAGTAGCGAATCAAACCATAAAAAGGATAAAACCACTGGTTTCCAATCAATCCAGTCATAAAGATGTGCGCTATATAAATGGTCATACTGTGGTGGCTGAAAGAAAAATCACCTTACAATGATCTCTGTATTAATCAATAGAAAAACATTGATCGCAAGGAAAGAATCAACACATTAATACACACTTAAAGGACTCAGAGTGAACCCAATAGACTCCTAATCAATCTCGCTTTCCTCCTATCTATCGCTATCCACGGACCTCTAATACTTTGCTATAGATTTTGAAGAGGACTTATACACCACCACTTAGCATAATTTGACTCAACTAGAAACTTTGAGCTCAGTGAATGCCCCGACAATCAATAGTAGCCACGCTAACAGTAAAAGCATGCCGCCTATCGGAGTGAACAAGGCAAGACTCTGCCATGCAATAACAATAGTAAGAATAATACTCATACTAAACATCAGCGTACCGATAACGAATAAATAAGCTGCGATATTGATTAGTCGTGAACCTAGTGATCCTTTTAAACGCGTGTAGGCACTCATAGCTACTAATAACACAGCATGGCCTTGAAGGTTGTTGAGAGCGGTATCCAGTGAATGCATTTGATGAATAGATAATGTGAGATGCAGGCCATGTGCAATAAAGGCCGACAAAGCAAGAGAGAGAAAACCCATTATGGCACCAAAAAACAAGTACATATCTAAATACCTTAGCCTGATAACGAATGTATGAAATATATCATCAAACATAAAAAGTTAGACTATGAAATTGAAAAATATTGCTAAATAATTATTTATTTAACTTTTATTTAAGGTTGTAGTGATACCATGTTCTATATGCGCTGAGAAAATTCAACGGCATACTTAAACAAATAAAGGTGATACTGTGCCCGAACTCAATACAAAAAATCATCCAGACTCTGATTTACACACGAGAATCAAAGACATTTTCGATAGAGCTTTAGAAATACTGAATAGCCAATACCCAGAGGGATGGATAAAAGCGTATGATCAAAAATACCCTGACGGTCAAATTCAAACAAAAATAACCCTTTGCCAAGAAAGTTTAGAACAAGAGGACCACCCGTGCATCGAAACAAGCATTAAGGCTGTTAAATCGTTTGTTACTCAATTAGATGGCCTACTTCAAAACACCAAGGCCATCACAATAACACTAATATGCGCAATGCAAGCCCAGAGTGTTTTTAAATCACTCAACCCATGGAGATGGTATCGATATGGCCAGAATTTAGATCAATTTTATCTCATCAATCTCCCAGAGATAAATTTAATAAAAAGTGCTCTTCAAGATGCTGAAAAACAATTAGACGAGAGAAACCAAGAAAGATATAGCCACAGGCCTGCTTTTTGTGACGCAACAGATGTACGGAAAGATGCAAATGATGCATGTCTGAGGGAAAACAATGCAGGTGAAACATCATCTGTGACTGCCAGTGCTAGCACTAATGATAATGAGAGTGATATTAATCGAATGAATCAGCTTGGAGGAGGAAGCTCATAGTGAGAGGTTATAATGCACAGAGGTGATATTTGTAAAAAACAGTACAATAATCATTGTCCCTGTCATCAAGAGTAATAATGGCCTTATTAAATACTGACCTCGGGTAATCACTAAGTGTGAACCCATATAGGCCCCTAACATTTGACCTACTGCCATCGCGATACCTAAATCATATCGCACAAAACCGCCGACCATAAACACCAGCAAGGAGCCAAAATTACTGACGAAATTATACAGCTTGGTGTGCATCGTTGCCTGTTTGAATTGCCAACCGAGCAAAGCAATCATAGCAAACACCCAAAATGATCCCGTTCCAGGTCCTAGAAAACCATCATAAGCACCTAGCAGCAGACCAAATACACAAAAAAACACCGATGTAGAACAACGTTTTTTACCGGGGAGATTACCCAATCTGGGAGCAAACACTAGGGTTATCCAGATACCCAACAATAACAAAGGAATCAGATATTGAATCACAGCCGGCTGAATCGATTCAATGAGCAAAGTGCCAATGATTGCCCCAAACAAGCACCACATCACGCCGCCTATGACGCTCGACCAATGATAGACACCTCGTTTGGCAAACTGCCAAGTAGCCGTACCCGCTCCAAAGGTTGCTTGAAACTTATTAGTGGCTAATGCTGATAGAGGCGGTATGCCACTCAACAACATCGCAGGCACTGTGAGTAATCCACCTCCACCGGCAATCGTATCAATAACAGCACTAATACAAGCGACCAGTGCCAGTAAAATAATCGTAGCCAAGGCGCTAGACTAGTGGTTGATTGAGTGGCGACCTATCATTGTCTGGACCATGACGAGACGCCTCAGAAAAAAAATAGACCCCACGATAACAAGCGTAGGAAGCCCCCAAAAGCACCAATGCGCAAATCGTCAAACTAATGATATTTCCAATATCAGATGACTGATCCTTCGCATGAACCATCCATAAATAAGATGATACTAGAAGAGCTGTATTACGACCCGTCCTCATAGATTACTCCTGATAATTTTTTTTGTCATAGTATCCACCTGATGCGCTATAATCCAGAGAAAATCACTAATTACACCCGTTGATCGCTATAAAGCTGTGGGAATGGTTATTTAATTCTCATATACTGAGTATCAACACCGACCTGGAGGACCCATGAGACATATTCTAAGCATCATTTTTGCACTAGTGGTCCTCAGTACACCGATCTCTCACAGCTGTGCGTCCGATAAACCATTGTTATTTATGAATACAGCGCTGCTGATTACTGAGATACAACAAGCAACTGATAGCATTCAGATCGCTACCTATAGTGCCTACCTTAAAGATCTTTGGTCCTCTCATGATCCTATTATTGAAGCACTAGAGAAGGCTCAACGAAGAGGTGTCGATGTCTCAATACAGTGGAACGGCTTTCACATCAATTCCAATCAAAATCAAGCAATGTTGAAGAAACAGTCCACTGAAGCAAAGTGGTGTCAGTATAAGCATTTTACCTGCTCTTTTCCCAGTCAAACTAATGCCTATTACCATCGAAAGTTTATGATCATTGACAATCATGTGGCATTTATTATGACGGGTAATTTTCCGTGGAAAGTTTGCTCATCATTACATCCAAGCAAACAATCGTGTCTTATCAATTACTCATGGCGAATAACATCACCTCAAATGATCAATAGTTTAAACAGTATTTTTCAAGACGATCGCATACCCTCCGCCTTGAAACATATCCAACCTAAAAGTAACCTTCCTAATAACTTAATCGTATCGCCTAATGATGATCACTACGCAATGTTTATCCAAAACACCCAGAGTTCTCTCAACGTCATGCAGCCTTTTCTTAACACTTGGATACCTTTTACTATTACAAACCCTTTAAAGGACCGATTGAAAAAAGGCATCTCGGTGCGAATATTAACCAATCAATTACCGGGGCCAAAAAAAATCTCAAATGAGCTTTTAAAACTTCAAAAAAAATATCCGACCTTATTACAAATTCGTTTATCTAAGCCCAGCGTCTTTATTCATGCTAAAGTTATGATAAGAGATCAGAGCTCAGTCATTGCAGGCTCCATCAATTGGAGTGACTGGTCACTGCATCATAACCGTGAGATTGATCTCATCGACGATACTCCTTCGAACATAAAATTTGCACTGAAACAGTTCAACACTCTCTGGCAACAAGCAGATCGTATAACGGTTGACTGACCAATCCATGGTGACTTCTCCCACTTAACTGTTTATTCATGTCCGTAACTTAGTGATCGAGTGCAGTAGCGCTCAAAATGCTATTAGCCTGGCACGTTCTAAATAATGACTGTACACGATGAGTTCTAGTGCATAAGACACGACATAAAACGTCATACGATATTGAATAGCTAGCAATATATTGATCTAATGAAAACTCATTCTCTCAATAGCATCAATAAGGAGATAACATTATGCCGCATTGGAGTCGTTGCCTCGTAATCTGCCTTGGCATCTTAGGACTAATATTTTCTGGCTCATGTTTCGCCAGCTCCACTGAAGAATCGATCGCTTTTTATACTCATCAGGGTGCCAAGAAAGCCAGTGAAATGCTAGATATACACACTGCAATAGTTCCGATAATTAAACAAAATGATTGGGTAAAAGTCGGGCTTCAACCCAGCGGTAAGATTGGCTGGATTAACATCTCGCAATACAAGAAAGCGTTGCAAACTTATTATCAACCACAGAGCGAATCATTTTCAGTAACCGTCACACGTGATAAGAATGGTAAGGCAAATACAGCAATAAAAGGTTATCGAAATGGTCATCTTTTGTCACAAAAAGAAGCTCAAAAGCTTTACGAGCAAATGCAATCTCAGGGGCGTGACATTCGCATTAGTGCGTTTGATCAGCCTTTTTTTGATTATAATTTGATTACACCTTTCAGAATTATTAATAGCCCATTGAGCGTTCCAATAAAACTAAATGATCTACCTCAGTTAGAGCCTGTTCAAACAGTAGAACCCTCACTATAAATATTAATCTACAAATAGGTCATGTATGAAACGCTTTATCGTCTATGGACTAGCAATTGCAGGGCTCATTCCCTTTATGATAGGGGCTTTATACCACCTGTCGCCCATCATACTACCTCAATGGAGCTGGCTGGGAAGTGTCACAACGTATTATGGCGCTATCATCTTATCATTTCTAGGTGGCATACAATGGGGAATGTCGCTATCGCAAGCTAATATAAAAACAAAGCAATGGCTGATTTTTTCCAATATCATTTCACTGATGGCATTTGCTAGCTTATTAGTTCCTATATACGCATTAACATTGGTGATTTTGTGTTTTGGCTATCTATTAGCCTTGGTTGTTGATCTCAATATTCTTGCAACTATCGGTCCGATGTCTGGATATCGCTCCTTAAGAGTATGGCTAACTATCGCTGTATGCCTTCTTATTGGACTTAGTGGATTATAGGTCTTAGCGTGTAAAAGTCTTAATGATACACAGACAACAACGCCCCTTAAGCACTCAATATGACGACTTGTTTTACATAAAAGCACCCATCTCAAAAAAACATAGAAAGTTAACGATAACGCGAATATATATAATAAAAAAAAGTGATTGTAGGTCGCTGAACGGGTTATAATAGCAAAAATATTAAGATACCCTTTAAGGAGAGACAATGTTATTTGAATGCTGCACAACGGATAAAAAAAAAGGTCAAACTGTAACGGAGCCAACGGAGACGATAACCGCTCAAAATATTGCAGATAATAATCTAGCACGCGAGGTATTAACTCAAGTTATTACTAAAATGATCGGATTAGAACCACAAGCAGCGTCTGATCTAAATGGAGTCTTCCGTGGATTCATCTCTGGTGCAAAGAAACGATATGCTCAATATCACGACCAATGGAGCACTTGTTATGACAACATACAATTGATTCAAGACAGCCTTATTACAAAACATACACCAAGCTCTATTACGCAAGAGACAGAAACAATTTACAAGAAACTAGGGGATGCCATAATTACCTATAAAAACAGCATTGATGCAATTGACCCACGTTCAACAAACGTTAAACCTAGACTAGTAGAATCATTACATATCAATAACGGTGCTGTAGATATTGAGGCTCTCAAAAAAGTATGTCAAGAGAAAATAAATCAAACAGACTGTCACTGTTGTTGAGGATATGACAAGAAGTAAGTATAGTCGACATCCATTGACTAACACACTATCCTAGTTTGATATAACGTTGAAAGTACGGAGTTAGGTATGTTTTTTATTCGTCTACTCATGGGTTCAATCCTTGGGGTCACCTTATTAACAATTGCTGGTATCTGGGTGTATGAACACAATATGCCTGGATGCGAATCACAACACCTAAAAATCTACCCTCTCGCCGTTGCCTATCCTGGAATGAGTCAAACACATGCGGCCTATGCCATTGTCAATCGAGGAGAACATGCCTGCCGAATACCCAAAATGCCATACTTCGAGCCTCATACATCAAAGGACCACCAAGACACCATCACTCTCAAGCCTATTCCATCATCCAGTAACCCAACATGGAAAGAGATTACCTGGTTTTCTGTGCATGCCAACGGCGCCTGTTCTCAGATATTAAACACACTACCTAAACAGATACCACTTTACTTTTCTAATGGGCTCGCGTTAAAACTACCAACAATCGGCTACCCATGCCAACCTCATATTGGTAAACCACTATCAACCGGTTTAAAAGCTTGGACACAGGCGAGGCAATGCTATCGAAAGTCTCATGGAAAACCTTTTGGTAAGCATATCCTTCTATCCGATCAACAAAATATTGACTTTGGTGAGACACTCACCTGTGACTAAGGCTAACGCTCTCAATCAGCTGTTCAATAAAACCAGCTCGGCAGTGTAATCATGCCCCAGGTCATCTTGGCGCTCAATCACATAATTATAATAGGTCAATAGCTCTAACTTAAAGGCAATCAATATGCCCAACACCGTATTTAATATTCATCATTTTTTATACCCAAAACAATCACAAATTGAGAGCCTCTGTAAACTTGCATACTCTGGCGACAAAGCAAGCTTCCTGTCAGCGATCGCCTCTATTGAACCAACAATGCTATTTGTTACAGTGCAAAAAGAAGATAAATCTAAAAACACACTCCTTCATTATGCAGCACAGTACCAATTAACGGGAGGCTTTAGGGTTTTATTAAAGCTACTCAAAGAAAACAAACAATTATCAAGAGAAGACTGGATCACCTGTTTGACAAAAACAAATGGTCATGGGGATTCCATTTTTCATTCTTCCTTATCGCATCTATCAGATAGCATCAATAATTTATATGAAATGGATCTAACTGACAATAATGAGGCAATTGAAATGAAAAACCTCATTAGAAAAATGGATATCCAAACCAATAAAAACTTTCATGATCTATACCTGTTCGTCTACCACTTGAAGATATTTAATCAGTCAGGATGGTATGACCTTTTTCAATCAAAAAATCACAAACAAGAAAACATTCTTCATTATGCAATCAGAGAAAATCTCGATACTGAAAGTATCCTAAGGATCTTTTACCTCATGGGTAAAGAAAATTCAGTCTTTATGCTCTGTACAAGGGATCAATACGGCCATTCGGTCCTAGATTATTTCGGCCAATATTTTGATCAAGAAGAATGTCTAGAGAAGCTCATACAATGGATGGGAACTGAAAGATGGAATCGCTTACTAGAATATCAGCAACAAGACCCTCATCACGATATCACCCTTCATCATGTCGCTCACTGCCAAGATGGTAAAGCACTCACATTCTTTATTAGCCAAATCAACTCCTCACAAAGATCAATGTTATTTAAGGAAAACCAATGTGGCGAAACGGTATGCGAGGTCGCTTTAAAGTTCATTGGTGAATCAAGTCTAGGGGCTATCACAAAAATATTTGAAACCCATGAGTTAATCTCTATCATTAAAATCCAAGCATCAAAATTTAGTCTAGATCATGATATCGAAAATAATATGGGTGATCAGACACTGAAGGATATGTTTATCAAATATAATAGCCTTTCTTTATTACTCAGTTACAAATATTCGACAGAAATACAGACAAGATCACTAAAGCGTGCCTCACGCATACAAGATTCAATCAGAAAACTACTTGATGAGCCATCACAATTAAATAAGGAGTCACTCATTAAAAATGTAAGATTTTCAGAACCACGCATTCAGCGTTTGTGTTCATGCTTTATGAACAAAAAATCGATAGAGATAGCGGAGCTACTTGAACAAGCGATAAAAATTCCTCGATGTCATACAGTCATAAAGTTACACAGCTAAAGACATTGGGCGTAATACATATAACAAAGAAGCGATTCCGATACAAAAGGATAGCTGTATGATCATCAAGGGTATAGCTGAATGAACGATAACTATACTCATTAACATACTAGAAAAAGAACCTAATAAATTTCTTGATGAGTTAACAATGGATGTTGCTGTACCAAAGGCTGCAGAGACGCTATTCATCGCACCACTCATAAAACTACCAATTAAGAGACATAAACCAAATGTAGTCACTGATATTAATGCAGTAAAAATTGGCCAGTGATGAGGTGAAATCACCAACACTACTAGCAAAACAATGTCTGATAGACAAAAAATACTTAACCCCAGTGTTTGAATAAATAGCGGGGATTTATGTGCAGACAACGCTCTTAAAGTTAAACTTCCAGCGATGATAGCAAGACCATTAAATGCAAAAAGGGCACTGTATGAAAACTTGTTAAGATGATAAATAGACATATAGATCACTGAAGCGCTACTGATAAATGAAAAGGTTGCAGCGAAGCTTAACGAGACACATAAAGCGAGTAATAGAAATTGCTTATTGCTAAAGTGAATAACGTATTGAGATAATACCGATCTTACTTTAATTCTATTATTGAATGATAAAGTTTCGGGTAAGAAAAAAGAAACACCCATCAGAAAAACACCATAACAAAACAAGAAATAGAAAACGCTATGCCAATGATAGTGTATTAATAAGAGAGAGCCAATCAGTGGCGCTATCATTGGTGCTATCATCATCATAGCAATAATAGTAGACATAATTTTCGTCAGGTGACGACCAGAATAAATATCCCTCAACATCGTAAAAGCGACACCAACCCCAGCTGAATCACCTATAGCTTGAAAAAAACGCCAAAAAACCAATTCATTTAAATGTAACGATAGAGCACTTGAAAAAGTGGCGATCAAGTAAATCACCAAGCCCAGCCTAATAACCAAACGACGTCCGATCACATCGGATAGAGGCCCCCATATCAGCATACCAAAAGCAAAGCCCATTAGATAACTAGAGACAGACAATATGACACGAGCCTGAGGCAGATGAAACTCTGCTGCCATACTCGGTATTGCTGGTGTGTAAGTATCTAGCGCGAATGGCGGCAATGCAGCAAATAAAGCCATTAAGATCAAAAAAGGAAATGCTGTTGGATTGAGCGTTTTCATAAAAAGTTACCGTTAGCTAGGCTAATCTAACTTTGTAATCATTAACTACTAACAACCAGAGATTTATAACCACTGTGAAAAAAAATGATATTGATATGAAAGATACTGGCGAGTTCAAATGGTATTGGGCAAGCCAAAGCATATGCTGACTAGAAGGTAACACTGTCAGTACCATGCTCATCAGTAAAATATAAATAATCACCGGACAAATCCAGTTTTTCTTTGCATATTGAATACTAACTATCACTGCTTGCCACAGTGAACATTGATCGATCAACAGAAGTGGGCATGTAAAAATACTAAGCAAATAAGCAAAGATAAGGAATGATGAGAGAACCAGAAGAAGAAATACGATCTTTCCTTGAGTGAAATCCAAGTGAATGAGCAATAAATCCATTGCAATAAAAGGCACTAGCAGATAGATGAACATTACACACAATGATATCCAGACACTTTTATCTCGAATCACAGTCATACTCTGATGCGAGTAATTTTGGTGGACGCCTGATAATGCTAGATTTACTGTAATATATCCGGTAAATAATATAACCACCGAGCAGACTTGCTCGATAATTATATTATGAATGATTTCTATATGCTGATTCAGCCAAAAAAGCAACATTATTACTATGGCTAGCGGCCAGATACGACGGTAGGATGGAAAAAAATGCTTCATGGACAGAAAAAATAATTTCAATATTTCTTGAGGCACCTGGGGGTAGCTAATCTGTGTTTTCATAACACAACCGTATTTTTATCATTATTGACAACAATACTATCCCAACCCATTTTAGGTTTGAAGCGATCACCATAATCTTTGCTGAGACGCTCTAATTGTGCAACCACATCAATCACCCCTCGATGAACTGCATAATGAATTGGCCCCCCTCTAAATGGTGCGAAACCCGTTCCGAATATCATACCGGCATCGAGGAGATCAGCGTTATCAACGACACCATGATGCAAGCAGCTAACAGCTTCATTGACCATTGATAATATTAGACGGTCGGTTAGATCCGGCGTTTTTATTGTGTCACTTGAACCACGATCTTTTGATTCAACTTTCTTACCTCGTTTATAATGATAAAAACCCTGCCCTGATTTAACACCAAGGTTGCCATCTGCAACCATCGCCTTTAATTTTTCAGGAACAACGCCGCCAATTGAGTTAGCTAAAATCTCTCCTACGGATAAACACACATCCAAACCTACTGTATCAGCCAGAGTGATTGGCCCCATGGGCATTCCAAAATCGATCGCCGCCTGATCGATATGGTCGGCAGGAATACCCTCCTCTAAGAGAGTCATAGCTTCCATAAGATAAGGTATGAGCACTCGATTAACCAAGAAACCAGGACGACTACTGACAACAATAGGAGATCGTTTGATACTATTAGCAAAGGCGGCGGCTTGTTGAATAAGTGCTGGTTGTGTTTGCTCGCTCTTGACTATTTCAACGAGTGGCATTTTTGATACTGGATTAAAGAAATGGATTCCTAGAAGTCTTGATGGATCTTTCATTCCAGAGGCAATAGTCTCTAAAGGGATACTGGACGTATTCGTCGCTAGAATTGCATTGGGCTTAGCCATCGATTCAACCTGGTCGAATAGGGCCTGTTTGACCTCTAAGTTTTCAAAAACAGCTTCAATCACCACGTCTGCATGAGCGACTCCTTGACCGGTGATATCAGCCTGTAAACGATCAAGCGCTGTTTGAATCAATGCCGGCTTCTTCAGTTTCTTCTTGAACAAAATACCTGCTCGCTTAATAGCCGGAGAGAGCTTCTCGAAGGTCTGATCCTGCAAAGTGACTTGAAACCCCTGTAGGGCGCACCATGCAGCGATATCACCACCCATTGTTCCACCACCGATCACATGCACATGCTTGGCATTAAAAACAATGCCTTTAGCTAATTCCTTCATCTGATTTTGCAGAAAAAAGACTCGGCCAAGATTTTTGGCAGTATCAGTGGCAAAGAGCTTACTGATGGATCGAGCCTCATTGATCATAGCGTCTCCACCGACACCGTATTGAACCCAATTCTCAATAACTGCAAATGGTGCTGGATAATGTAATCGATTGACTGATTTTTTTGCCAGCGCCTTCATAAGTAGAGGTTTTAACAGAGGGCGATACAAAGCACTGTTTGAACGTGCATGAAGATAGTTCGGGCGATGTGGCGAAGGCTGATTGAGAACGTAATAACGTGCGGCATTACGTAATTGTCGTAAAGGAACCGCTTGGTCGATCATACCCATCTTTTTAGCTTTTTTAGAGGGTAAAGCCGCACCTGGCAAGATCACACTCATTGCCGGCAATGCACCAATAAGTTTAGGTAACCGAATGCAACCACCCCATCCTGGATGAATCCCTAACTTAATCTCTGGAAGACCAATTTTAGTACTAGCAGAATCATCGGCCACTCGGTAACGACAAGCTAGAGCTAACTCGTAACCACCACCCAAACAAAAGCCATTTATCATAGCAACAGTAGGAATAGCTAATGCCTCAAGCTTATCAAAGATACATTGACCATGACGAATCCAATCAAAAAAATCTTCCTCATTTTTACAACTCGAAAATTGTTTGATATCAGCTCCTGCTATGAAGCCTTTTTTCTTAGCCGAGGTAATAACTATCCCTTTTGATGTGAGAATCTCTGTATTATCGAGCAGGCACTCTAATTCCAGTAAAACACCCTGATTGATCGTATTGACAGTCTCCCCTTCACGGTTAAGAGCTAACCAAGTAATACCCTCTTCATCGATTGTATACTGCCAGTGTATTTGTGAATCATTCATTGTCATTCCTCTGTGAACTTTAGTTAACACGCTCTAGTAATGCTGCGCCACCAATACCACCACCAATACAGAGTGTTGCTACACCTCGTTTTTGGTCATTGCGCTTTAAAACATTTAAGACGTGCAATGCAATACGAGCTCCGCTAGCGCCTACTGGGTGCCCTAAAGCAATTGCACCTCCATCAATATTCAATCTTTGTGAATCTATAGAGCCAAACGTTGAAGTTAATCCTAATTCTTTTTGACAAAACGCTTCCGATTGCCATGCTTTTAAACACCCCAATGTTTGCGCAGCGAAAGCCTCATTGATTTCCCAATAATCAATATCATTGACTGATAACTCATGACGATCCAAAAGCGGCGGTACAGCATAACTAGGCCCTAGCCCCATCAGATAGGGGTTACACCCAGCCCAGTGAATATCAACAAACCTACCTAGCACTGGGAGCTGGTACTGCTCGACGGCCTCTTCACTAGCCATTAATAGTACAGCCGAGCCATCACTGACTTGTGAACTGTTAGCTGGCGTGATAGCACCGAATTTTCGGTCAAAAACAGGCTTCAATTTAGCTAGACTTTCCATAGAAGTGTCTGGACGAACTCCATCATCGTGATTGTATAGTTCCCCTTTTATATCAAAAATTGAAATCATCTCATCATCAAATAGCCCTTGCGACTGGGCCTCTGTGGCACGAAGCTGACTTTGCATCGCAAACTCATCCATATCGTGACGAGATATGTTGTACAGATAGGCAATTTCCTCGGTCGATTGCCCCATATTACAATCACATAGAAAGTCGTTTAAGCCATGTAAAAGACTGATAATGGGTTTCAGGTACTTAGGACGAAGCTCTTTCAATAGTGAACATTTAGCTGTAAATGATTTAGCTTTACCGAAGCGAGCCAGCCAATTAACCATTTCAGGTTGATAGAGTAACGGGGCTCGACTCATAGTCTCTGTGCCACCTGCCAAAACTAGATTTGAACGCCCTGTCGCAATATTTTGATAAGCAGAATCTAAAGACTGTAATCCCGAAGCGCAATTGCGTTGTACTGTCCAACCTGGGACACGGTAACCACAACCCAATCTTAGAGCAATAATACGGCCTATGTTAGCTTCATCTTCGCTGGGAATCATACAGCCCATAATCACTTCATCTAGCGTTGTTGGATCGACGTTGTGTTTGTTTAATAGAGCCTGACCCGCACGAGTTGCCAAATCAGAGGCAGAAAAGGGGCCTCGTATACCTCTAGCTTTTAAAAACGGTGTACGTGCACCATCGATAATATAAACTGGCTTTAATTGTTGATTATGCATGCATCGACCTCTTGTCTTGTGATAACTTAAATCACCGTTTTCTCAACGGTCATCGAGAATGGGAAACCTTTATTAAACGCATCAAACACATCAACTGCACAGGCTTGGTCACGTAACTCCTCGCACGCCATTAGTAGATCATATTCAGCTTGATTGATGATAGCCTTAGATAGTGCGTGTCTGAGTGTATCGTGACGTGTTAAACCTCTGAAGATAGTCCCTTCTTTAATTCCTTGATTTACTTTATCAAAAAGCTTGTGATTTTGTAAGATATTTTGGAATGCATTCTCTAAACGGTAAACAGGATCCATCATCGTGTCACCGACGTAACAAAGCTGAGTTAGTCGATCGCGAAGAGGCGTACTTTCTTGCATCCAGTCAGCTAACTGATGCGATAAATCATCTTTAGGAGGATAAAAGGGCCTTCCCCATGGAAAAAATAAACGCATTAAGCAGCGCGCTAAACGGGGCTTAGGGAAATTATTAGCCAGCTCCTCTAAAGCCTCGTACGCTGAAGACAAAGCATAGTCACACGCCCAAGATAATAAGGGAAGTGCATGTTTATCTTTTTCATCGTTATAAAATTTTAACAAACAAATCAGTAAGTATAAGTAACTAAAAACATCACCCAGTCGAGCAGAAATTGATTCGCGAACTTTTAACTGCTTTCCTAGAATTGCTAATGTCAGATCGGTGAATATTATAAAAACATGATTCATACGAATAACTTTCTGGCAATAGCCCCGTATTGTTTTATCTATACCTGAGGGAGTGTTGCACCAACTACCACCAGTCAACCCTGAGAAAATTCCACGAATAAAATGACAGGATAAAAATTTTACATGACACCACAAGTGGCGATCAAATTGTTTCAAAGCGTACTTTTGATTTTCGTGATAAGCAGCTTGAGTGGCTGCCTTTAAAAAAGGATGAGAACGCATGACGCCTTGACCAAAGATAATCAAGTTGCGCGTCATGATATTTGCACCCTCTCCTACCGTACTGATTGGCTGTCCATTAAACACATTGGCGAGTAAATTTCGCGGCCCCATTTGCAAACCATGTCCCGCATGAATATCCATTGATCGTGCTAATATTTTACGACTCAATTCTGTCAGATGATACTTACTCATTACTGATGCAACAGACGGCTTAGCACCCTGAACAACCGCTTCGGTGGTAACATAACGAGTCGCTGCAATGAGATAAGTTAACCCTCCTATTTCAGATAGAGCGGTTTTGACTCCCTCAAATTCTCCTATTGGTCGATTGAACTGCTCACGAACTTTACAATAAGCACTGGTCATTTTGAAACATTGCTGTCCGACCGCGGAGGACAATGCGGGCATTGAAATTCCACGACCAATGGATAGACATTCTAATAACATCATCCACCCTTGGTTGGGTGATGACAGTGTGCCTAAAACCTGAGTTAAGGGCAGGAAAACATCGTTACCCAACAAAGTACCATTCATAAAACCTAACGACATCGGCATATGCCTAGCACCCTGTGAAACACCAGGTGTATCGTGGGGAACTAAGACGACCTGAATACCAAGATCTTGATCATCACCAATCAAGTTATCAGGGTCGTAAACATGCACAGCCAAACCGATCAATGTAGCAATCGGAGCAAGGGTAATGTATCGTTTTTCCCAGTTGAGTCGAACACCTATCACTTGCTTACCCTGATATTCTTCAGAGCAGATAACACCTCGGTCCGGTAGACTGGCAGCATCACTTCCGGCTTCAGGACCTGTCAGTGCAAAACAGGGGATCTCTTGACCAGACGATAGACGCGGCAAATAATGTTGTTTCTGCTCTTGACTACCGAAATGATGAATTAACTCTGCTGGACCCAGCGAATTCGGAACCATTACCGTATACGCCGCACTGATACTACACGTTGCTATCTTTGTAATAATCGCAGAGTGTGCCGCGGGAGAAAAACCTAACCCACCCAAGGCAGTATCAATTTCGATACCGAAAAACCGCTCTTGCTTGATGTAGTCCCAAGCTTCAGAGGAAAGATCTTTGTCCTCGTGACAAATTTTCCAGTCATCCAACAAAGAACACAAATGTTCTACTTGATGATCAAGGAAATGCTGCTCATGATCAGTAAGTGGAGTCACAGGCAACTTAAATAGCTTATCCCAAGATAGACTTCCTGATAGCAGTTCTCGCTCAATCCAATGCCCTCCCGCATCTAATACGGCTTGTTCAACAGGCGTTATTTCAGATTGCTGACGTTTAAACCATGGCATAAAAAAACGGGTAGTCACGTTACGCCTTAATGGTGCGAAGACAAAAAAGACATACACTAAAAAACCAGTACAAAAAAGCAACGTTGTGCCCAGCAATGATATTGAATTAATGTATGCGAGGGCAATAAGGGCTGAAAATAATGATAGCGCGGTAACCGCAGATCGGGCCTGACAGTATAAGCAAACCGTCAGGACTATTAGTACTACAAGCCATGATAAGAGTAATTCCATTTAACCATCCCTGACGTGTTATTAGATCACTACATCACAGTGCGAGTTTCTCTTTTAAGAAAGCCGCAGTAGTCCTAACAGCTTGAACATCACCACCCGTTTTACATCCTTGCAAGGCTTGCTCATGTGAACCCGGAATATCAAAATGAATCCAGGTTGTTTCTTGCGCAACAAATTTATCTAAAAATAACGCCGCCGTAATCGTACCTGCCTGACCCGTGGTTGAACAGTTCTGACAGTCTGCAATGTTACTGCTTAACATGCTGTTATAAGGTCGATGCAATGGCAAAGGCCATACGAGATCGTGCTGCCCAATAGAGTATTCTTGTAATTGTTGAGATACGCCAGCTTGGTTAGAAAATGCAGCCGCATAATCTGGACCGACCGCAATACCTCTTGCACCTGTTAGTGTGGCAAAGTCAATTAAATAGTCTGGAGACTCGGTGCACGCCTCATACAGAGCATCGCACATAATCAAACGACCTTCAGCGTCCGTATTATCGACTTCGACAGAGATTCCAGCACGGGTTTTTATAATATCGCCAGGACGATAACTGGATTGATCAATGGCATTTTCTACAGCCGGTACCAGTAACCTGAGTCGAACAGGCCACTCCTCAAGCATAATAAAACGCGCTAGAGCAATGGCAGCAGCACTACCACCCATATCCTTTTTCATCTCACGCATACCACGGGGTGGCTTTAAGTTGAGCCCACCCGTATCGAAACATACACCTTTACCAACCAAAGTAATTTTAGGTGCACGCTCATCACCCCAGGTTAAATCAATCAATCTCGGCCCTTGTAAGGCACCTTTACCGACTGCATGAATTGCAGGATATTCATGAGCTAATTCTTCACCCGTAACGATGGACAGTTTGGCGCCGCAATCATCTGCAACGTGTCGAATCACCTGCTCTAAATCTGAAGGAGCCATATCTGCACACGGTGTGTTAACAAGGTCACGAGCAAGAGAGAGACTACTCAGCCAGGATAACAAAGGTGCTGAATCTAATCCGTCGGGAAGATATAACTGAGCCACCTCAGAGTCAGTCGTTCTATATTGGTCGTAAGAGTAAGAACCCAGACCCCAAAATAAATAAGTAAGAAAAATCTCATGCTGATTTAAATCCTGTTCTGTCAAGTCTAGGTGATAATGTCCAACACTCAGTTGATGCGGCAAAGCTGTCCATGCCATCCAATCATACGACGAACCAAGACCATAAAGGATATAATCTAAAGAACCATCAGCTGCAGGAACCAGGCAGAGCTGTTTAGATTT
The DNA here is from genome assembly GCA_002323325.1 of Coxiellaceae bacterium UBA1530. Taxonomy (GTDB): domain Bacteria; phylum Pseudomonadota; class Gammaproteobacteria; order Coxiellales; family Coxiellaceae; genus UBA9148. The sequence goes on along the minus strand of DCQA01000026.1, from coordinate 28,361 downwards.
TGCCGAAAACCCGGATTGTTTGGCCCAATTCTTCACTGTCTCATCGACTGAGGAGAGATACTGATCCCATTGCTGAGTCATTAAGGGGACAATACGAATTGCCTCACTGGGCAGTTTATCTGCGGTTAGAAAATAGTCTGACATCATCAAGCTCTCACAGTTGTAATCTAAATGAAAGCTAAGAATAGCAAAACGATGATCGACTGCCTATAGCCAACTTAATATGAGTGGGTTTTCACTGGATATCAGGCGCCAACCGTCATACAATGCGCGGCTTAGAATTGCACAAACAGGTGACTCGACATGAAAACATTGCACATAAAAACATTTGGTTGCCAAATGAATGAATATGACTCAGAAAAAATCAGCGATGTTCTTAATAAATCCCATCAACTGACCGTTTCAAAAACACCTGAAGAAGCAGATGTTCTGATTCTGAACACCTGCTCGATCCGAGAAAAAGCCCAGGAAAAAGTGTTTTCCGACCTTGGGCGTTGGCGCAAAATTAAACAAAAAAACCCAGACACCATCATCGCTGTTGGCGGGTGTGTTGCTAGTCAAGAGGGTGGAGCCATCCTAAAACGAGCTCCTTATGTCGATATTGTTTTTGGTCCGCAAACACTTCATCGGCTACCACAAATGGTTGATGCCGTTAAAAAAGATCAACAAGCTAAAGTGGATATTACCTTTCCGGAAATTGAAAAGTTTGACTGCCTACCTGAACCGCGCGCAAAGGGTCCCACCGCTTATGTTTCCATTATGGAAGGTTGCAGTAAATATTGCACATACTGTGTTGTACCTTACACTCGTGGTGAGGAGATCAGTCGACCTTTTGATGACGTTATTGCAGAATGCATGACGCTCGCTGAACAAAATGTGAAAGAAATCACACTACTTGGTCAAAACGTTAACGATTACCAAGGGCCAATGGAGAGTGGCACCACCGCTGACCTCGCTTTACTGATCCATTACATCGCAGCCATTGATGGTATTGAGCGTATTCGCTTTATTACATCATACCCATCATCTTTTTCTGATAACTTGATACAAGCCTACGCTGAAGAACCAAAACTTGCTAACTATTTACACCTACCCATTCAAAGTGGATCTGATCGTATACTTGCTGCCATGAAAAGAACCTATACTACCTTGGAGTATAAATCACGTATTCGACAGCTGAGAAAAGTCAGGCCCGACATTAGTCTTTCAACTGATATTATTGTTGGCTTCCCAGGTGAAACTGATCAAGACTTTCAGCAAACACTCCAACTCGTCAAAGATCTCAACTTTGATCATTCATACAGTTTTATTTATAGCTCACGCCCCGGAACCCCAGCAGCAAGCCTTTCCGATGAAACACCGCTTACCGTTAAACAAGAGCGCCTTGCTATCTTACAAGAAGTCATCAAATCACAAGCAGCAGCAATTAGCGAAAGCATGGTGGGAACAACACAATCGCTTATCGTGACGGGCCCCTCAAAGAAGAATCCTGAAGAAATGACAGGCCGTACTGAAAATAACAGGGTGGTCAACTTTGAAGCAAAGCCAGGGGATATTGGGCAAATGGTTACGGTTAAAATAACAGAAGCTCGTCCAAACTCCTTGCGCGGGGAGCTCTTTATTCTGTAGACTACTCCTAATATCAATACCTGAAGATAATATTAAGTAAAGAACGACTCACGATAACAGGTAGATGATAAAATAAGGAGAAGCCTTGACTGAAACAAAACTCACTCGACATGTCACAATTGAGCCTGAAGATAATGAAAGACTTGCCTGTCTGTGTGGCCCGTATAATCAAAACCTCGTTTTACTAGAAAGATCTCTTGGTGTTGAGATCAATAACCGTGGATGTGAATTCGATATTATTGGCATTCCATCCTCAGTTAATATCACTCAAGAAGCACTAAAGACACTTTACGAAAAAACTTCTAACACTGACTCAATCACGAATAAGGATATTCAATTGCAACTAAAAACACTAGAATCAGAGCAAGCCAGCGAAGAAGTCAACGTTAAACAAAAGCTCGTTGATGCCTCCATAAAGTTAAGACAAACTCAAATTAGTCCTAAAACACTTAATCAGCGTCACTATCTCCAATCGATTCAACAATACGATATAAACTTTGGAATCGGCCCTGCAGGTACCGGCAAAACATTCTTAGCTGCTGCTTGTGCTGTTGACGCCTTAGAACAAGAAAAGGTCAGTCGGATTATTTTAACACGACCCGCTGTTGAAGCTGGCGAGAGTCTTGGGTTTTTACCGGGAGACTTAACACAAAAGGTCGATCCATACCTGCGTCCTCTTTATGATGCCTTGTTTGAGTTAATGGGGGGCGACCGAGTGGCTCAGCTCACCGAAAAACAACAAATTGAAATTGCACCACTTGCCTTTATGCGTGGACGTACATTGAATGATGCTTTTGTTATTCTTGATGAAGCGCAAAATACGACTAAAGAGCAAATGAAAATGTTACTCACACGAATCGGCTACGGATCTAAAGTTGTTATCACAGGTGATATCACACAAGTTGACTTGCCAAAGCGCGTTGACTCAGGTTTGCGAAACGCGCTGCTATTACTGCAAGACATTAATGCGGTCCGCTTTACATTTTTCAAAGCCACAGATGCAGTGCGTCATCCATTGGTGCAGAAAATTATAGAAGCTTATGAACGCGCCGACGATTGAGTTATTAAATCAAACTCACCATGAAGACTGCCCTTCACTGAAACAGTTTCAATCATGGATAGATGCAGCCTGTGCTCATAAAACCATACCATCTCTTATCAATCATTCATCGAGAAGTTATATGACCCTAGTCATTATAGATAGTGATGAAATGCAGTCACTCAACTTCGAATTTCGACATAAAAATTATCCTACCAATGTGCTCTCCTTTCCAGATGAGACATTACCCAATGAAAAGCCGGACTCATGGGGAGATATCGTATTCTGCCATGAAACTATATTAAGCGAAGCCAAAACACTCTCAATACCATGGCTGAACCACTTTGCTCACTTAACAATTCATGGTTTACTACACTTATTGGGATATGATCACGTTGACGATCAAGAAGCTACGCGTATGGAATCAGTAGAGATAGAAATATTACAATCCATAAATATCCCTAACCCCTATTAAAATAGAGACCGACATGCAAAAAGATAAACAACCTGATACTTCGAAATCTTGGCTTGATTGGCTAGCATTCGCTGTTACGAGGGAGCCTCAAGACATAGACCAACTGATAGACACCCTAGAACATGCCAAAGAAAATCATCTACTAAATGCCGATGCCTTGAAGATGATACGCGGGGTTTTAAAAGTATCTGACATGCATGCACGAGAGGTTATGATTCCAAGACCTCAAATGGTTGTACTGAACAGTGAAATGACTGCAGAAGAGGCTTTACCGATCATTACTGAATCTGGACACTCAAGATTTCCTGTCGTCTCAGATACCCGTGATGAAATCATTGGCGTTCTAATGGCAAAAGATCTTCTTAAAACTCTATCAACGCATAATGAAAAACCGACCAAAATCGAGCATTTTATTCGTCAAGCAACTTTCATTCCAGAGAGCAAACGTCTTGATATATTGCTTAAAGAGTTTCGTCTTAAGCGATATCACATTGCAATTATCGTGGATGAATACGGTAGTGTTTGTGGTCTAGTAACCATAGAAGATTTACTGGAGCAGATCGTTGGAAATATTGAAGATGAGTATGATACAAAGATTGAAGAAGAGTGTATTAAAGCAATCTCTAGACATGAATTTCTTGTGAGTGCTCTCACGCCACTTGAAGAGTTCAATGAGTATTTCAAATTATCTTTTGAGCATGACGATAGCGACACAATAGGGGGTTTCATTTTGCATAAAATGAGTCATCTACCAAAACAGGGCGAATCGATCACTATTGATTCTGTTAATATGACAATCGTGAAGACACATAGCCGTCGCATTCAACAAATACGTGTCTCTTTACCAAAAGCTGAAATTCTCGAATGAAAAACTTTTCTCCATGGCTAGCTTTACTTGCAGGTTCAATATTACCTTTAGCGTTTTCTCCCTTTGGAATTTATTCGCTAGCATTTATATCTCCAGCAGCCCTCTGTTACCTCTGGATTAAATCCACATCGAAGCAAGCAGCTTGGTGTGGATTTTATTTTGGGTTAGGTTTTTTTGGAGTTGGGATGTCATGGATATCGATCAGCATTCACAACTTTGGTAATGTATCGATTTGGCTTACCTGGTTAGTTACTATAGGATTTTCTGCATTTTTATCACTTTTCTTTGTACTTCAAGGTTACTTATTCCAGCGAATCACGGCTAGAAAATCATTGATTATTCAATGTCTATGCGCATTCCCTGCGCTTTGGCTTTTCAGCGAGTATCTACGAAGCACTCTTCTTACCGGGCTCCCTTGGTTATTATTAGGCTATTCGCAAACCGCCTCATTTCTTCAAGGTTTCGCACCAATTATTGGAACATACGGCTTGAGTTTATGCGTTACTTTAGTCTCAGGCAGTCTAATCCTATGTATACTGTCACGCTCACTGACAGACCGACTTATCGCTCTTTGTGTGTTATTTATTATTCTTATTCCTGCTTGGCTGCTATACGGCCAGGTGTGGACAAAACCCATAGGAAAGACCTTTAAGACGACTTTAGTACAGGGGAACTTTGATCAATTTCTTAAATGGGATGCTCATACCCTGCAAACTATTTTAGATACTTATTTACAACTCAGCGAAGAGAACGTAGATAGTCAACTCATCGTATGGCCAGAGGCAGCCATACCATACTACCCTAGCCAACTAGTCAGCTATATAGATATAATCAATCAGCTTGGAATAGACAATAACATTACTTTTTTAGTTGGAGCGCCAACTTTTGATAAAACAACAAAACGCTATTTTAATAGTCTATTAATGCTGGGAGAGCAGAAGAAACAATATAATAAACATCATCTAGTACCCTTCGGTGAATACACCCCATGGGATAGTGTAATCAATCGATTTCTTGCTTCTTTCTCAATCCCAATGTCTAACTTTTCGGCAGGAGGTGCACAGCAGGGTATTTTGAGTAATGGCGACCTTAAGATTGCCCCATTTATTTGCTATGAAATTATTTATCCTCAATATGTGATTAGGCACAGCCAATTGAGTGACATTCTTGTTGTCATTAATGATGATGGGTGGTTTGGTGGATCGATAGCACTAGCACAACATTTACAAATGGCACAGATGGCGGCACTCGAGACTAATCGTTATGTATTATTCTGCTCTAACACAGGTATAACAGCAATTATTGATCCATTAGGTAAAGTTAGCAAGACAGCACCCATTAACACTCGCACTGTTGTTTCCGGCAATGTACATAGCATGAGTGAGAACACCCCGCTGATGAGTAGTGGGTATTGGCCAATCGCTATCACAACCGTAATATTAATGTTGATGAGCCTGCTCTAAGTACAAAGAACTCTACTGACATTCAAAATCTGAAAAAGATGACTATTGCACTGGTTTATCAAAGAGATTTGTTTGATCATCCTCAAACCGGTATTTTGTGAGATTTGCGATTAGATAAATGTCAGCGCATTTCAGCTCCAGATCACCATCTGGCCTCTATAAACGGTGTGAAAAACATGATGGTACTAGGACAAGACCGATGGTCGCATGTGAAACCATCCGCTTAGCGGATACTTGCCTCTGCCCTGTCGCCTAAAAAATGGCTTTCGTCCACCTTGATAAGGTATACATTTGCTTTACCATCCAACTCTACCGATTTTTTGAGCCTCTCTTTAGGGTACCGGCACACGAACTGCTAGTTTGATTGCCCGCAAGCCCTCCCAAAGGATGGATCCAGCACTGGAACCTCGGGCCTCACTCGCCGTTCAGTGGATGAGGTTTTAATGACGTCTACTCCTACTGCTGTATGATTAGGAATTGCCAGGCTATGTCTCGAGACGACCGCGATACCCTACAACCCCGACCAATCCAGCGGCTACTAGTGATATTAATACATATTTCATAATCTATCTCTTTTTTTCTCATACCTTTTTCAATGATACCTAAAAACATTTTGTATGTTACTGATCAATAAAATTCACACGTAAATTAATATATTTAACATATACTTAAATAACTTATTAAAATTGTTTTATTTCTTGAGCTGATAATCAACATAGGCGGACATAGATATCAAAAACGAGGCTTAATAACTCATCTATGTGATAGGAATATAAACTCAGACCAGTAGAAATTATGATACAAGGAACCAATTCTAGTGACAGAGATACATATCTCTGAGGTTCGTATATTCATAAAAAAGGCGGTATTGTGAGTAGTTTCGATAAATGTTTTTTTTGATCTATAATAAACACAAAAAAGGAGTTTAGTGTGAAGAAAATAATAACGACTAAAATGAAAATATTCCTACTATTTTTACTATGGTTACCCCTAATAACGTTGTCTAATCAAAACGAATCAGGATCAACATATCGAGAAATATCAGAAGTTTACAACTTATTAATAAGCTATGGCATTAGGTTTATCTATGCATTGATGATTCTTATTCTAGGTACATTTATCGCAAAAATGATAACGAAAGGATTTAGACGAGCGCTAGAAAAAAGAAAAGTCGAAATCACTATTGCTAACTTCTTGAGTAGACTCGTTCAAGCTCTACTATTAATTTTTGTAGTACTTGCAACACTATCGAAACTAGGCGTGCAAACCGCATCTCTAGTTGCGATCCTCGGTGCGATGAGCTTAGCTGTTGGATTATCACTCAAATCATCTTTGTCTAATTTAGCATCCGGATTGTTACTGGTAGTTTTCAGGCCTTTTAAGATCGGTGACCACATCAGAATCGGGAGCTATGAAGGAACGATAGATGAGATTAGTCTACTATTTACAGAAATGGTCAGCCCAGATAATCAACAAATCACTATACCAAACTCAAAATTCATGAGTGATGCTATCATTAACCATAGCTCAAAAGAGCTATGAAGAACTGAGCTTGTAATAGGCATTAGCTATGAAGATTCTATAAAGCAAAGTAAGGAGTTACTGCAATCTATCATTGAAAATGACTCAAGGGTTCTAGGCGAGCCATCTACGCCGATCATTGCTATGAGCGAATTAGCAGATAGTAGCGTGAATCTACTCGTCCAATACTGGACAAAAAGGACTGACTTTGGCGTAACTAAAAGGGAAATGATTGAGACAATCAAACTTGAATTTGATAAAGCTGGTATTAGTATGCCCTTCCCTCAGATGGATGTCCACTTAATAAAAGAGTAGCGTTACGAATACAATGGAGCGATATATCCGGCATAGCACAACAATAATCCGAAGATTAGCCCTATCAGCGCAAAAAGAACCGGGACAAATGTTATATAATCTTTAATGATCTTCACCCATAGGTGTACGAACCATATCCTGAAAACACCAACAAGAAACATAATCCAACCGATCACATACAAGACATGATTCCAGCCCACTATCGCTGAGGATGGAGAATGAATCAAGAAACAGCCAAAAAGTAAAGGAATAACACCTGCAAAAATGAAGCCCGATGGATTACCAACCATCTGTTTAGCCATTTCGCGATAGTGCTTAAGATGAAAAAGAAAGCCAAACGACAGAACCAATGTGATGACGCCGAACGCCCTTGTGATCGATGTATAGTCCATTATATCAAACTCCCTAATCAGTCATTAAATCCCAACAGCAAACAACCTTTCAAATTAGTGCATCATGAAGTAATTCAAGCTCATCATAATCCAAACTGAACCACCAATAACAACCACCAGTACGACACCTGTAAAGATGAAACTCATAATATTAACAACACCCTGCTCTGTTTGAGTATTCAGTCGAAGAAAACAAATGACTTGAACAAAGAACTGCAACAATGCCGATATTAGGACAATAGCAAGTAAAAGAGTGGTTGAGCCTACGCTGTGGATGACCGACAGAAAAGGGATTAATGTCAATATGACACATAATAAAAAACCTGAAAAATAGACACCAAAGGTTTTTTTGCCGGTACCAAAGTCTTGGTCATGATCGTGGTTTAAATCTTCTGTTACTTGATTCATTTTATAAAGATCCTACTAGATAAACGACAGTGAAAACAAAAATCCAGACTATATCTAAGAAATTCCAAAATAACCCGAGATAGGTGAGTCGACGCTTAACGGTTCCCACAAGACCAAACTTCATCACCTGAAATGTCATAATCAGTATCCAGAGAAGACCGAAAGAGACGTGCAGCCCGTGAGTAGCAACTAATGTGAAGAACGCTGAGGCAGATGCACTTACAGTCCAACTATATCCCTCATTGACCAAGTGAACAAATTCATAAACCTCCATATATACAAAGCCAAAGCCTAAGAGGAAGGTTAATGCCAGTAGGAAAATGGTGAGCTTTGCCTTGTTTTTATAACTGGCAATCATTGCCATACCATATGTCAGGTTACTGAATAATAGAAAAAAGGTCTCTCCAAGCACGTAATATAAATTAATAAATTCGCTTAATTTAGGGCCAAAAGAGTGAGGCTGATGAAGCACCAAGTAAGCAGCGAACAGAGATCCAAAAAGGACACAATCGGTCATAATATAGAGCCAAAAGCCCAGTACATCTATGGAATCGGTATTATGATGGTGCTCTAGAGCATGGCTCATGAGTGTGCCTCCTTAATAAACGCTTTTTCAATTGCTTCTACCTCAGAAGCTTTAACGTAATAATCAGTATCAAGATTGAAACTTTTTAAGACAACCACAGCTATGATACCCAACAATCCAAAAATTCCTGGAATAACCATGTGCCAAATAGCGGAAAACCCAAATAATGCAGCAAATAAGGCTATTAGGAAGCCGGCAGGTGTGGAACGTGGCATATGCACATCTTCGTAATGATCCGCTGCTATAGGCGGCTCTTTACCTTCTGCTCTTAAAGCTTGTTTTTTGTACCAATAATCGTCTATTTGAGAAACTACCGGGATATGAGCGAAGTTATAGAAAGGAGCTGGAGATGACAAAGACCATTCCAATGTCCTTCCATCCCATGGATCACCCGTTTTATCACGAAGAGACTCTTTGTGTTTAATGCTGTAAACAAGCTGCCAAACTTGACAGAGGAACCCAAGAAATATCAAAGCAGCCCCCAAAGCAGCAATCCATAGGTAAGGCTTAAACGCTAGATTCTCAAAGTGATAGTTTCTCCTCATAGCACCCATCAAGCCTAATGGATACAGCGGCATAAAAGCTAGGTAGAAGCCAGATACCCACAACCAAAACGCGTATTTGCCTCGACGTTCGTCTAGCATGAAACCGAAAATTTTTGGAAACCAGTATGACAGTCCTGCAAAGAAACCAAAAAGAACACCACCAATAATCACGTTATGAAAGTGTGACACCAAGAACAGACTGTTGTGCGTCTGAAAGTCTACAGGTGGAATAGACATCATTACACCGGTCATACCACCGATCGCAAAGGTCGTAAAGAAGGCCATGATCCACATCATAGGCGTCGCGAAGTTAATGTTGCCTCTAAACATTGTAAATAACCAGTTGAAAACCTTCACACCGGTTGGTATGGCGATGATAATGGTCATGATTCCAAAAAATGCATTGACATCTGCGCCTGAGCCCATGGTAAAGAAATGGTGCAACCAGACTATGAAAGACAGAAAACCAATCAATAGAATCGCACCTACCATAGTGTTGTAACCAAATAAGCGTTTACGGGAAAATGTGGCGACAATCTCAGAAAAGACACCAAAAATAGGCAGTATCAAAATATAAACTTCAGGATGCCCCCAAGCCCAAATCATATTGATATACATCATGATGTTTCCACCCTGCGTCTGAGTGAAAAAGTGCATATCAACTGCCCTATCTAATGCCAAGAGTGCAAGGGTTACAGTCAGAATAGGGAACGCGAGAGCAACGAGTATCATTGCACATAAAGACGCCCAAACAAAAACCGGCATCTTCATCAGTGTCATTCCTGGACAACGCATTTTAAAGACAGTCACCGTAAAGTTAATACCAGAGAGCAAACTCCCGACACCGGAGATCTGCAGCACCCAGATGAAGTAGTCAACCCCTACATCAGGACTGTACTTGAGTCCAGATAGAGGTGGGTACGCTAACCAACCTGCCCTGTCCCAATTTCCAACAACCAATGAAATCATCATGAATCCAGCTGAAACCAGGGTTAGCCAAAAGCTGAGCGAGTTTAGGTAAGGGTAAGCAACATCACGCGCACCAATCTGGAGCGGAAGCACCATGTTAATGACACCAAAGATTAAAGGCATCGCCACAAAGAAAATCATGATGACACCATGCTCTGAGAAGAACTGGTTGTAATAAGCAGGGTCCATGTATCCAGTGTGACCTGGTCCCACAGAGAGGGCTTGCTGAGCGCGCATCATCATTGCCTGAATTAAAGCTCGAATAAACATCACGAAAGCGAGCATGACGTACATGATCCCAATTTTTTTATGATCAACAGTGCAGATCCACTCTGTCCAGACATATTTCCACTTTTTAAAATAAGTAATCGAACCCAGCACAAGGAACAAACCTAGAAATAGAACGCTACCAGCACCATAAAGCGTGATGGGATCATCAGGTAACGCGTCCAGTGATAACTTTCCAAAAATTAATTGTTCTAACATCACGATCTACCTTATGCTGTTTTATCTGTGGGTAATGAATGAAGCCAGTGTGTATTTTCCATGTACTGCATCATAATGGCTTTGAAAAGACCATCTTCTACGGATGAAAAATACTGTGGCGGAGCATTCATGGTTGGCTTATACAAAGGAGCATAGCTTTCAAAAGTCAAAGGGCTGCCTTTTGATCTAACCATGCTAACCCAGTGATCAAAATCGTCTTTTGAGGCGACATGAGCAGGAAAATGCATGTATGAAAACCCATCGCCGTTGAGATGAGTGTTCAGGCCGTCATAGACACCCTCGTGAGACGAGTACAGGTGTAAACGCGTGCGCATTCCAGCCATCGCATAGATCTGCCCCACTAATTGAGGTATTCCGAAGGAGCTCATTGGAGAATCAGCGGTAATAAGAAATTCAACCTGCTTATTGACAGGTAAGTAGAGGTCATTGATGGTAGCAATGTGTTCTTCAGGATAAATAAACAACCACTTCCACTGCAGTGAAACCACCTCAATTTGTTCAACCTCACCTGGAAAATCGAGCTTACGGTAGGGATCCAGTTGGTGAGACTTGTGCCAGACAAAAATACCTAAAATGACAATGATCACAGTTGGTATCCCCCACCAGAAGAGCTCGAGCAAAACACTGTGTGACCAGTTAGGATGGTACTGGCCGCGTCGTTTAACAGCACGATAACGATACGCGAAGGCAAAGCTCATGATGATGACCGGCAGAACCACAATCAACATCAGGGCAACTGTATCGAACATCAGTTGACGTTCTTGCTCAGCAACCCAACCTTTAGGATCAAGAAATCCGATACCGTGAGCAAAGGACACTGAGGCTAAAGAAAGGCACAAACATAACAACAGGATTTGAGATAACTTTTTCTTGAACATTTTTTAAACCCCAAACAGAAAAATTCTGTTAAACATTTGAATGAGCTCATCGGAAAACGACCCGGAAAACTAGAATCGCAAATCCTAAACACGGTATATACCATTTACGTAAAATGAGCAAGTTTTTTAGTACTTACAACGTTAAAAAATAACAAGAAACCCAACAACATACACTTACCTAACGTTACCAAAAGCTGAACCTAAATCCCGGCTCAATGTTGTTGCAAAATCTTCACCTTGTTGTTGGTAATAGTTGGCGCCTGATGTTTCTCCAGCATCGATAACTTGATGCTGCTCTTTAGAAGAGAAATCAGAACACCCTGTGATCAACATCACGAAAACAACAACCAACCATCGACACGATAACCACATAAACAATCCTTTTAAGAAACCATTACTCTTCCATAGCCATCAAGCTCGCATTACCGCCTGCGGCAGTTGTATCTGTCGATACGGTCACCTCATGACACAAGCGCTGTAGATAGTACGGCCCACCTGCCTTTGGTCCAGTGCCTGATAAGCCCATCCCACCAAATGGCTGTAATCCAACAATGGCACCGACCGTATTGCGATTGACGTAGATATTGCCAGCATGAACACGCGAAATAACTTGAGCCACTGTATCTTCGATACGACTCTGGACACCAAAGGTCAATCCATATCCTAATGCATTGAGATGCTTAATCATTTCAAACATCGTATCACGCTGATAACGAACTACGTGCAATATCGGACCAAAGGCTTCTTGCTGAAGCATACTCAAATCATTAATTTCATATACCTGTGGTGCAACAAAAGTGCCACGATTAGGGATTTTTTCAACTCGGAAAATAAGCTGTCCGTGCTGATCGAGATAACGCTGATGATCACTTAAACCAGCCTTTGCTTCTGCGTCAATAACGGGTCCAATGTCCGTATTCAACCAACGAGGATCGCCCACAACTAATTCTGCCATGGCACCCTTTAGCATGGCAATGAAAGCATCAGCAATATCCTCTTGCAGTAACAAAATGCGACATGCTGAACAACGTTGTCCGGCACTGCCAAAAGCTGAATCAATAACGTCACGTATGGTTTGCTCAGGTAATGCGGAAGAGTCAACCAACATCGCATTCAACCCGCCCGTTTCGGCAATCAACGGCAAGATTGGACCGTCATGTTGAGCTAATGTCCGCTGAATATGCTTAGCTGCATCATTGGACCCCGTAAATAACACACCTGCAATACATGGATCTTGTGTTAACGCCACACCGACCGCTTCACCAGTACCAGGCAAACAATGCAGAACATCTTTGGGGATACCGGCCTGATAAAGTAAATCAACAACTCTTCGAGCGACCAATGAGGCCTGCTCAGCGGGTTTAGCTAACACCGTATTTCCTGTCACCAATGCTGCCACTACCTGTCCTACAAAAATTGCTAGAGGGAAGTTCCAAGGGCTGATGCATACCATGGCACCACGACCACACAGACGTAACGTATTAGTTTCGCCAGTATAGCCATGCAGTACTTGCACAGACATTAAGCTTCGTGCTTGCTCAGCATAATATCGACAAAAATCGATAGCTTCACGCCATTCTGTCAAGGCATCGGGAGCAGTCTTACCCGCTTCTCGAATAAGTAAAGCTAATAACTCAACTTGATGCTCTACCAGGATGTCAGCCATAGCCTCAAGAATATCCGCGCGCTCATCAACGGCTCGATTACTCCATGATAAAAAAGCCTTTCTTGCTTGTGCAACGGCATGCTCAACGTCCTGTTGAGATGCGTAAGAGATAGAACCCACAATGTCATCCGGGTTTGCAGGATTAGTAACCATGACTGGTGAGGAGGATTGAGTTTTTTCATCGTGCCATTGATAATTACCGTATGGAGATATGAACTCGCATATTGTGGCCAATGTATGTTGATCACTCCACTCTATCCCAGGAGCATTCAGGCGACCTGACGGAAAGATATCTCTTGGCAGTGGTAGATGTGGATTTCGCGGGTGACTCTGATAACCTTCAACCTGAGAAAATACCGATACAATCATTGAATCGATATCTCCATCACTGCGTGCTAGCTGATTAACAAAGGAACTGTTCGCACCATTTTCTAACAAACGTCTCACTAGATACGGCAATAAATCCTCGTGAACACCAACAGGTGCATAGATACGACAAGAAACGCCAGCGTGAGTGTCGGCAAGGATATAGTTATGCAAACTTTGCCCCATTCCTTGTAAAGCCTGAAACTCAAAATCATGAGCAGCCAGTGTTTGTGAAATTACTAAAATTGAAGCTGCAGTATAAGCATTGTGAGTTGCAAACTGCGGGTATAAATAGGGCGTTGATGATAAAAGGCGATGTGCGCAGACAATATAATTTAAATCTGTTGACGGCTTGCGTGTAAAAACCGGATATTCTGGCAAACCTTTCATTTGTGCTTGTTTTATTTCTGTGTCCCAATAAGCGCCTTTAACTAACCTCACAGCGATAGTTTTACGGCCACGCTTTGCGAGCTCAGCTAACCATTCAATTACAGAAAATGCACGCTTCTGATATGCCTGAACAGCTAAACCCAAACCAGCCCAATCATCCAATGAATCATCCAGATAGACCTTCTCAAAAATTTCTAATGACATCTCCAAGCGATCAGCTTCTTCCGCATCCATCGTCAGCGGAATACCGACCTTCTTAGCCTCTTGCGCCAACTGGTGTAACTGGCCTGATAGCGCATCAACACATTTTGTACGATGCAACCACTCATAACGTGGATACAGTGCTGACAACTTGATAGAGACACCTGAACGCTGCTGAAGAGGCATGTCAGTATTGGCGTTCCTACCAACCTCACGAATAGCATGCTGATATTTCTCAAAATAATGTTGTGCATCGTCTTGAGTACATGCGGCTTCACCTAACATATCGTATGAAAAACTGTAACCTTGAGATGCCATTTTTTTCGATTCAGTCACGGCTTCTTCAATGGATCGCCCCAGCACAAAGTGTTTACTTAATAGCTGAATGGCTGCCCGTACTGCAGATCTAATCACGGGCTCACCACTGCGCTTAATCATTTTTTGCCATAGATTTGAAAAGCGAAGACTTTCTGAGGTATCCAACACTTTGCCTGTGAGCGCCAAACCCCATGTGGTCATATTAACAAAGGAAGAGTGACTGAGACCGATATGCCTCTGCCAATTTGCACTAGTCAGCTTGTCGCGGATTAAAAGGTCTTCAGTATCCTTATCTGGAATCCGTAGCAAAGCTTCTGCTAGGCACATCATCATCACACCTTCGTCAGAAGAAAGATCATAATGACGCATAAAGGCTTCCATGCCTCCGGTATTCGATTCCTGTTCCTGAACATGAAGCACGAGCTCTCGTGCCATGGATTGAATGGCATCTTGCTCGCTCTGCGTGCAGGGATACCGTGACAACATGTGCTCAATAGCTAAAACTTCAGGCTCTAGATACGCATCAGTAATTGCACGTTGTAAAGCATCCTGCTCTGGCAGTTGCTGTTGTAATAACATCCCTATTACCCCTTGTTGTTATCAAAAATACTCACTTAGAACAGTTTGCAACTCCCTGAGTAATTTCCTCATGCGCTGCGGCTTGATCTTTCCAACCCTCAACCTTTACCCACTTGTTGGGCTCCAGAGCTTTATAGTAAGTAAAAAAGTGAACAATTTTATCGAGCATAGTCGGTGATACGTCATCTAAGCATTTAATATGCTCAAACTCTTTACAGACTTTTGCAACTGGAAGCGCTAAGACTTTATTATCCTCACCAGCCTCATCGGTCATCGTTAACATACCAATTGCGCGACACTGAATTAAACAACCTGCCTGAACTGGCTGTGGTGTTAACACCATCACATCAACAGGATCACCATCGCCTGCTAATGTACTCGGAACATAGCCATAGTCAGCTGGATAATGCATCGCAACGGGCATAAACCGATCGACCATGACTAAGCCTGAGTCTTTATCAACCTCATATTTTATGGCTTTACCATCAGCTGGAATTTCAATGATCACATTAAATGATTCAGGGATGTGGTCACCTGGTGAAAGTGTAGAAAGTTGACTCATTGACTGCCTCTTTATCGTTTGAAAAATCAGAGCAATTATAGCTAGTATACTGATAATTAACTAGTACCAATTGTGAAACGCTAGCTACATGTTAAACTCGCACATGCGAAAACGGATCACTAGAAAACACACACGCGATGTGACTTGAACCCTAGAGTAAATAGCATCAAGCATATTTCACTTAATAATTATTCGGACAGAGCATGAACAAAAACCAATCACATGAACAAAATCTCGTGATTTATCATAACTCACTCATAAGAGTTACCTTAGAACCTAGCGAGATACCGTGGTTGATAATTTATATTCAACGCTCAGTAAAAGAGGTCAGCCAATGCACTGACGAAGAAAAAAACATGCTCTTTTGTGCACTGGATATTATTGAAAAAGCGATGCTACAGCACTATAAACCAGATAAAATTAACATCGCTTCGTTTGGAAATATTTTGCCACAAGTTCACTACCACATTATGGCAAGATTTCACGATGATGGTTTTTTTCCTCAACCCATGTGGGGCATCAAACAACGTGAATCAACCATTCACTTTGACAATGTCGATTTCTTTTGCAGCGAAGTTCAACGAACATTAGATGACAAACTTGCATAGCCAAAATTCAAAACGACCGCATTACTATCATCGAATTCGATGATAGTAATTAGCGCATCATACTCAGAGCCTCCGATGATCAACCTCTGACTAAAACACCATTCATTCGAAGCATTTTTTTAATATTCAATCTAAGTTTGTAACTGATCAACTAAGAATAAAAGAAGTTGTGACTGCAAAAACAACATAAGATAATGTTAGCAGCCACGCTCTTTACGATAGTTAGGCCTGACAAGTAATTGGATTAGAAAATCGCTGACAAGGATTCTCCTCAAGACTTTTTTGTTGTTCCGCCAGATGACTCTTCCCAACCGTGAAACGATTACGAGCGCTAAAAATCTTATGCGTGGTCGATCTTGGACTAAGAGACGATGGCTTTTCCTGTGTGGGTGAATGAGGAGTAGTAGCAGTTGATTCAAAATCATTCTTCGATAACAACCTTCCCAAACCTGAAGCAATTACTTCATCCATAAGCGCTATTGAATATAAAGCATATATTGCTGTCGAAACACTGTCTTTGTGAGATCTCCAGGTAGATTGAATCATTTGTGCGGCTTTATTTTGGGTAATTGCTTTAGATATTTTGATGACCGTATCTGGTGCATACCACGTTACAAGGGTTGAAGAATTTAGTACGTTTTTGCAAACTATTTTCTTAACAATCTCCGATTCCACACAGCGATGACTGAAACAATGCCAAACAATAAGTTTATGACTGTAATTAACTGTATCAGCATCAACACCTGGTCGATTTTGCCACTGATAAACCGGGTTACATCCTATTACTGATGCCTCAGCCAGGGAAAGATGATTTTTCTGCTTACCGAAATAGGCAATAACAGCATCTGGAAATTCTGAGGAAATTTTTTTTAGGAATGCGTGATAATTTTTTACACGAGAAGGGTGTGACATATCCGTTTCACCGATGAGTACACAATACAAGGAGTTTGATAGTACTCTCATTGAACAGAGAACTGTCCACAGTGCATGATCCGCAGGAAGTGCATCACCACCTGGGTTAGAAAAATTGATCTCCAGCAAGATTGCATGGCATATATCTTTCGTATTCATAAAGCAGCTTCCGCACGACCAAAGTAAATTATTTATCATTATTATGATAGTTAATTACCACTATTTCACACAGTGATTTGATAAAAAAACAGCAGAGATGTCAACTTAAAAGCAGAAAAAAAGACTATAAAAACCGATAGAATGTAAGTGATCGCCAGTAAAAATCGCAATCTTAAATAAACATTAAAATAGAATGAGAAAACAATTATGTGAGCAATACGTCCCTATCACAAACGACTTATTACTCTAAGTCACCTGGAACACAGATACCGACCACCTCACCCTCTCTGAGCGAGATAGGAGATGCTAGAACATGGCAATGACGATCATTGTCACAATGCTGAGCATGACAACACGTCAATATGGACCGATTAGAGGCTCTTTGCTGCCTCATAAAATCAAATACCTTCGAGTTATAGCACGCTGGCCGGCGTGTTGCTCTCACCTCTGCAATAAGCTGTCGACCCTGAGTTCGATTCAGAGGCCCTAGTAACACGCTACCTAAGTGATACTCTGCATCTTCAACACATTGACCACGTCTAGGTAGGCAGGGAACTAAGGATAAAATACGTGGCGGTGAAGTGATGGCCAAAGAATCATCGCTAGATTCAGTGCCTTCATCACTTTGGTCAGACAAAACATCACCGTCGAAATCCTCTGAACCAGAATCAATAGCATCAATGTCCTCAATTATTTCTAGGTCTTCTCCGCTATCATCCTCGCTATTAACCGACTCAACTTTTGTCACATGACCAGTGATTAGAGAATCTGGTGATTGATCCACCTCATTCGCTAAAGAACCTACACTATCATTTGTCTTACTTTCTTCAGCCAGCACCGTGTATGTCAAACAACTGCCACTGAGATACAGCGTTATGACACAGACTTGGAAAAAAAATCGTATTGATCTCACCATCATTAACTCAGCTCATTGGTAACTCTGCCTGAATACATTATTTAAAAGATTACACGTCTATGCGTATTATAGACCAATCCAATGCGTAACTGATAAGGTATTTTAACGATTAATATTAGTCATATTATCATGGTCTTGAGTGGTATTGTTAATTCCTTAAATAAGCTAACTACAGCTTAAAATGAATCATCAACTGACAAGGCTGTGGCTGGTGCAACCACCTCGATGCTTGATTAAAAGGCAGCGAGTGATTCAACGCTATCAATGCAGCTGAATCAATAGAAGCACTACCAGAGGACCTAGCGATACGTGCATCACTAATGTGCCCATCAGGATAGACGGTAAACTGCAATAATACTTGCGGTGATGCACCATGCCAAGATACGTTCGATGGGTAATGAGCATGACGAGCAATTTTTCGATGAAGATACATCGACAATGCCTGTAACTCAGAAGAAGCCACCCCATGTTTTTCTATAGCAGCAATCTGAGTGCGGTTACTGGGAGCAACACGCTTAGAAACCTGCGTAGTTGAAGGCTGCTTTTTTTCAGATTTCAAAGCAGCCATGCGGGATGGTATCGTAGAAATACTCTTATCTACAGAGAGCTGCTGTTTAGATAAGCTCGGCGTGACAGCGGGAAACTTTCCAACGATCAAATACGTTTTAATCGTGGAATTACGCGCATGACTGGTGGACGATATCATGCGATCACACCCAAGCCATAAAGACATCAATAATAATCCATGCAAGATTAAGCTCATCATCAATGTTACTGCTCGTGATTGGAATATTGACTTCACACTCACTTATTTCCCCAAGCTTATTTTCATAGTCGCAAGCATCATAAAACCATCTGCTGCGTAATAACGAATGCTACCGTCTGAATAATATTGTCCATAGCGTACATAGTGCTTATCCAACAGATTATCGGCGCGTAATGTTAATGTCGTAGTGTTCCACTGTTTCTGCCACCGCGCATTGGTCAACCAATAATCTGGCATCTTGTCGCCTGTATTATTAAAATCATCTGATGCATAAAAGCTACTATGATAAGACTCCATGACTGTCATATTCCATCGCGGCAAAGCACCATAGGTAACAGCAACACCTCCATTAAAAGGCGACACGCCTGGAATCTGATTTCCTTCATATTCACCTGATCGAATGGTTGGATTAACCCAGCTCATTTCCACGGATGAAGACAAGCCATCCGATAACACCCTCTCCGCTGACAGATCGATACCAACACGTCGCGTTGGCGGCAAATTAGTGACTTCCCCGTAAGGCAGAGGAAACAAGGTATACGCCAGCTCATTATCAATATCCAGGTGAAAAACCGCCAAACGAATCGCATCGTTATTACACTTCCAATTAAAACCAGCCTCATAAGCAATACCTGTCTGCACCGAAAGCTCATGCACTGTACCATCAGCAGACCACACCTCTTCCTTACCCTTTGGCATTCTGAAATTCATATCGCGACGAAGAAAAAAGCGCCATGCCGATTTAGGCTTCCAGTAGAGGCTTTGTTCATTAACAAAAGCGGTATTATGCTGGTAAAGATGATCATTCGTCGAGGATGTCGCACCAATACCTTGCCAAGCACCACGTGCACCAACAGCCATTGATACCTTAGAACTTATTGGCTGGGTATATCGAGCGTAAGCTGATGTGATATATTCATCAGAATCATAGGAGGCTTTCGAGTTATCGGTATCAAAGGTATCGTAGCTGATGTCCCAGCCCATCTTCCACCGAGCCCCATAGAGCCAATCATTTTTCCAAAGAACACTCGATTGATCACTGACCGAGGATAAACTAGTACAAGTCTGTTGATCCTCAAACCACAACAGATGCGTTAGCCATTGCCAATCAGCATTCAACCAGCGTTGATGATAAGCATTTAGCAGATAACCCTCAGTTGTACTCACTGCTGATGAATCTCCTGGCTCTTCTGCGCTCCCCCACAATTGCGATGACGGCAGATGGATGGTGGTATGATAAGCAATTAAATTAATCCCGGATGATTGATCGTCTGATTGCTTCGACCATTGCAGATTCATTAGATAATCTTGCTGCTGACTATTGGGCTGATCATGGTCGTTGTTATACATTGACGCACCCAAACGAACAGCCTGACCAACATCGTCTGTTTCACTCGCTACAAAACTCACACCATGTTGATCATGATTACCCAAAGACAGCGAAAAATCGGCGACAGGTTCAGAGGGTATTACAGTATTCAACTTTACAACGCCACCGATAGCCTGATTACCATAAAGCGTGCCATAACTCCCTGGTAAAAGCGTGTAGTCACTAATAGCCCCTGGCAATAGCGCATTAAAATTTGGACCAATGAGTGAAGCGCTTATGAAAGGCATACCATCTAGCGTTAACAAAGTATTAACAGAGGCGTTATCGCCAAAGCCATGTAAAGCAATGGTGTTTTGTGATGCATTAGAGCTATGAGACTGCGTTTGAATCATAGGGTGAAGCGCTAAGGCACTCGAAACAGTTTGTGATCCACTGGATGCAATAACCGATTGATTATTCGTGATTTCGAAGCCCGCTTGCGTATCATCCGTCGCCATCGGTGCCTCAATGGTGAGGTCGGGCAGCGTTAAAGTATCCGCATTCACAAGTAGAGAAAATGATACGCCAACCACTAACACACACGCGAACATTTTTGAATAGAATGGCATACCGATCACCTTGACATAAAAATAAAATAGGCGTAATTTTCTCGGAATATACAGACAAACCATAGGGAGTCAAGCATGAGCCAAACTCAAACATCTACAGTCAAAAAGCCGGTTCGTCAAGGGCAATTTGTTTCTATCAAAACCCTATCAACGCATAAACAAGAACTAGCCCTAAGCCTTGGCTGCAATGGCAAGTGTCATAATAACGGCTGTATGGCGTTTTAAATAACCGGCACTAAAAAGAAAGCGTGATATAACCCTTTTAATATTATCTAACAATTTATAAAAACGAACAATATTGTAAACTACTATGACCGCTTTTGAGATTGACCTAGAGTGTATTAACGCCTACCTGTGCAGTAACAGCTATGCACTGACACCCTGGTCACAAGATCATATCAGCACGTTAGAGCTGCTCTACCGACGCTTTCTTCACCTCATAGTCACTCACCCTTCTACACCGCTCGCGCCATCAAGCTGCATTGATGAATACTGGCACGCACATATTCTTCACACGCGTCGATATATTAATGACTGCACGAATATTGCTGGAGGCTATATTCACCATGAGCCGGCAGACAGTCGCAATCCTGATCGCGAATCACTGAAAGTAGCTTTTCAAAACACGTGTGATCTCTATGAGCAAACTTTCGGTGAGCCATTACTCATCTTTCGGGATGATTAATCGCTATCACACTATATAAAAAAGCCACCTGAGAGGTGGCTTTTTTTGTTTTACGTTTATTTTAATACTTAAACTAAAGACCCATATTCATATCAGGACCGACTGCATGAGCTTCATTGTCATTTTGGTCACCTTTACCAAATATACCCCATGAACTAGCAGCAGCATACAATGATGATAACGACATATTGCTCATCCAAGAAGAAGTAGCAGACTTCGTAGATGTGTTATCACTTACATCGTCAGAAGCAGGATCTGAAGTAACAGACTTCGTAGATGTGCCATTACTTACAACGTCAGAAGTAGTAGATATCAATGACGAGCGATCCTTGTTCTTAGATTCAATACGTAGCTTAAGATCTTCAATTCTAGATTGAATTACACTAACGTGTTCATCTCGGGCAGACACACTATCCGAGTGAAGAGCTTCAAAACTGAACTTACGACTAGCTATCAAGTGCTTATATTGCTCAAGTACTTTGCTTAAATGCTCTAGCATTTGCACGTCAGGATTCAGCTTAATGACCGCATCAATTCCAGTGATCATCTTAGAGTAAACACCATCACTATGATTTTTATCTTTAGGAGCTATACTTTTGAGCAAGTGTCGAGGCATCTCTTGCCATAAAAGATCGCAACCACTATCTTGATCTACCAGCATCTCGAGAAGAGTTAGTGTTTTATTGTCTGTAGCAGTTGGTAAATAGGACTCTACAACTTTTGAAAAAGGCGTATATTCCGAATGAGGATCATTCACAACAGCTGGACTTTTACCGCTAAAGCCACCGTTGAAGTGTTTTGTACCCATTGCAGTGGACTTAGATATTGTGTCTTTTCCAACAAAAGAGCTAAAAGCTTGATCGACAGATTCTACTAGAGCCATTTGTCCCTGAGTTATTTTATCCTCAAATGTCTTGATATCCTTGCGGATATTACCGATGAAAGCTTCCGATTCTGTTTTGTCAGAGTTGAATGTCCTTTCCAAGTTAATTTTCTGAGCCTTCTTCTCCTCCAATTGAGTTTTTAGCGTATTAATTTGCTCACGATATCCTCTTGCTTGATCATAACTACCAAGCTCAATAGCAGTTGTCATGCGAGTAGTTAGACTATTGATACGATCAGCGATGCTCTTCATTTCTGCATCTAAAACATCAAAGTTTGTTTCAAGGGTTTGCTTTTTGGTATTCATAGCCGCTTGTGCCATTACGAGCCTGTATTTGAGCGTATCAATAACATCGATAAGACTAATTTGATTAACTCCAGAATTTATCTCATTCGGCTCTGTAAAAGGACCAGATGATAAGTAAGACTGAACACCATCGATGCTTTCAGCAGCACTAACGAAAGTCGTATTCAGAGACAACTCTTCTTGTTCAGCTAGAGCCCTTGCCGCTCGATACGCTGACTTACGGGCTGTGGTGACCGAGATAAAATCATCGTTATACTGCTTTATATTAGGGGAAGAAATGTAGACTGCGTTCAACTTTGTATTGACATCCTTAATTGTAGTTACGGCATTCTGAATCAATGCACTGTTTTGTATTACTTGTTGTTCTGTTAATTTTGGCATATTACTCTCCTCTACTGGTTTTGATGGTTTTAAACGATGTTACTCATAGCATCCATAAATGAGACTTCACCACATCAACCAAGAGTTACTGCATGTAGCGTTTAACAAATACCTTTAGAGAGTCGAAACCAACTTAATATTTGAAAAACCTTGGTCGTGATTACAATATGCCATAGAAAAAAAATAGATCGCAAACTCAGTGACGCTTTTCTTTAGATCCATTAAAGAAACAAAAAAGACATATGCAATCTGAATAAAAACATTAGGAAAACAATAGCTATGGTAAAACATGCATAATTTCAGCTGGTTATTAGTAATGGGAAAGCTCAAGATGTGAAGAATACAAGGATAAAACCCTATATTGATTCATAATCAGAAACGATAGCGCGAAAAACACCTGAAATATATCACTCAATTTAATGATTTCTTAAGAAAAAAAATCAAAAAATTACCGATATATCACTTGAATGAATCCGATGCAGACAAAGCCAAATATGAAATGTTTGGAAACTATGCTAAGTGGAGAAAATAGGCAACAAATCATCAGGGTGACTCCCCGTCGCCTTCCTACCTCCAACTGAGAAATGAGCACCGGATCTGACCAGCATAAGCGGTATGTACCCAATACGAGTCGATCGACGTCCTTCTAAATGACTTTCTTCATAGATACAGATATTCTTATTGGAATCTGTAAAGAGTGATCGCGCCCGCAATAAGAGGTCGTCAATACAATAACGTTGATCCTCAGCAGTGGATAGCAATGCTTTAAAAATCTCCGAATTAAAAACTAACCAGTAAAACTTACTTTCGTCTTTGAGATTCAGTGAAAGCTCATACTGACATGCCTTATCGCGACTCATCTCTGAACTTGATACCTTAACCATAGAAGCTATAAGAGTGAAAAATATGAAACATTTTATATTCATAACAACAGTATCTCGTTTTTTAGAGATTAATACAGACAACAATTAATGAGCAATCGCTCGCAATGTTGCTAAAGATTAACAAATGACAACGATTATTTCACATCGAATAAGTCGTATCTGACAAGAAAAGTAACAACTTAGAGCAAATAATCGATCCTTAAGAATAAAGACGATGCAATACGGCCTGATATCATGACACCAACAAGATAGTATTTATAGTTGCCTACAAGAATGTCACTAATATTGCACAAGTCGCTATGGCACCAAACAAAAATGCCAGGATCTGACGAGTCGTTAATGTGTATACTGTCGGAACAATGAATAAGGTGAACACGGTTCCAAAACACATTCCAGAAGCAATGGTTAGACCTATATCAAAACGACTCACTGCACCAGCACCTGTTGCTATCAATAGAGGAAACACACCCAACACCATCGCAGCTGTTGTCATTAATACCGGACGCAGACGAATAGCAGCAGCCTCCTCGATCGCCTGTCGCAAATCATAACCCTTCTCTTCTCGAAGTTGGCGAGCAAATTCGACCATGAGAATTCCATGCTTACTGATCAAACCAATCAACGTAATCAAACCAACTTCGCTGTATATATTGATGGTAGAAAAACCCATACAAAGGGGAATTAAGGCACCACACGTCGCCATCGGAACACTCGTTAGGATAACCAATGGGTCACGAAAACTCTCAAATTGCGCGGATAAGACCAAATAAATGATAATAAGAGCAAAAATGAAGGTGTAGAGCAAAGCATTCCCTTCCTCTACATAAGAACGCAAATCCCCTGCATAACTGTACGAATAACTACTCGGTAAGACCTCAGAGGCCAAATCTTGAAGGTATGTTGCAGCTTGCCCCACCGATACTAAGTTCGGTAAAGAGACACCTTGAATTGTCGCTGAGTTAATCTGCTGAAATCGATCCAGTTCATTAGGAACTGTTGTTTGGTCATAACTAAAAATCGTTGATAGCGGCAATAAATCTCCTGCACTATTGTTAATGTAAAGCGTATCAAGGTCTGCTGGAGCTTTTCTGAAAGGCGCATCCAACTGAGGAATCACCTCGTAGGAACGGTTATACATGCTGAAATAATTGATAAAGTTCTCACTCAGAGAAGGCGATAAAACCGCGCCAATGTCCTGCATCGATATACCCAACTGCCCTGCTTTCTTGTAATCAATATTCATCGCATAATTAGGCTTGTTGTAGTCTAGTGAATTCTGCAGAAACAAAAACTTACCACTTGCCATTGCTTTGTTTAAGAACTCCTCTGAAACCTCATAGAGGTCCTCATATGAGCCTAATGATTTGATGACAAACTCTATTGGAAAAGTTCCTGTCGAAGTAGGTAGCGATGACAACTGGACAGGAAAGACCTGCATACCCTGAACGTTGCGAATTTTTGAAGCAAGATCTCGATATACCGTTTGTTGTGTCTCTGAACGCTCACTCCAGGGCTTTAACAACATAAACGACATAGCGGTATTATCGCTCGAAGAACCATTTACCACAAAACCATGAGCAAACGCAGGAAATTGTGTGTAGTAACTTCTAAATGTTGACGTGTACCTTTCGAGATAGTTGAGATTGGCAGATGTTGGTGCTGTACCCATTAAGAGTACAACACCCTGATCTTCGATCGGTGATAATTCTGATGGCGTCAGAACAAACAAGAAAAGATTACTGACAAAGACCACAAAACCTAAAAATAAAAAAGCTGGACGATGTGATAGTACCCCCTTTAGCGCTTTTTGATAGACCTGTTTTAGACTAGAAAACTTTTGATCGATAAATTTAACCAAGACTTGCTCACCGATAGAGGCATTTAACATTTTTGAACACATCATGGGAGTCAACGTCAAGGCAATGACGCCGGACACCAAAACAGCTCCTGCTAGAGTAAAAGCAAATTCGGTAAATAGCGCGCCGGTAACACCTGTCATCAGACCAATGGGGGCATACACCGCAACCAGAGTAATCGTCATTGCGATAACAGGTCCTGAAATCTCTCTTGCCCCGACTAATGCAGCGTTAAAGGGAGTTTCGCCTTCCTCGATCAAACGATAAGTGTTTTCTAAAACAACAATAGCGTCATCAACCACTAGTCCAATCGCTAATACTAAGGCTAATAGAGTCAATAAGTTGATGGAATAACCCAGTGCTGTCATGACAACAAATACACCCACCAAGGATAACGGCAGTGTAATGACTGGAATACATACCGTTCTCAAAGATCCTAAGAATAAAAAGATCACGAAGGTAACAATCAAACCAGCCTCTACAATAGTTCGAATAACTTCGTTGATCGAGTCTTGAATGTAAAGGCTGGCATCATAAACAACATTGGAGCTAAGCGAAGGTGGGTAAAGCGCTTGCATCTCAGGAATTAATGTCTTGACATCTTTGATAACAGTCAATGGGTTGGCCGTCGACGTACCATTAACGGCAATAACCACTGACGGCTGATTGTCAAAATACACTGATTTATTGTACGCCGTTGATCCTAATTCAACACGCGCCACGTCCCGAAGATACACTAACTGACCACTCGAGCCAGTCTTAATCACTAAACTTTCAAACTGCGCTTGATCAGTTAAGCTGGTATCTGCGCTAATATTCATTTCAACGTACTTACCTTTGACCAGGCCGCCAGAAGATTGATAGTTATTTGCCTGAAGAGCTGATGAAATATCTGCGGGTGTAACACCTAAGGCATTCATGCGGTCACGGTTTAACCAAATTCGCATTGCATACGTGTTGCTTCCCATGATAGTAGCTGACGAAACACCATTGACCGTTTGAATTTGAGGTTGCACAACATCGGTTAAATACGCCGTAATTTGGCCCGCCGACATTTCAGAACTACTAAATCCAATGTACATCAAGGAGACCGCAGCACCGGTTGATTTCGTGATGATAGGTAATTGAGCACCCGTCGGTAATGTGTTTTCAACTTGCTGCACCTCGCTCAAGACACTGGTGAATGCAGCATTAGGGTCGTAGTTTAGCTGCACATAAACAGTGATAGTGCTGGTGCCGTCAACGCTGGTTGATGTGAAATAGTCTAATCCATCGGCACTGGCAATCGCTTGCTCTAAAGGGGTCGTTACAAAGCCTTGCACAGTATCTGCTGAAGCACCAGGATAAGCTGTTGTAACTGTGATAACAGTGTTCTCCATCTCAGGATATTCACGCACCTGCATGGTGAATATAGCTTGCAAGCCAACCAGCAAGAATAACAAACTGACCACCGAGGCAAAGACAGGGCGACGAATAAAGAAATCTGTAAAATTACCCATGACTTACCCTCAGTTACGAAGTTTTTGTTGCTGTTGTAGCTTGAGATGAGTCATCCGTCGAAGGCGTGGAATTGTTGATTGTGACCACACCACCTGATGACACCTTATTCTGACCTGAACTAACAATGACATCACCTGCATTGAGCCCTTTGAGTATGACAACATTTTCACCATCCACATCACCAGTGGTCACGTATTTTTCAGTGGCTATGTGTTCAGTTTTTCCATCCACTTCTTTTTCAGTAACAAGCAATACGGCGTTGCCGTAAAGACTATAGGTAATCGCGGCTCTAGGCACCTCGACGACATCTTTTTGAACTGGTAGTAACACAGAAATGTCTGCAAATTGGCCTGGTAAAAGTGACTCATCATCGTTTTTGATCGAGGCTCGTACATTCACGGTCCTAGTGGATTCGTCAACTAAAGAATCAACGGCGACAATTTTTCCGTTATAAATTTTGCCTGGTTGTGAGTTCACCTCTACATGAACAGCTTGACCTGACTTAAACTGACTCAAGAGGTTGGATGACAGGGGGAAATCGACATACATGGGGTCCAGCTGTTGTAACGAGACTATGACTGTCGAGGTTGTAATGTACTGCCCAACATCCACTTGACGTAACCCTAACTTTCCGGAGAAAGGTGCCCTTATTGTGGTATCGTCCAAATTGATTTTATCTTGAGCAACCTTAGCTTTTTGAGCCATGTAAGTTGCTTGTGCTGAATCAACTTCATTTTGACTTGTAGCATTGTTTTTAATCAAAGCCTTTTGACTGAGATAATTAACCTTATCATAAGCTAACGTGGCTTTATCCATATTGTATGCCTCTCTCGCCAGGCGATCATCAAGTTGAACCAAAGCATCACCCTGCTTGGTATGACGCCCCGAAA